>NZ_JAMBDI010000007.1:26262-341754 GCF_036858055.1 Pseudomonas sp. SF2 | reverse complement strand
AGCGTTTATTTTGAAGTTTTTTGCGAGAAACTCGTTTAGCTTCAAACACTTGACTCGCTGCGATCTCTCGTAGCGGGAGGCGAATCATACAGCGTTTAGAAACGCTGTCAACCATCTTCTCAACCACTGCCGATCAGGCGACCGAAGCACTCCTGATACTACCTGAATCGCTTAACTAATTGATTTTCAAGAAGTTTTGCGCTTCGACTACGTCAGAAGTGGGGCGCATTATAAGGGGATTCGAAACCGCGTCAACCTTTAATTTCAAGAAACACTGGTATCGCTGAAAAGCAAAGCGGGGAGGCCTGACGGCCTCCCCGCTTTTCACCAAGGCCACACGCCCTTAAAGCACGCCAGCACTGCGCAGCCGTTGCACCTCATTGGCATCCAGCCCCAATACATCCTCCAGCACCACCTCGGTATGCTCACCCAGCAGCGGCGGCGCCCGACGGTACTCCACCGGCGTCTCCGACAGCCGTATCGGGCTCGCCACCTGCGGCACACTTCCCGCCAACGGATGCGGAATGCTCACCGCCAACCCGCGCGCCAGCACCTGCGGGTCCTGGAACATCTGCGCCAGGTCGTTGATTGGCCCGCACGGCACCCCTGCAGCCTCCAGCTGGCTCACCCACTGCGCCGTGGTCTTGAACACCGTGGCCTGGCGGATCAGCGGAATCAGCTCGGCCCGGTTGGCCACCCGCAGCTTGTTGGTAACGAAGCGTGGATCGTCCGCCCATTGCGGCTGCCCGGCCACCTCGGCGAACTTGCGGAACTGGCTGTCGTTACCCACGGTAAGGATGAAGTCGCCATCCGCCGTCGGAAAATCCTGATAAGGCACGATATTGGGATGCGCATTCCCCAGGCGACGAGGCGGGTTGCCCGTGGTCAGGTAGTTCATGGCCTGGTTCGCCAGGCAGGCCACCTGCACATCGAGCAACGCCATGTCGACATGCTGGCCCACCCCGGTCTGCTCCCGATGGGCGAGGGCAGCGAGGATCGCCACCGTGGAATACAGCCCGGTCAGGATATCGGTCAGCGCCACCCCCACCTTGACCGGCCCCGCACCTTCTTCACCCTCCGGACGGCCAGTCAGGCTCATCAGCCCGCCCAGCCCCTGGATCATGAAGTCATAACCCGCGCGCTTGGCATAAGGCCCGGTCTGGCCAAACCCAGTGATGGAACAATAGATAAGCCGCGGGTTGATCGCCTTCAGGCTCTGGTAGTCCAGGCCATAGGCAGCCAACCCACCCACCTTGAAGTTCTCGATGACGATATCGGACTTCGCCGCCAGTTCACGCACCAGGCGCTGCCCCTCGGCCTGGGTGAAGTCGATGGTCACCGAGCGCTTGTTGCGGTTGGCCGACAGATAATAGGCCGCCTCACCGGTGTTCTCACCCTCGGCATCCTTGAGGAAGGGCGGCCCCCACGAGCGGGTATCGTCACCACTGCCAGGGCGCTCGACCTTGATCACATCGGCACCAAGGTCAGCGAGAATCTGGCCAGACCAGGGGCCGGCCAGCACGCGAGAAAGGTCCAGCACCCGCAGATGTGATAGCGCGCCCATGGGCTGGCTCCTTATCAATAGAAGGCCTGGATACCGGTCTGCGCACGCCCCAGGATCAGTGCATGCACATCGTGGGTACCTTCATAGGTGTTGACCACCTCCAGGTTGACCAGGTGACGGGCCACACCGAACTCATCGGAAATGCCATTGCCACCCAGCATGTCACGCGCCATGCGGGCAATATCCAGCGCCTTGCCGCAGGAGTTGCGCTTCATGATCGAAGTGATCTCCACTGCAGCCGTGCCTTCGTCCTTCATCCGCCCCAGACGCAGGCAGCCCTGCAGCGCCAGGGTGATTTCGGTCTGCATGTCGGCCAGCTTCTTCTGGATCAACTGGTTTGCAGCCAACGGACGGCCGAACTGCTGACGGTCCAGGGTGTACTGACGCGCGGTGTGCCAGCAGGCTTCGGCGGCACCCAGTGCACCCCAGGAGATGCCATAGCGGGCAGAGTTCAGGCAGGTAAACGGGCCTTTGAGGCCGCGCACATCCGGGAAGATGTTTTCTTCTGGCACGAACACGTTGTCCATGACGATTTCGCCAGTGATCGAGGCGCGCAGGCCGACCTTGCCGTGGATCGCCGGAGCACTGAGGCCTTCCCAACCCTTTTCCAGGACAAAGCCGCGGATATCACCCGCATCATCCTTGGCCCAGACCACGAATACATCGGCGATCGGGCTGTTGGTGATCCACATCTTGCTACCGGTCAGGCGGTAGCCGCCATCGACCTTCCGGGCACGGGTGATCATCGAACCCGGGTCGGAGCCGTGGTTGGGCTCGGTCAGGCCAAAGCAACCGATCCACTCGCCGCTGGCCAGCTTGGGCAGGTACTTCTGCTTTTGTGCCTCGGTACCGAACTCGTTGATTGGCACCATCACCAGCGACGACTGCACGCTCATCATCGAGCGGTAACCCGAGTCGATGCGCTCTACCTCGCGAGCAATCAGGCCATAGCACACGTAATTCAGGCCACTGCCACCGTATTGCTCGGGAATGGTAGCGCCCAGCAACCCGACCTCACCCATTTCACGGAAGATCGCCGGGTCGGTCTGCTCATGACGAAAGGCCTCGAGCACACGCGGGGCCAGCTTGTCCTGGGCGAACTGATAAGCGCTGTCACGCACCATGCGCTCTTCTTCAGTGAGCTGCTGATCGAGCAGCAGCGGGTCGATCCAGTTGAAGCTTGCTTTACCGGCCATGAGCGAAATCCTCGAAATAGGGGGCAGTTTTCTTGTGCCTTTGAGCCTAGGCCTGATCGGCCGCCGGGACAAACGAGGATTGCGCACCAATTAGTGATAATTTGTCACTTCGTAAATCGGCAAAACGCCATATTGACAGCCTTACGAGTGAGGTTGACGTACATGCGCCGCAAGATCCCCAGTACCGCCGCCCTGGTTTGCTTCGAGGCGGCGGCGCGCAACGAGAGCTTTACCAAGGCCGCCCAGGAACTCGCCCTGACCCAAGGCGCCGTCTGTCGTCAGATAGGTAGCCTGGAAGCCTTCCTCAATGTGGAACTGTTCCGCCGCTCGCGCCGCGGCGTGAAGCTGACCGAAGCCGGCCTTTCCTACAGCCGTCAGGTGGCCGCCCAACTGGACGCAGTAGAGCGCGACACGTTGTCGGTAATGCGCCAGCAGGGCGCCAACGTGATCGAATTGGCCGTGGTACCCACCTTCGGCACCCAGTGGCTGCTACCGCGGCTCAAGGACTTCCAGCAGCGCCACCCGGAGGTCACGGTCAATCTCACCAACCGCACCCGGCCCTTCCTGTTTGCCGACACCACCTTCGATGCTGCCATCTACTTCGGCGATGCCGACTGGTCCGGCACCCAGTCGCACCGGCTGATGGGGGAAAACCCGGTACCGGTGTGCAGCCCGGCGCTGCTGGGCGGGCAGGGTGCGCTCGACGCGCAGCGCATTGCACAATTGCCACTGCTGCAGCAGAGCACGCGCCCCTATGCCTGGCGGCAGTGGTTCGGCAGCGTCGGCATGAATGTGGAGCGCGACATGACAGGCCCGCGCTATGAACTATTCTCGATGCTCGCCCAGGCGGCCATGCATGAGATGGGCATCGCGCTGATTCCGCCGTTCCTGATCCAGCGCGAGTTGGAGGAGGGTAGGCTGGTGGTCGCTAACAGGCATGCCCTCAGTAGTGACAAGGCCTACTATCTGATGATTCCGGAGCGCAAGGTGGAGTCGGCTTCGCTGCGCGCCTTCCGCGACTGGCTACTGAGCCAGGCTCAGGCGTACACGGCGAAGACTTAGGGAAGCGCGACAAATTGACCCCGTAGTCAATTATTTTAAACACCTACAGATATATGTATTTGTCGCATCTACATAAACTGTTATGCAGGTGCAAAAATCCTCTTTAATCCTGCTTACGGCGCGGCTTTGCGGGTTATTTTGCGACATTCACCAAGCCGTAAGCGAATTGACCGCAAAATTTTTGATTTTTTCTCCTACTCTGCCAATAGCCTATGTTTGACGCGCTGCAGCCTGACCGTTGCGACATACGGTCACAGGGTGACTTGTAGTTTTGACTTCGTTTCGCTCCAGAATCGGTTGAAGGCCCCCGGCTTCGTCTGCAAAATGCTTCGCCCGCCCGGAATTCGGCGGGTCGGCGCTCCACAGCCGCCCCAGCGCACCATCCGAAGTGCGCTGGCTTTTACAAAGACAAAAGGTCACCGCAGGAGAAATAGTCGTGCACATTGGTGTTCCTCTCGAGACGCAGACCGGTGAGACAAGGGTCGCTGCGACCCCGGAAACCATCAAGAAACTGATTGGCCAGGGCCATCAGGTCACCGTCCAACGGGGGGCAGGGCTCAACGCCAGCATTCCGGACAGTGCCTATGAGGCCGTGGGCGCTTCCCTGGGGAGTGCAGCCGATGCCTACGGCGCCCAATTGGTGCTCAAAGTGGTCGCCCCCAACGACCAGGAACTGGCCCTGATCAACAGTGGCAGCCTCCTGGTGGGCATGCTCAACCCCTTCAACAGCGAACTGATTGGCAAGATGGCCGAGCGCGGCATTACCGCGTTCGCCCTGGAAGCCGCGCCACGCACCTCGCGGGCGCAGAGCCTGGACGTGCTGTCATCGCAAGCCAACATCGCCGGTTACAAGGCGGTGTTGCTGGCTGCCCATCACTACCCACGCTTCATGCCCATGCTGATGACCGCCGCCGGCACCGTAAAGGCCGCGCGCGTGCTGATCCTGGGCGCGGGCGTTGCCGGCCTGCAGGCCATTGCCACGGCCAAGCGCCTGGGTGCGGTGATCGAGGCGTCCGACGTACGCCCGGCCGTGAAGGAGCAGATCGAGTCGCTGGGTGCCAAGTTCATCGACGTGCCCTACGAAACCGATGAGGAGCGCGAGTGCGCCGAAGGTGTTGGCGGTTACGCTCGGCCAATGCCGGCCAGCTGGATGCAACGCCAGGCCCAGGCCGTGCACGAGCGCGCCAAGCAGGCGGATATCGTCATCACCACTGCGCTGATCCCGGGGCGCAAGGCACCGACCCTGCTCAGCGCCGAAACCGTCGCGCAGATGAAGCCCGGCTCGGTGGTCATCGACCTCGCAGCGGCCCAGGGTGGCAACTGCCCGCTGACCGTCGCCGACCAGGTGGTACAGGAGAACGGCGTGATCATCGTCGGCCCGACCAACCTGCCGGCCCAGGTGGGCGCCGATGCCTCGGCGCTGTATGCCCGCAACCTGCTGGACTTCATGAAGCTGCTGTTCGACAAGGACGGCGCGCTGGTCATCAACCTCGAAGACGACATCGTCGCGGCCTGCCTGATGTGCCGTGATGGCCAGGTCGTCCGCAAGAACGGCTAAGGAGCACGACAATGGAAGACATGCTGATTTCCCACGGCATCTACAACCTGATCATCTTCGTGCTGGCCATCTATGTGGGCTACCACGTGGTGTGGAACGTCACCCCGGCGCTGCACACGCCGCTGATGGCCGTGACCAACGCCATTTCGGCGATCGTCATCGTCGGCGCCATGCTGGCCGCAGCCCTGACCGTGACCCCGGCCGGCAAGCTGATGGGCACCCTGGCAGTGGCCCTGGCCGCGGTCAACGTGTTCGGTGGCTTCCTGGTCACCCGTCGCATGCTTGAGATGTTCAAGAAGAAAACCAAGAACGAGGCGCAGAAGTAAGCATGAGCATGAATCTGGTAACGCTCCTCTACCTCGTCGCCTCGGTGTGCTTCATCCAGGCGCTCAAGGGCCTGTCGCACCCGACTACCTCGCGGCGCGGCAACCTGTTCGGCATGATCGGCATGGGCATCGCCATCGTCACCACTGTCGGCCTCATTTATAAGCTCGGGGCTGAGCTTGCGACTGCCGGTATCGGCTACGTCATCGTTGGCTTGCTGGTCGGCGGTACCGCCGGTTCGATCATGGCCAAGCGCGTAGAGATGACCAAGATGCCGGAACTGGTCGCCTTCATGCACAGCATGATCGGCCTGGCTGCGGTGTTCATCGCCATCGCCGCGGTGCTGGAACCGCAATCGATGGGCATCGTTGCCGCCATGAGCGACCCGATCCCCACCGGCAACCGCCTGGAGCTGTTCCTCGGCGCGGCCATCGGTGCCATTACCTTCTCCGGTTCGGTGATCGCCTTCGGCAAACTGTCGGGCAAGTACAAGTTCCGCCTGTTCCAGGGCGCACCGGTACAGTTCGCCGGCCAGCACAAGCTGAACCTGATCCTCGGCCTGACCACCATCGCCCTGGGCCTGCTGTTCACCTTCACTGGCCACTACAGTGCCTTCACCCTGATGCTGGTCCTGGCCTTCATCATGGGCGTGCTGATCATTATTCCGATCGGGGGCGCCGACATGCCGGTGGTGGTGTCGATGCTCAACAGCTATTCGGGCTGGGCCGCGGCCGGTATCGGCTTCTCGCTGAACAACTCGATGCTGATCATCGCAGGCTCCCTGGTCGGCTCGTCCGGTGCGATCCTCTCGTACATCATGTGCAAGGCGATGAACCGTTCGTTCTTCAACGTCATCCTCGGTGGCTTCGGTGGTGATACCGATGCCGGCGCGGCACAAGGCTCGAAAGAGCAGCGCCCGGTGAAGTCCGGTTCGGCCGACGATGCTACCTTCCTGCTCAGCAACGCCGACAGCGTGATCATCGTCCCGGGCTACGGCCTGGCGGTGGCCCGCGCCCAGCACGCACTGAAGGAACTGACCGAGAAGCTGACCCACAACGGCGTAACCGTGAAGTACGCGATTCACCCGGTGGCGGGCCGTATGCCCGGGCACATGAACGTGCTGCTGGCCGAGGCCGAAGTGCCGTACGACCAGGTGTTCGAGATGGAAGACATCAACGCCGAGTTCGGCCAGGCCGATGTGGTGCTGGTGCTGGGCGCCAACGACGTGGTCAACCCGGCGGCGAAGAACGATCCCAAATCGCCAATCGCCGGCATGCCGATCCTCGAAGCGTTCAAGGCCAAGACCATCATCGTCAACAAGCGCTCCATGGCCAGCGGCTACGCCGGCCTGGACAACGAACTGTTCTACCTCGACAAGACCATGATGGTGTTCGGCGACGCCAAGAAGGTCATCGAAGACATGGTCAAGGCGGTGGAGTGACACCTGTCGCTGCAAACCAGCTGATATAAAGGAAGCCCCGGTCAGAATCTGCCGGGGCTTTTCTTTTATTGATCCGGATCAACGGCTCTATTCCAAGCCTTCTCATACGACCATGGTCGCGGGACGGCAAGGGGCGAAGTCTCTAGACTGCGCTGCAGTAGTTTCAGTAGCCCGAGATAACAATCCATGTACCGTGATCGTATCCGCTTGTCCTCCCTGCACAGCAAGGTAATGAGTGCGGCTGATGCCGCTGGTCTGATCGAGGACGGCATGACCGTCGGCATGAGCGGCTTCACCCGCGCCGGCGAAGCCAAGGCCGTACCACATGCACTGGCCGAACGTGCCAAGCAGTCGCCACTGAAAATCAGCCTGATGACCGGCGCCAGCCTGGGCAACGACCTGGACAAGCAACTGACCGAGGCCGGCGTGCTGGCTCGCCGCATGCCGTTCCAGGTCGACAGCACCCTGCGCAAGGCCATCAACGACGGCCAGGTGATGTTCATCGACCAGCACCTGTCGGAAACCGTCGAGCAACTGCGCAACCAGCAGCTGAAGCTGCCGGACATCGCGGTCATCGAAGCCGTGGCCATCACCGAACAAGGCCATATCGTACCAACCACCTCGGTGGGCAACTCGGCCAGCTTCGCGATCTTCGCCAAGCAGGTGATTGTCGAGATCAACCTCTCGCACAACACCAACCTCGAAGGCCTGCACGACATCTATATCCCGACCTACCGCCCGACCCGCACGCCAATCCCGCTGGTCAAGGTCGACGACCGTATCGGCAGCACCGCCATCCCGATCGACCCGGCCAAGATCGTCGGCATCGTCATCAGCGACCAGCCGGACTCGCCGTCCACCGTACTGCCGCCGGATGACGAAACCCAGGGCATCGCCGACCACCTGATCAACTTCTTCAAGAAAGAAGTCGAAGCTGGCCGCATGACCAACAAGCTTGGCCCGCTGCAGGCCGGTATCGGCAGTATCGCCAACGCAGTGATGTGCGGCCTGATCGAGTCGCCGTTCGAAGACCTGACCATGTACTCCGAAGTACTGCAGGACTCCACCTTCGACCTGATCGACGCCGGCAAACTGAGCTTCGCTTCGGGCAGCTCGATCACCTTGTCGACCCGCCGCAACGCCGACGTGTTCGGCAATCTGGAGCGTTACAAAGACAAGCTGGTGCTGCGCCCGCAAGAAATCTCCAACCACCCGGAAGTCGTCCGTCGCCTGGGCATCATCGGTATCAACACTGCGCTGGAGTTCGATATCTACGGCAACGTCAACTCCACCCACGTCTGCGGCACCAAGATGATGAACGGCATCGGTGGCTCGGGTGACTTCGCCCGTAACGCCCACCTGGCCGTGTTCGTCACCAAGTCGATTGCCAAGGGTGGCGCGATTTCCAGCGTGGTGCCGATGGTCAGCCATGTCGACCACACCGAGCACGATGTGGACATCCTGGTCACCGAGCAAGGCCTTGCCGACCTGCGAGGCCTGGCGCCACGCGAGCGGGCCCGGGCGATCATCGACAACTGTGTGCACCCAGACTACCGCGCGGCACTGAACGACTACTTCGATCGTGCCTGCCAGCGTGGCGGCCACACCCCGCACATCCTGCGCGAAGCCTTGAGCTGGCACGAGAACCTGGAAGAAACCGGGCGCATGCTGGCTAGCTGATCCAGATGTGGTACGGAACGGCGGCCCTGCTTCCGCTGTTCCGGGCTCTTCGCGGGCTTGCCCGCGAATGGGCCATAACAGTCAAACCCTTTCATCAACACCCCGCCGCAATTTGCAACATAATCTGTACTACTGTACTGGTGTTTTCACACCTTACTGGCTGATAAATTCCCTTCCTCGAACCAAAACGCACCAAATAAGTGCGGACCAGTACAGTTACGCCAGTTTCGGGTGCAACAGTAGGGTTACACAGTTAACTGGACCATCGTCTTTCAACCGAACTGTATCTACTGTTATGGACGACAGAGGAGGATCATTGGCATCAGTTAAATCACTACCTAATCCCGCCATAAGCGGAAGGATGAAACATCATGGAACGTACCCTCAGTTCCGGTCTGGTTTTTGAAAGCAACGCCCAACAATCCAACGCTTCGCTGCCGCTGCGCGCTCTGTCCACCCTGCTGCTGTGGCAGCGCCGCATGGCCAGCCGCCGTCAACTGGCTCGCCTGGACGCCCGCCTGCTGGCCGACGCCGGTATCAGCGAGTCGCAGCGTTACGAAGAGCTGAGCAAGCCTTTCTGGCGCTAAGCTCCGGCTTGCCGGCTTCGGCCGGCACCGCGAATTCCCGAAACCCGTTGCAGGTGACTGCGACGGGTTTTTTGTTTGCAGGCCGCATGACAGAGCCTTTCCGCAAACTGACCAATACAGTTTGTGAAAAACAAAAATACACAGGTACAGTTCATGAGCGCGCTGTTCATTAACATCCAGAAACACCGGCGCGTGATACGCTTGGTGTAACAGTCTGGTAGAACGCACTGTTGAAAGTACCGCGACGAGCTGTGTGAGCGTCCGATAAACAGAACCACCCGACCCTAGTCCAGGAGTCCACGATCATGTCCCGCAAATACCTGATTGGCGCCGCTCTGATGCTGAGCCTGGCCGGCACCGCAAACGCCACCAGCTTCGTTGTCACCACTGACGCCGTCGTTGGCGCAGTGGCCGCGTCCACCGATGCCACTTCCGATATTTCCTCCTCGTTCCGTGACGACAAGATCGTCCAGGCCGCCCGTGACGACGCCGCCAGCTTCGTTGGCAGCCAGGGCGACATCCGCGGCGCCAAGCTGGAAAGCGCTTTCCTGCACATCCGCTCGCAGATGCCTGCCCTGCAGGCCAGCGATGCACAACTGGCCCAGGCCATCCTGGCGCTCTGACCCCGGCTGAACCGTTCAGCTGTGCTGGTCACTACCAGCACAGCCGTACTCACCTTTGCCGCCCACGTTTCCAGCTGTCGTAGAGCCCATGCGTTATCTGTTGCCGTTGCTGTTCTCCGTTGTTGGCGTGGCCAGCGCCCATGCCATGGATACCACCACGCAAGGGCTGGTCATCACCGGCTATGTCACCAGCCAGGTCACCACCGCACCGTTCGACCGCAAACTGGTCCGCCAGGCCCACGACGATGCCGCTGCCTTCGTCGCCAGCGACGGCCAGATCCGCGGTGCGCGGCTTGAAGCAGCGCTGGAATCATTACGCCACAATTGCGCACGGCAACGCGTCGGCGATCTGGAACTGGCGCAGGCAATTCTCGTCCAATAACTACATCTGACTCCCTGTATTTTTCGGAGATGCTCCATGCGTAAACCGCTGATTGCCGCTACCCTCGGCATGCTGCTGCTGGCCGACCTGGCCCAGGCACAGACCCTGGTGGCCACCAGCAATATCATCGTGCGGGCCTTTGGCCGTTCGATCGATTTCACCTCTGACACCACCACTTCGATCCGCGACTCCAAAGTGGTGCGCGAAGCCCATGACGACGCCGCCAGCTTTGTCGCCAGCAACGGTGAAATTCGCGGCGCCCAGCTCGAGGCCGCCTTCAACACCCTGCGCGAGCGCGTGCCGCAAGCGCGCGACGCCAGCGACCAGGTACTGGCCGAAGCCATCCTCGCGCTGTGAACCGCGTGCGCGCCTGGCTGCTCGGCTGCGCCCTGACGCTGCTCGGCACGCCCGCCCTGGCCGACCTGCAGCTCGCGCTGCAGGCGTCCGGCCTTGATTCGCAGCAGGCCCAAGCCACCCAGGCCCTGCTCGACGAGGCCCTGGGCAAGCTGCCCCCTCGCTTCAAGCAACAGCTGAACCGCCGCGTGCAGGTCAGCTGGAGCGACAACATGCCGGCCGACGCCTATGGCCAGGCATCGTTGGTGTCCACCCTCGAACTCAATCGCCGCCTGCTGCCCAGCCTCACCGATGGCAGTGCCGCCACCGAGCGCACCAACCGCCCGCATGGCACGGTGCGTGAAGAACTGCTGGCCACCGTGCTACACGAGCTCACTCATATCTACGACCGCGCCCGGCTGTGGCCCAACGCCGACAGCGCGCTGATCACCCGCTGCAAGCGCCAGCAAGGCACGTTGGGCAAGGTCGGCCTGCCCGAGGCATGCCGTGGCCAGGCCGAGCGCCGCTTTACCCTCAGCGACGACCCGCGCCTGCTCGACCTGGCCGGGTGGCAGCAGTACGTGGGCCGACGCGGCGAGCGCGAGCAGCACAACGGCCAGTTCGTGCGCAGCCCCGACAGCTATGAACTGAGCAGCCCCAAGGAGTACATCGCGGTCAACATGGAGTATTTCCTCCTCGACCCGAGCTACGGTTGCCGCCGCCCGGCGCTGAACCAGTACCTGCGTGAGCACTTCGGCTGGGCACCGCAACAGGACAGCTGCGCCAAAGGCCTGCCGTTCATCAATGCCGGCAGCGACTTCGCCCGCCAGCCGCTGGGCGAAATCGACCCCGAGCGGGTCTATGAGGTGGATTACCTGCTGGCCGAAGCCAACCAGAACCTGGTCAGCCGCTGGGGCCACAGCATGCTGCGCCTGGTGATCTGCAAGCCAGGCCGCCCACGCGGGCCGGACTGCCGCCTGGACCTCGACCAGAGCCTGGTGCTGTCGTACCGCGCCTTTGTCAACGATGTGCAGCTTTCCAGCTGGGACGGGCTGGTCGGCGCCTACCCCTCGCGACTGTTCGTGCTGCCGCTGGGCCAGGTGATCGACGAATACACCAAGACCGAGCTGCGCAGCCTGGCCTCGGTACCCTTGCGGCTCAGCCGCGAGGAGATCGAAAACCTGGTGCGCCAGGCCGCCGAAATGCACTGGAGCTACGACGGCAACTACTGGTTCCTGTCCAACAACTGCGCAGTGGAGTCGTTGAAGCTGCTGCGCAGCGGCACCGCCAACCCACGCCTGAACGACCTCGACAGCATCATGCCCAATGGCTTGCTGGCCGTGCTCAAGGGCAGGGGGCTGGCCGACACCAGCGTGCTCGACGACCCCCGCGAGGCGCTGCGCCTGGGTTATCGCTTCGACTCCTACCGCGACCGTTACCAGGCCATGTTCGAGGTGTTGAAGAAACAGTTGCCAATCAAGCAGGCCAAGGTCGAAGACTGGCTGGCTCTGGACGCCGAGCAACGTCGGGGCTGGTTCGCCCAGGCCGACCTGCGCACCAGCGCCGCCTTGCTGCTGCTTGAACAGGCCAGCTTGCGCCGGCAACTGCTGCTGGCCCAGGAAGAGGTCAAGCAGCGCTACCTGAATGCCGCCGCGCGGAACGATGGCAGCGTCAGCAAGGCCGATGCGACCCTCCGGCAGATGCTGGCCAACAGTGGCTTCCTCAGCCGCCCGGCAGAGTTGCTCGATAGCAAAGGCTACGGGCTGCCACAGCCGCAGGAGCGCAAGCACCTGGAGCAGGTCAGCAGCGAGCGGCAGGCGCAGTTGCTGCGCTTGAGCACGAGCCTGGACAAAGAGGTGAGGGCGCTGCTGGAGCCGTCGCGGGCCAGGGAAATTGCGGCGGTGGAAGCCAATGTGAAGCAGGTGGGCGAACATCTGCGGGCACTGCACAAGGCCGCCGGTGGCCTGCAATTGTAACGACCATTGTGCCGGCCTCTTCGCGGGCATGCCCGCTCCCACAGGATCTGTACAGCACCTGAGATCTGCGCCGCACCTGTGGGAGCGGGTTTACCCGCGAAAGGGCCGGCACAGACAGCACAAGGCCTACAGGTTCTCCTGCGCCTCCGAAGGCAAATCCTCATCCAGATGCAACCAAGGCAACCGGCTACCCACCCAGATATGCCGGTTGGCCCTGACCCGCTCCGGGTGGTCCAGGGTCGCCACCGTCACATCCACCGTGTCCGGGCTATGCGTGGTCACCAGCGCTACATGCGCCCCGCAATGCCCACAGAAGTACCGGCTGCAACTGGCCGGCGCGACATAGCAGTTCGGCTCGCCCGCCAACCACCGGAACCCCGAGCGGGGCAGGGTGAGCCAGGTCACCACCAGCCCGCCGCTGACCCGCCGGCAGATCGAACAATGGCAGTGGGCAATGTCCGTCAGGTCGCCCTCCAACCGATAACGCAAGGCGCCACAATGGCAGCCACCCTCGGTCACCTCCTGCATCACCTACCTCTCGTCGCCTTTGCTTCGGCGAAAGCTGGCTGAAAGCTTGCCCTCATAGGATAGCCCCCCACTACCGGCACAAGACCGGTCAGCCAGGGCACCCGGTAACCACCGCGCCCGGCCCAATCAACAACAACAATGGTGATTCTGATGTTTTCCTGTGCCCGACTTTCCGTAGCCACCCTCCGCATGCTCCCCGCACAGCGCCATACGCGCTGATTCGCCCGAATCGACTTTCCTTTCGCCGCGCCACGCCTGGAGTACTGCCATGCTGACCTTCCTCGGCTTTGCCATGGTCATCACCTTCATGTACCTGATCATGACCAAGCGCCTGTCGGCCTTGATCGCGCTGATCCTGGTACCGATCCTGTTTGCCCTGTTCGGCGGTTTTTCCGCCAAGATCGGCCCGATGATGCTCGAGGGCATCAGCAAGCTCGCGCCTACCGGCGTGATGCTGATGTTCGCCATTCTCTACTTCGCCCTGATGATCGACTCCGGCCTGTTCGACCCGGCCGTGCGCAAGATTCTCAAGCTGGTCAAGGGCGATCCACTGAAAGTCTCCGTCGGCACCGCAGTACTGGCCCTGGTGGTCTCGCTCGACGGTGACGGCGCCACCACCTACATGATCTGCTGCGCCGCCATGTTGCCGATGTACAGCCGCCTGGGCATGAGCCCACGGATCATGGCCGGCCTGATCATCCTCGCTGGCGGGGTGATGAACATGACCCCCTGGGGCGGCCCGACCGCCCGTGCCGCCAGCGCCCTGCACGTGGACCCGTCGGACATCTTCGTGCCGATGATCCCGGCCATGCTGTTCGGCGTGCTGGCAATCCTTGCCATCGCCTACCTGTACGGCAGGCGCGAACGTGCCCGCCTGGGCGAGTTGCACCTGCCCACCGACGACATCGATCACAGCGAAATCACCGTTTCGCAGTACCCGGACGCGCGCCGGCCTAAACTGCTGTACTTCAACGGCGCCCTGACCGCTGCCCTGATGGTCGCGCTGATTGCCGGTGTGCTGCCGCTGCCGGTGCTGTTCATGATCGCCTTCAGCATCGCCATGATCGTCAACTACCCGTGCCTGCAGCAGCAGAAAGACCGCATCGCGGCCCATGCTGGCAGCGTGCTGGCGGTCACCGGGCTGATCTTCGCCGCCGGCATCTTCACCGGGATCCTGTCGGGCACCGGCATGGTCGACGCCATGTCCAAGAGCCTGCTGGCGGTCATCCCAGAGGCGCTGGGCCCTTACCTGGCAGTGATCACAGCGATCGTGAGCATGCCGTTCACGTTCTTCATGTCCAACGACGCGTTCTATTATGGCGTGCTGCCAGTGCTGGCCGAAGCCGCCAGCCATTACGGCATCAGCCCGGTGGAAATGGCCCGTGCGTCGATCGTCGGGCAGCCGGTACACCTGCTCAGCCCCTTGGTACCCTCCACCTACCTGCTGGTGGCCCTGGCCGGCATCGAGTTTGGCGATCATCAGCGCTTCACCTTGAAGTGGGCAGTGCTGGTGTGCCTGTGCATAATGCTCGCCGCGCTGCTGATGGGCATTTTCCCGCTGTTCAGTAGTCTTTAATAAACGCGTATTACCCAACGCGACGCGCCCCTGATCCGGACGCGTCGCCTTTACCGTTCGAAGGAAAACACATGGAATGGCTGACCAGCCCGGAAATCTGGGTTGCCTTTTTTACCCTTACTGCGCTTGAGATCGTCCTCGGTATCGACAACATCATCATGATCTCGATTCTGGTCAGCCGCATGCCCAAGCACATGCAGCCACGCACCCGGATCTTTGGCCTGGCCCTGGCCATGGTCACCCGTATCATGCTGTTGCTGTCGATCACCTGGGTCATGCGCCTTACCGCCGACCTGTTCGTGGTGTTTGGCCAGGGCATTTCCGGGCGTGACCTGATCCTGTTCTTTGGTGGCCTGTTCCTGCTGTGGAAAAGCTCGCAAGAGATCTACCACGGCCTGGAAGGCGAGGACGAGAACCCGGAAGAGCCGAAAGGCGCGGGTGGCAAGTTTTTCTATACCATCATCCAGATCGCCATCATCGACATCGTGTTCTCGCTGGACTCGGTGATCACGGCGGTCGGCATGGTGTCCCATGTACCGGTAATGATCGCCGCGATCATCGTCGCCGTGTTGGTGATGATGCTGTGCGCCGGCACCATCAGCGAGTTCATCGACAAGCACCCGTCGCTGAAGATGCTCGCACTGTCGTTCCTGATCGTGGTCGGTACCGTGCTGATCGCCGAAGCTTTCGACGTGCATGTGCCGAAGGGCTACGTCTACTTCGCCATGGCGTTCTCGCTGGCGGTGGAAGCCATCAACATCCGCATGCGCACCGCCCTGGCCCGCAAGAACGGCAAAGAGCATGAGCCAGTGAAACTGCGCAAGGACATTCCGGGTCAATAAGATCAGGAAGTGCAGGACACAAAGGGCCCTTCGGGGCCCTTTTTCATTCCGGCTCACTGAATTCTGCCGTTTGCTGTACTGGCCTCTTCGCGGGCACAGGCAATCATTCATTTCCCATGTGTTTCAAATCACAGACAGCCATGCGAAGCTGGCGACAGCTACGCAAAACAACTAAAGCTTTGAGTGAGCACTGAAAATTCTTCAAACGCTCACGCTTCTTCTCTTGGCCCGCTGGGCCAATGCAACAGGGGGCCGTCGCCATGCTGACCCTGCTCAACCTGCTCTCGGCCGTTACGCTTCTGGTCTGGGGCACCCACATCGTACGTACCGGCATCCTGCGGGTATTCGGCTCGAGCCTGCGGCGCATCATCGGCCAGAACATGAACAAGCGCCCGCTGGCGTTCGTCGCCGGCATTCTGGTCACGGCCATGGTGCAAAGCAGCAACGCCACTGCCATGCTGGTCACCTCGTTCGTCGGCCAGGGCCTGATGGCCATGACCCCGGCCCTGGCGATCATGCTCGGCGCCGACGTGGGTACCGCGCTGATGGCACGGGTGCTGACCCTGGACCTTTCCTGGCTGTCGCCACTGCTGATCTTCCTGGGTGTGATCTTCTTCCTCTCGCGCAAGCAGACGCGGGCTGGCCAGCTGGGCAGGGTAGGCATCGGGCTTGGCCTGATCATCCTGGCATTGGAGCTGATCGTGCAGGCAGCTACGCCGATTACCCACGCCCAGGGCGTGAAAGTGCTGTTCGCCTCGCTGACCGGCGACATCATGCTCGACGCACTGGTCGGCGCATTGTTCGCCATGATTTCCTATTCCAGCCTGGCCGCTGTGCTGCTCACCGCGACGTTGGCCGGTGCCGAGGTGATCAGCCTGCCGGTGGCCATCGGCCTGGTGGTCGGCGCCAACATCGGCAGCGGGCTGCTGGCCTTCATCAGCACCAGCATGCAAAACGCCGCCGGGCGCCGGGTGGCCCTGGGCAGCCTGCTGTACAAGCTGATCGGCCTGCTGCTGATCATCCCCGTACTGCACCCATTGGTGGGCTGGATGGACTCACTGAGCTTCAGCCCGCAGGAGCTGGTCATCGGCTTCCACCTGCTCTACAACACGCTGCGTTGCCTGATCATGCTGCCCACGGTCAAACCCATGGGCCGGCTGTGCAACGCCCTGCTGCCCGAACGGGAAAACGGCAACGGCCAGATACGCCCGCGCCACCTCGACACCTCGGCGCTGGAAACACCCAGCCTGGCCTTGGCCAACGCATCCCGCGAAACCCTGCGCCTGGGCGATATCGTCGACAGCCTGCTTGAAGCCATGCTCGGAGCCCTGCGTGGTACCCAGACTGCCTTGCCGCAGCAGGTCCGCGCTTTGGGCGAGGACGCCGAAGCCTTGTACAGCGCGATCAAGCTGTACCTGGCGCAGATGTCGCGTGAAGACCTCAGCGAACAGGACAACCGCCGCTGGGCAGAAATCATCGAGCTGGCAATCAACCTCAAGCTGGCCTGCGACCTGATCGAGCGCATGCTACGCAAGGTCCAGCAGCAGAAAACCAGCCAACGCCGGGAATTCTCCCAGGTGGGGCTGGAGGAGCTGACCGGCCTGCAGGAACAGTTGCTGGCCAACCTGCGCCTGGGCTTGTCGGTGTTCCTCAGTGCCGACCCGGAAAGCGCCCGCTTGCTGCTGCGGGAAAAACGCCGTTTTCGCGCCCAGGAACGGCGCCTTGCCCACGCCCATGTCAGCCGCCTGCAGCGCAAGGTAGTGCAAAGTATCGAGACCAGTTCGCTACACTTGGAGCTGATCGCCGACATGAAGCGGTTGAACTCTTTGTTCTGTAGCAGTGCCTATGTGGTACTGGGCGGCTCGGACACGGGCGGGCTGATGCTCGACAGCGTGCCGGACGAAGCCCGTCTGCCGTGATTTCGCCTACCTGAGGACCCGAGCTCGCCCATGCGTTGCCTGATGTTCGTTTGCCTGCTGATCTGCAGCCTGCCCTCATTCGCCCTCGACCGCTCGCGGGTTGAAGGTTACCTGTTGCCCAATGGCCTGCAGGTCATCCTGAAAAACGGCTATGAACGTGACCATGTGGCGATCCGCCTGGTGGTCGGCGTCGGCCTGGATGACTTCAATTGCGAGCAGAAAGAGCTGCCGCACCTGCTCGAACACCTGCTGTTCAGCGGCATCGACGAAACCGGCGAGGGCGGCCTGGAAGAGCGCCTGCAATCGCTGGGCGGTGAATGGAACGCCTACACCAGCAGCGCCGACACCACCTTCGTCATCGAAGCCCCGGCGCGCAACCAGCGCAAAATCCTTGACCTGCTGTTGGCGGTGATTCGTGACACCCGCATCGATGCCAAGACCCTGGCCACCGCCAAGCGCATCATCGAGCGCGAGGATGGCGGCCACTATGGCCACCTGCAGCGCTGGCTCGACCGCCAGGACATCGGCCACCCCGCCAGTGACCAGCTGGCCACCGAACTGGGCCTGAAATGCCCGGAGCGCTCCAACCTCGACGACATGACCCTGGAGCAGGTGACCACCTTGCGTGACCGCTGGTATGCGGCCAACAACATGACCCTGATCGTGGTCGGTGGTCTCGACCGCCTGCTGCCGGCCTACCTGGAGCGCACCTTTGGCGAACTGCCCGCCACCGAGCCGGAGGAACGCCGCACCCTGGAAAGCATCGGCCAGCAAGCTGAACAGCGCCGCAACCTGACCCGCGGCTGGCTGGGTGACAGCGTCAAGCTGCACTGGCTGTTCGTCGAGCCGGTGCTGGACAACGATCACCAGGCCACCCTCGACCTGCTGTCGCACTACCTGGACTGGGCGCTGTACGACCAGCTGCGCCTGCGCAACGGGCTGTCCTACGGCCCCTCGGCAAAACGCGAAAGCTTTGGCGACACAGGCCTGCTCAGCCTCAACGCCGACCTGGAGCGCGAGGACATCGACCAGGCGGTCGAGGTGATGCAGAAGTTGTTCGACCACCTGCGCAAGGAAGGCCTCGACCCGAACACCTTCGAGCGTATCAAGTACGCCAGCGTCGCCAAGGAAAGCTGGAGCACCCAGGGCAACAGCGCCTTGGCCGACTACTACTGGGGCGCGCTGAACGACTATAGCGACGGGCGTTTTGCCAACCCGGTGCGCAAGCTGCGCCAGGTCAGCCTGGCGCAGGCCAACGCGGCGCTGAAGCAGCTGCTCAAGGAAGATGGTTATGTACGTATCGAGAAGCCCTTGCTTGGCTACGATGAACTCTACGGGCTGGTTGCCTTGCTGTTGGGGCTGATCCTGGCTGCGGGGCTGTTGCGCTGGCGTCGGCATGGTCCGGAAAAGCCGAGCGGTGCTACACGCGAGTAGTGAAACGACGGTATCCTTTTGCCAGTACCGGCCTCTTCGCGGGCACGCCCGCTCCCACAAAGTGAGGTGGCAACCCGGACCCTGTGGGAGCGAGCGCGCCCGCGCGAAGAGGCCAGCACAGCCACCTCACCCATTCTGTTGTAGCCCCCAATGCCCCAAATCCCCCACATCGTCCAGCGCATCATCGAACTGCTCAAACGCTACCCCGGCATCATCGCGCTCTGCGGTTTCCTCTCCGGCATCGGTAGCTTCATCCTGGTCGACCGCCAGGCTGGCCTGGCCAGCTGGGTAGCCGTGCTCATGTTGGTCAGCTGGCTCTGGCTGATGCTGGAAAACACCCTCACCGGCCTGTTCGCGCGCACTTTCAACCGCGAAATCCCGCAGCCGCTGCTACGCTACGCTACGCAGATGATCCACCAGGAATCGCTGTTCTTCGTGCTGCCGTTCTTCTTCATCACCACCACCTGGAACAGCGGCCAGCTGGTATTCACCGGCCTGCTCGGTGCGGCCGGGCTGATTTCGATCATCGACCCGCTGTACTACAAATGGCTGGCACCGCGGCGCTGGCTGTTCCTGGCGCTGCACACCCTGACCCTGTTCGCCGCCCTGCTGACTGCGCTGCCGATCATCCTGCACCTGACCACCGCGCAAAGCTTCAAGCTGGCCCTGATCGCGGCCATGGCCCTGTCGTTCCCCAGCCTGGCCAGCAGCTTCCCGATCAACAACTGGCGCCGCGCCGTGGCCCTGGTGCTGGTCACCCTGGCGGTCGGCGGCGGGGGCTGGCTGCTGCGCTCCTGGGTACCACCGGCGACCCTGTGGATGACCGAGGTGGCGGTCAGCACCGAAGTGCTGAACCGCCAGCCGGGCGATTCGCTGCACGAAATAGCCGCCAGCCGCATCCGTAGCAGCGGCCTGTACGCCTACACCGCAATCAACGCGCCACGCGGCCTGAACGAACGGATCTACCACGTGTGGCAAAAGGACGGCCAGGAAGTCGACCGCATTGCTCTGGACATCCACGGCGGGCGCAAGGAAGGCTACCGGGCCTGGACCCACAAGCAGAACTTCCCGCCGAACCCGGTGGGCAAGTGGCAGGTGAGGGTACTGACCGAGGATGGGCAGGTCATCGGCGTGCTGCGCTTCAAGGTGATAGATGACGCGCAGGCGCAATGATTGAAAGGGGCCGCTTTGCGGCCCTCTGTCCTCAACAGACAGCACATAATCACCAAACAGCCCATGTCCGCTGCGCTATGATCAGCCCCTAAGCCTTAGCGCCGAGTCAGTAGCATGGAGCCGATGACCACCCCCAGCGCCACCCTGGACACCAGTAGCCAACCGGCCTGCCTGCGCATTACCGGTGACTGGACCCTGGCGCACTACGCCAGCCTCAAGCGTGAGAGCGAGCGCCTGCGCGCGCAGTACGCTGCCGCTGCCGATGCCGTCGCCGACCTCAGCCAACTGGGCCGCCTGGATACCGCCGGTGCCTCACTGCTGGCCGAACTGCTCGGTTCCGAACGCCTGTCACGCTGCACCCACGAGCTGCCCGACGCCAGCCGCGCACTGCTCAAGAACGTCTACTGCTCGGTGCAGGACTACTGCATACCGGTCAAGGAACCCGAGCGTAACGTGCTGCTGTTACTGCTGGAGCGCATCGGCTGCGCCGTCGGCGCCTTGTGGCAAGACACCCTGCAGGTGCTCGGCTTCGTTGGCCTGATCCTCGAAACCCTGCTGCGCCGCGCCCTGCAACCGCAGCGCTGGCGCTTCACCCCGGTGGTGGCGCACATCGAACAGACCGGCCTGGACGCCGCGCCCATCGTCGCCCTGCTGACCTTCCTGGTGGGCGCGGTGGTGGCTTTCCTCGGCGCCACGGTGCTGGCCGATTTCGGCGCGACCATCTTTACCGTGGATCTGGTGGCATTTTCGTTTCTGCGCGAGTTCGCCGTGCTGCTGACCGCCATCCTCATGGCCGGCCGCACCGCCAGCGCTTTCACCGCGCAGATCGGCTCGATGAAGGCCAACGAGGAAATCGACGCCATCCGCACCTTGGGCCTGAACCCCATGGAGCTGCTGGTGGTGCCGCGAGTACTGGCGCTGTTGATTTCGCTACCGTTGCTGACCTTCATCGCGATGATCTGCGGCATCGTCGGCGGCGCGGTGGTGTGCGCGCTGACACTGGACATCTCGCCAGCCATGTTCCTGTCGCTGCTACAAAGTGACATCGGCGTGCAGCACTTCCTGGTCGGCCTGGCCAAGGCACCGTTCTTCGCCTTTCTGATCGCTTCCATCGGCTGCCTGGAGGGCTTCAAGGTCAGCGGCAGCGCCGAATCGGTAGGGGCGCACACCACCTCGGCGGTGGTGCAGTCGATATTCGTGGTCATCGTGCTGGACGCGGTGGCCGCCCTGTTCTTCATGGAGATGGGCTGGTGAGTGGTCAGGAACGCGTGATCGAGGCCCGCGGCATCTGCAATCGCTTCGGCCGCCAGAGCGTCCACGAAAATCTCGACCTTGACCTGTACCGCGGCGAGATCCTCGCCGTGGTCGGCGGGTCGGGCAGCGGCAAATCGGTGCTGTTGCGCAGTATCATCGGCCTGCGGCGGCCCGACGAAGGGCAGATCAAGGTGTTCGGCCAGGACTTGGCCGGCCTGCGCGAAGAGCAGCGCTCACTGGTCGAGCGGCGCTTCGGCGTGCTGTTCCAGAAGGGCGCACTGTTCTCTTCTCTGACTGTCACCGAAAACGTGGCATTGCCGCTGATCGAGCACGCCGGGCTGTCCCGCGCCGATGCCGAGCACCTGGCCGGAGTGAAGCTGGCCCTGGCGGGGCTGCCGATCTCGGCCGCCGACAAATACCCGGCCTCGCTGTCGGGGGGTATGATCAAGCGTGCCGCGCTGGCTCGGGCCTTGGCACTGGACCCTGACATTCTGTTCCTCGACGAACCCACCGCCGGCCTGGACCCGATCGGCGCCGCCGCCTTCGACCAGTTGATCCTGACCCTGCGTGATGCCCTGGGCTTGTCGGTGTTCCTCATCACCCACGACCTCGACACCCTGTACACCATCACTGACCGCATCGCCGTGCTGTCACAGAAGAAGGTCCTGGTGGCCGGCCCGCTTGCCGAGGTCGAGCAGACCAACGACACCTGGATTCAAGAATACTTTCATGGCCCACGCGGGCGCGCAGCCGAGCAGGCCGCTACCCGTGCCGGGCAGGAGCGCTGAGCAATGGAAACCCGAGCCCATCACGTTCTTATCGGCCTGGTCACCGTCCTGGTGGTGGCCGGTGCCATGCTGTTCGGCCTGTGGCTGGCCAAGTCCAGTGTCGACGATGCCTTCAAGGACTACGAAGTGGTGTTCAACGAAGCGGTCTCCGGCCTGTCCCGCGGCAGCCCGGTGCAGTACAACGGCATCAAGGTGGGCGACGTGTCTACCCTGCGCCTGGACCCGAAGGACCCGCGCCGGGTACTGGCACGGGTGCGCCTGAGTGCCGACACTCCGGTAAAGGAAGACACCCAGGCCAAGCTGACCCTGGCCGGCGTGACCGGCAACTCGTTCATCCAGCTCAGCGGCGGTACCCCGCAAAGCCCAGAGCTGAAAGGCAAGGACGGCAAACTGCCGGTGATCATCGCCTCGCCCTCGCCGATTTCGCGCCTGCTCAATGACAGCAGCGACCTGGTGACCAACATCAACCTGCTGCTGCACAACGCCAACCAGATGTTCTCCGAAGACAACATTGGTCACCTCAGCAACACCTTGGCCAACCTCGACAAGACCACCGGTGCCTTCGCCGGCCAGCACGGCAGCATCGCCCAGGCCATCGAACAACTGGTGCAAGTGGGCAAGCAGGCCAGCGCCACCCTGGCCGAAACCCAGGCACTGATGCGCAACGCCAACGGCCTGCTGGGCAGCGAAGGCAAGCAGGCGATCGGCAGCGCCGAGCAGGCCATGCAGTCGCTGGCCGAGAGCACCGCCACCATCAACCGCCTGCTCCAGGAAAACCACGAAGCCATCGGCGACGGTGCCCAGGGTCTGAACCAGCTGACCCCGGCGATTCGCGAATTGCGCGAAACCCTCAACGCACTCAAAGGCATTTCCCGGCAACTGGAGGCCGACCCTGGCGGTTACCTGCTCGGCCGCGACAACAACAAGGAGTTCCAGCCATGAAACCGTCGCTGCACCTGCTGGCCCTGGCGGCCGCGCTGAGCCTGGCCAGTGCCTGCTCGATCCTGCCGCAGAGCGAACCCGTCGACCTGTACCGCCTGCCGGTGAGCCAGCCCAGCCGCACGGTGCCGGCGCTGGACTGGTCATTGCGCCTGAACAAGCCGCTGGCCAGCGACGTGCTGGCCGGGCCACGAATTGCCGTGATTCCCCAGGGCGATGTGGTCAGCAGCTACAAGGGCGCGCGCTGGAGCGATGCAGTGCCGGTGCTGCTGCGCAACCGCCTGCTCGACGGCTTCCAGCGTGACGGCCAGGTACAACGCCTGAGCGCCGACGACAGCAACCTGCAAGCCGACTACGAGCTGGCTGGCGAGCTGCAGGCGTTCCAGACCGAATACCACGCGGGCGGGGCAGTGGAGGTGGTGATCCGCTATGACGCACGCCTGGTCCAGGGCCGCAACCAGCGTATTCTGGCCAGCAAACGCTTCGAAATCCGCCAGCCGCTGGCCGACAAGCAGGTGTCAGCGGTGGTTGCCGGCTTCGGCAAGGCCTGCGACCAGCTGACCGGGCAGGTGGTGAGTTGGACCATTGCGCAAGCAGCCAGCGTTCCGGCTCACTGACCCCTGCCTGCTTTTTGTGGGAGCGTCAGGCGAAGAACCAGTAGCAGACGAAGATCGCCGCGATCACCCCGGACAATTCCGCCAGCAATGCGCACCCGACCGCGTGACGCACCCGCTGGATACCCACGGCACCAAAGTACACCGCCAGCACGTAGAAGGTGGTTTCGGTACTGCCCTGAATCGTCGCTGCCACCAGCGCCGGGAAGCTGTCCACGCCATGGGTCTGCATGGTCTCGATCAGCATCGCCCGCGCCGCGCTGCCGGAGAACGGCTTGACCAGCGCCGTGGGCAGGCCCTCGACGAAGCGGGTGTCCAGGCCGAGCCAGGTCACCGCATGGCGGATACCGTCCAGGGCCAGTTCCAGGGCGCCTGAAGCCCGCAGCACACCCACCGCCACCAGCATCGCCACCAGGTAAGGCAACAGGCCCTTGGCCACGTCGAAGCCTTCCTTGGCGCCTTCGACAAAGGCTTCATACACCTTCACCCGCTTCAAGGCACCGACCACCAGGAACAGGATGATCACGCCAAACAACGTGAGGTTGCCCAGGATCGACGACAGGCTGGCCAGCGCGGCCGCCGACAGGGTGCCGAGGAAGGCCATGAACCCACCTAGCAACAGGGCCCCCGGGATCAGGTAGGCGAGCACTACCGGGTCCCATAGGCGCAGGCGCTGCATCACCGCCACCGACAGCAGGCCGACCAGGGTCGAGACGCTGGTGGCCAGCAGGATCGGCAGGAACACCATGGTCGGGTCCGCCGCACCTTGCTGGGCCCGGTACATGAAGATGGTCACCGGCAGCAAGGTCAGCGACGAGGCGTTGAGCACCAGGAACAGGATCTGCGCATTGCTCGCCGTGGTGCTGCTGGGGTTCAGCTCCTGCAGCGCGCGCATGGCCTTCAGGCCGATCGGCGTGGCGGCGTTATCCAGGCCCAGGCCGTTGGCGGCGAAGTTCATGGTGATCAGGCCCAGGGCCGGGTGGCCGGGTGGCACTTCCGGCATCAGCCGGGCAAACAGCGGGCCCAGCACCTTGGCCAGCCACTCGACGATGCCCGCTTTCTCGGCGATCTTGAGAAAGCCCAGCCACAGGGTCAGCGTGCCGAACAGCAGCACCATCACCTCGACCGACAGCTTGGCCATGGCGAATATGCTCTCGACCATCGCCGCGAAGATGCCGGCGTTGCCGCCTACCAGCCATTGGGCCAGGGCAGACACTGCCGCCACCAGGAAAAAGCCAAGCCAAAGGCCGTTGAGCATCCGTGTGTTCCCCCTGAAAAATGCCCGAATGATAGCGTATCGGGGCGCATGGCTGGAGACCGCAGGCGAGGGCTGCGCCCTCGTATCGCGACACAAGGCCGCTCCCACAGAGCTCGCTATACGCCGGCCATTGTGGGAGCGGCCTTGCGTCGCGAAAGGGCCGCAAAGCGGCCCCAGGATCTCGCAGGCAACAAAAAGCCCCGACAAGTCGGGGCTCTTGGTCATGCAGCAGTCAGGCTCAGCGCTTGGCGGTTTCGCCAACCATGGACGCTTCCTGCTTGCCGGCCATCAGCGAGGCGTAGTACTTCTCGCCCTTGGCGGCGTCGTACATGCCCTCCCAGCGAGCGATGACCAGGGCTGCCAGGGCATTGCCCACAACGTTCAGGGCGGTACGGGCCATGTCCATGATGCGGTCGACACCGGCGATAAAGGCCAGGCCTTCCAGCGGGATGCCCACGCTGCCCAGGGTGGCCAGCAGGACCACGAAGGAAACACCCGGTACGCCAGCGATACCTTTGGAAGTGACCATCAGGGTCAGCACCAGCAGCAACTGCTGGCTCCACGACAGGTCGATACCGTACAGCTGGGCAATGAAGATGGCCGCAATGCTCTGGTACAGGGTCGAGCCGTCGAGGTTGAACGAGTAGCCGGTCGGTACCACGAACGAGCAGATCGACTTCGGTGCACCGTATTTCTCCATCTTCTCGATCACGCGCGGCAGCACGGTCTCCGAGCTGGAGGTGGAGTAGGCAAGGATCAGCTCATCTTTCATGATGCGCATGATCTTGATCACCGAGAAGCCGAACAGGCGGGCAACCAGGCCCAGCACCATGAAGGCGAAGAAGGCGATGGCGAAGTACACCAGCAGCACCAGCTTGGCCAGCGGCAGCAGCGAGCTGAAACCGAAGTTGGCGACGGTCACGGCGATCAGGGCGAACACGCCGATCGGAGCGTAGTTCATGATCATGTGGGTGACCTTGAACATGGTCTCGGAAACCGCCTGGAAGGTACGCACCAGAGGGTCGCGCAGCTCTGCCTGCAGGCTCGACAGGCCCAGGCCGAACATCACCGAGAAGAAGATGATCGGCAGCATTTCGCCACGCATCAGCGCTGCGAAGATGTTCGACGGGATCAGGTTCAGCAGGGTTTCGATGAACGCGTGCTCATGCTGCACTTCGGCCGCGGTGGCCTGGTACTTGGAGATGTCCACGGTACCCAGGGTGCTCATGTCGATGCCGGCGCCCGGGTGGAACAGGTTGGCCAACACCAGGCCGACGACGATGGCGATGGTGGTAACCACTTCGAAGTAGATGATGGTCTTCAGGCCGATGCTGCCAAGTTTCTTCGCGTCGCCAACCCCGGCGATACCCACGATCAGCGACGAAATCACGATCGGGACGACGATCATCTTGATCAGGCGAATGAAGATGTCACCAGCGGGCTGGAGGACGTTGCTGATCCACCATGCCTTTTCTGCACTGAAATGATTCAGTAGAGCGCCGATTGCAACACCCAGGACCAGACCGATGACGATCTGCCAGGCGAGGCTCAGTTTTGCCTTCTTCATGTCTTTACCCTTTGTTCTAGTGGTCATGGCCACCCGACGGAAACGCGCGTTACAGAGCCGTTGGCTAGGTCACGAGCAGCAGATGCTTCCGTCCGGCGACTTCATGTAAGGACACCGCAGGCGAGCGACAGGGCGCTCGGGCCAGCGAAAAAGGCGGCAACTATTGCGATGGCAAAGGGGGAAATCTAATGCCGGAAGCGCATAGCCCATGCCGTTTATGCATAACATTTCTGACCAAACCAGAAGGTTCGCAAGTGCTTGATTTACAACGTTCGGAATCCCGAACAAGACCAACCCGCCATATTTAGGCAGATTTGGCAGAGTGGAAAGGGCAAGGAAGATGGCCTGTTCGACAATCCGAATGGCTGAAATGCCACTTGTACAAGCACCGGGTTGGTCGAAAAAAAATGGATGTACGGTCGAGACAAAATGTGTCTCGAAGAGGAAATCGCGCAGGGGAAGAGACGTTTCCTACATGGCTCCTCGGAAGTCAGGTCTGGTCAGGTGCCCCTATGACACCGCCGACCTGAAACTTCCGATTCCGCCTTTCCTGACCCGGCCCATTGCTGGAGGCACTCCCTGTACCCCTAGGCCACTCCGATCCTGCAACAATCAGAACAGCCCGGCCCCTTGGTCATGCGCTGCCCCTCCTCGGGGCGGCGCATCATAGAAGCCTGAAATATAGAAAGGTTCAGCTTCTATTACGTGACAGTGCATGACTTTTCATCCGTACCGGGTGCAAACCCTCAGTACCAGTTCGGGTCACGCTTTAGCTGCTCCTTCAACATCGCCTTCATGCCGTCGTCCGGCTCACCCAGCCAGCGGTACTGCGCATGGCGGGTGGGCGACTTGTCGTTCGGCAAACCTTCGGGTACCTCCACGAGCATCCCGTAGGCATCGTCCTTGTCCCAGCTGAACGCCACGATCAGGCGCTTGTAGGTGCAGTTGTCCTGGCCTTCGCACAACGGGCCGACGAGGTACTTGTCGCCGTCTTCGGTAACGGCGGACATCTGCTGCTGGGCACTGCCGGTCAGATTGACCACCCAATCGGGCAGGCGTTCCTCGCCTTTGATCGTGTCCTGCCAGGTTTCCCGGTACTCCGGGTCCGAACCGAGCAGCTGGTCGACCCGGACCTGGCCGTCATTGGCCGCCATCGCCACCGCGCTGCCACCCAGTAACAGGGCGGCAGCCAGGGCTGTCCAACGCTTACTGCCCATCTTCAACCTCGTCCACGTCCAAAGAAGAAAGAGGCCACGAACAGCACCAGGAAGACAATGAACAGAATCTTCGCGATACCCGTGGCAGCGCCCGCGATACCACCGAAGCCCAGTACGGCAGCGACAATGGCGATGATGAGGAAAGTGATAGCCCAGCTCAGCATGGTGGTTCTCCTTTCTTTATCGAAATCGGTCCGGCGAGTCAGAACACCCAGCGGTCCTGGGGTACGACATTTTCCAGGGTGCCCGGGGAGGCAGTGGCCTGGCCGGAAGGCAGCGGGTCGGCGGCCCTGACCAGAGTGTTGGCACGGGTTGCCTGAATCTGCGTCAACAGGGCGGTCTGCGCCGCCACTTGCTCGGCCAGGCGCGCGGTCTGCCAGCTGTAATAGAAGAGGCCAGCGGCCAAGGTCAGCAACAGCGCCAGGCCGAGTGACAGCATCTGGCGCAGGGGCAGTGCGGCGTTCTGCAAGCGGTTGACGGATTGGCGGTTCATGCCTGCTCCTCCTGCTGTAGTTCTTGTTCAAACCTGAACAGGTAACTGCAGCCTGCATGCCAGCCTTTTTCTTCCAATAAAATTCTTTTAAATCAGATAGTTATGGAAATACGGCAAACCCGGCAAGGACGTATCCTGCACGATGCCGCCCGGGTCGTCGTGCGAATTGCACGATCAGCCCTCGACCTTGGTCGCCACCTTGAGCAGGTCGGCATCCACCCCACGCACGCCGATGATCTGCCGGGCGATCTCCACGGCTATGGTTTTCTGCTCGCTGCTGACCACCTCGCCCGAAAGCCGCACCAAACCCTCTTCGCTGGCCACTTTCAGGTTCGGGCCATCGAGATTGCGGCTGAAGCGGTAGCTGTTCTGGATCTTGTCGATAATCCAGCTGTCACTCGGTTGCGGCCCGGTCGGCGCGCCCACCGGGACTTCCCGGGCCTTGGCCATGGCGGCGGTATCGAGGCTGACCAGGTTGTTGACCAGGTGCACACCCTCGGTAGTACGCGCCACCACCCCGGCCAGCTCCTTGGCCTCGGCGCTGTCGACCTTGCCGCGCAGGGTCACCACACCTTCGCTGCTCTGTACATCTATAGGCGCCTTCTCGGTGGCGCGGCTCCATAGCAGCCGCGCACGGATCACCGCGGCCAGGGTGGCATCCTCCAGGCGCTGGGCGTAGGCACGCAGCGCCAGCGGGCGCTCCACCAGCGGGGCATCGACCCGCAGCTGGTTGTCCACCTGCTCGATGCCACGGGTTGCCAAGGCCACATGCTCGGCCAACTGGCGTTCGACTTCGTTCTCCACCTCACCGGAAAGCCGCGCCTGCTTGCCGTTCACCTCGACCTCGATACGAAATGGGTCAAGCATGCGGTTCAGCGACAGGGCCGTTTGCAGTGCCCCCTCCAGGCGGGCGTCCTGCACCGGGCCGGCGAATGCCAGGGTGAAAACCGGCAGCAAGGTGGCGGCCAACACGGCGGCGCGAATGGAAAAAGACATGGCAGTGCCTCCTTTTGTAGAGCAAAAGCTAAAATTCCTCGCAACCAATGTGCCACCGTAGACCTCTAAGGAAATCATCGGGATATCGCAGCCTCCAGGCGTTGATTGGCCATTGGCTAGCATGCAAAGCACGGGCTCCTTCACAATTGACCATGCAACTTGCCCGATTTTTCCCACACTAAATGAAGATCTATCCTTAAGGAGCGCAGCACATGGAGTCAGCCCCGGATAACCAAGGCCGCATTCTGCTGGTGGATGACGAGTCCGCGATCCTGCGCACCTTCCGCTACTGCCTGGAAGACGAAGGCTATAGCGTGTCCACGGCCAACAGCGCCGCCCAGGCCGAAACCCTGCTGCAGCGCCAGGTATTCGACCTGTGCTTCCTTGATTTGCGCCTAGGCGAAGACAACGGCCTCGATGTGCTGGCGCAGATGCGTATCCAGGCGCCCTGGATGCGAGTAGTGATTGTCACCGCGCACTCGGCGATCGACACGGCGGTGGACGCGATCCAGGCCGGTGCCGCCGATTACCTGGTCAAGCCGTGCAGCCCCGACCAGCTGCGCCTGGCTACGGCCAAGCAGCTGGAAGTGCGCCAGCTTTCCGCTCGCCTGGAGGCCCTGGAAGGTGAGGTTCGCAAACCCAAAGACGGCCTCGACTCGCACAGCCCGGCCATGATGGCGGTGCTGGAAACCGCCCGCCAGGTCGCCACCACCGACGCCAACATCCTCATCCTGGGCGAGTCGGGCACAGGTAAAGGTGAGCTGGCCCGAGCCATCCATGGCTGGAGCAAGCGCGCGCGCAAAGCCTGCGTGACCATCAACTGCCCGTCGCTGAACGCCGAGCTGATGGAAAGCGAGTTGTTCGGCCACACCCGCGGCGCCTTCACCGGTGCCAGCGAAAGCACCCTGGGGCGAGTCAGCCAGGCTGATGGGGGCACGCTGTTCCTCGACGAAATCGGCGATTTCCCACTGACCTTGCAGCCCAAACTGTTGCGCTTCATCCAGGACAAGGAATACGAGCGCGTCGGCGACCCGGTCACCCGCCGCGCCGATGTGCGTATCCTCGCCGCCACCAACCTCAACCTCGAAGAGATGGTGCGCGAAAGCCGCTTCCGCGAAGACCTGCTGTATCGCCTGAACGTCATCACCTTGCACCTGCCGCCCCTGCGCGAGCGCAGTGAAGACATCCTGACGCTGGCAGATCGCTTTCTCGCCCGCTTCGTCAAGGAATACGCCCGGCCTGCCCGTGGCTTCAGTGACGAAGCCCGCACGGCCCTGCTCAACTACCGCTGGCCCGGCAACATTCGAGAATTGCGCAACGTGGTGGAGCGGGCCAGCATCATCTGCCCGCAGGAACGTGTGGAAATCAGCCACCTGGGCATGGGCGAACAGCCTGCAAGCAACGCCCCGCGCGTCGGCGCCGCGCTGAGCCTGGATGAGCTGGAACGCGCCCACATCGGCGCGGTGCTGGCCGCCAGCGACACCCTGGACCAGGCCGCCAAGACCCTGGGGATCGATGCCTCCACCCTGTACCGCAAACGTAAGCAGTACAACCTGTGAGGTGGCCGCCCATGAAGCTGCGCACGCGGCTTTTCCTCAGCATTTCGGCGCTGATCACCGTGGCTTTGCTCGGGCTGCTGCTGGGCCTGGTCAGTGTGCTGCAGATGGCCACAGTGCAACAGCGACTGGTGCGCGATACCACCCACGCCCTGGAAGTGGGGCTGAAGTTGCGCCAGAACCTAGGCGAACAGATGACCCTGATCCTCGATGACCAGACCTCCCCGGAGAGCCTGCGGTTGCTGCAGGACAACTTCCAGGTCCTGCTCAACCAAGGGCTGGAACAAGGCGGCGAACGCACCGGCTTCAGCAAGGCCAGCAGCAATTACCAGGCCTTCCTCCAGGCCTACCGCGACAGCCCGGCGCCGGCCCGTAGCATGGGCGTGGAGCAGCCACTGGGCGCCGCGTTCAACCAGGTGCGCACCGACCTGATCGATTCCCACAAGCAGGCCCTGGAACACATCACCCGCAGCGAGGAGCACACCCGCGACCACGCCCTGCTGGTCAGTGGCGTACTTGGCCTGATGGGCCTGGTGGTGCTGGTATTGGGCTTCATTACCGCGCACAACATCGCCCGGCGCTTCGGCCAGCCGATCGAAGCCTTGGCCAAGGCGGCCGACCAACTGGGCAAGGGCAATTTCGATGTCACCCTGCCGGTCACCCAGGCCACCGAACTGAATCAGCTGACCCGCCGCTTCGGCTTGATGGCAGAAGCCTTGCGCAAGCACCAGGCCACCAACGTTGACGAGCTGCTGGCCGGCCAGCAACGCTTGCAGGCCGTACTGGACAGCATTGACGATGGCCTGCTGATCATAAACCGCCAGGGCCGCCTGGAGCACCTCAACCCGGTTGCCCAGCGCCAGCTGGGCTGGACCGACAGCCGTGTGGGCAGCAGCCTGGCCGAAGCCCTGCAGCGCCCGGAGCTGGAACAGCAGCTACGCCAGGTACTGCGCGGCGGCAATCTCGACCGCCAGCCGGACGACCTGAGCATGGAGGTCGATGACGAAACGCGCCTGCTCGCCTACAGCCTGACCCCGGTCAGCCACCCGCAAGGGCCGATCCTTGGCGCGGTGATGGTGCTGCACGATGTCACCGAGCAGCGAGCCTTCGAACGCGTGCGCAGCGAGTTCGTGTTGCGCGCGTCCCACGAGCTGCGCACCCCGGTGACCGGCATGCACATGGCCTTCGGCCTGTTGCGCGAGCGGCTCAAGTTCCCGCCCGAGGCGCGCGAGCATGACCTGCTGGAAACCATCGGCGAGGAAATGCAGCGCCTGACCCAGTTGATCAACGACCTGCTCAACTTCAGCCGCTACCAGAGCGGGATGCAGAAGCTCGACCTGACCCCCTGCGCCATCGACGAGCTGCTGGAGCGTGTAGAACGGCGCTTTGCCGAACCGGCGGCGCACAAGCAGATCGAGTTGATCACGGAACTGGAGCCGCCGCTACCGCGTATCCAGGCCGACATCGCCCAGCTCGACCGGGTGCTGGACAACCTGTTGAATAACGCCATCCGCCATACCGCCAACGGCGGGCGCATCCGCCTGCACGCACGACGGCATGCGGAGCGAGTAATCATCAGTGTCGAGGACAACGGCGAAGGCATTGCCTATGGGCAGCAGGGGCGCATCTTCGAGCCCTTCGTACAGGTAGGGCGCAAGAAAGGCGGCGCCGGGCTGGGGCTGGCGTTGTGCAAAGAGATCGTGCAGCTGCACGGCGGGCGCATGGGCGTATTTTCCCGGCCGGGGCAGGGGACCCAGTTCTACATGGCGCTGCCGGTCTGAATGAGGCCGACGCAGGATCGCTCAATGCTCAACCCGCCGCGGCAGCCGTCCGCGGGTCACCAGTTCGGCAAACTGCCGGGCATTCAATGGCCGGGCAAACAGCCAGCCCTGGCCATAATTGACCCCTTCGCTGTTCAGCAGCACCGCCTGGTCTTCACACTCGATGCCTTCGGCAATCACCCGCAGGTGCAGGTCATGAGCCATGCGGATGATATGCGGGGCCACTCCGCTGCTGGCGGCGTCATGCCCCAAGGCATCAATAAAGGCCTTGTCGATCTTCAGGCAGTCCACCGGCAGGGTCTGCAAGTAGGCCAGGCTGCAATAACCCGTACCAAAATCGTCGATCAGCACCTGATGCCCCACCGCGCGCAGCGCCTGCAGGTTGTCGCGGGCCACCACCACGTCGATCAGGCCGCGCTCGGTCACTTCGAAGGCAATCTGGCTGGCCGCCACCCGGTGCAAAGCCAGCAAGCGCGCCGCCACCCGGCCAATGCGCGGCACCATCACATCGCAGGCCGCCAGGTTCACCGAAATGTACAGGTTGGGGTGCGAGCGCAGCAGTTGCCCTAGCTGTTCCAGCACACGCTGCAGGACAAAGTCAGTGATCTGGCGAATCTGCCCGGTGTTTTCCGCCAACGGGATGAACAGGTCCGGGCTGGTCAGGGTGCCATCCGGGCGGCGCCAGCGCACCAGGGCCTCGGCACCCACACAGCGCCGGCTGTCGAGTTCGAATATCGGCTGGTAGAGCACCTGCAGCTCGCCACGGCGCAAGGCATTCTGCAATTCGGAGCTCATTGACCGCCGCTGCAGGATCAGTTGCAGCACCAGCCAGCCGATGCAGCAGGCCGCCAGTACACTGCCGGGGAACAGAAGCCAGAGCATGCCGTTCATCCTCAACGGCAGGCTCGCCCGGGGGGCAATCAGCACCAGCTGGTAGTCCGGTGACTTGGTCGGCATACGGTAGATCAGGCGGTCGCTGAGTTCGAGCAGTGACTTGTGGCTGGTCGACCAGGCCGAGGGCGGCGGCCATACCTGCGGCGGGCCCAGTACGGGGATAGCCCTGGTGCCATTGTCCAGCACCACCACCAGGCTGCCGCCCGGAGGCAGGTCGACCACATCGGTCAGGTGCCCACGGGAGGTGGAGACCACGAACTTGCCCCGCCCCAGCATCAGCGCAGCTAGGTTCTCGTTCGGTTCGGTCGTGGTGTTCAGCCAGTAGCTGTAGGTCGGCCCCTGGATGTCGGGGGCCCGCAGGGGTTCGAACGCGCGCTCATCACCGCGGTTGGAGCAGACGACATCACCATCCACGTAAGCGGCTTCATAAATGAAGCGTGAACTCAGGCCTACCTGCTGCAATGCCGTCAGCATCGCCGGGCTGCAGCCGCGCAAGGGCTGCGCCTGCAGCAGGTCGACGCCTTCGCGCAACTGGCCGAACACCTGCTCGAGGCGCTCAAGAAAGCGCTCGCCCTGGGCGTTCATCTGTGCACTCTCGCTTTGCTTCATCTGTTGCAGGGCAATGCCGATGCTGGCGGAGAGCAACAGTGCCGCGCTGGCCAGTGCTGCCAATGTGGCCAGCATCCAGGGACGGTAAAAAATTTGGCGCAGCAAGGCGATGAAGGCTGACATCGAAGGCATCCAGTTGATAACTAAGGTATAGCAACTGAATCGGGAATCACCTTCGCCGTTTGGCGCTTCGTTTGCTTGTTGGGAGATGGCCACCGGCCAAGACTGCGCTGTCGCAGAGAACTCGATTTGCAAGCGCTACGCGGCCCCGTGGGAGCGGGCGTGCCCGCTCCCACAGGGGCCGCGTAGCCTCGCTGACGGCTCAACGCATCCGGTTGAGCACCTGCAGCATCGCCGCCGTCTGCGCATCCGGCATGCCATCGAAGCGCTGTGGGCGGAAACGCATCTGGAACGCGGCGATCACATGGCGGGTGGCAACATCCAGTACCCCGGTCTGCTCGATCGCATAGCCAAACCGCGCCAGTTCCTGCTGATACCAGCCAACGCTTGGCGGGTTGACGCTGAAATAGGCCTGCTGCCGTGCCACGGCATTGGCATCCGGCCAGACACCCAGCCCGGCGTCGGCCAGGCGCTTCCACGGGAACAGCGGCCCCGGGTCCAGCTTGCGCAGCGGCGCGATATCGCTATGGCCAATGATGTGCCGTGGCTCGATGTTGTTACGTTTGACGATGTCCTTCAGCAGCGCGATCAGCGACTGGACCTGCGCTTCGCTGTAAGGGTGCCAGACCCGGCCATTCGGCGTGTCGGTGAAGCCTGGGTTGACGATTTCTATACCGATGGACGAGGAGTTCAGCCAGGTTCGCCCCTGCCACTGGCTATCACCGGCATGCCAGGCACGGCGGCTTTCATCCACCAGCTGGTACACCGTCGCCGGGCCATCACCAATCAGGTAATGGCTGCTGACTTCGCCATGGGTCAGCAACGCCAGGGAACGCTCCAGTGAAGCATTGGTGTAGTGCAGGACAACGAACTGGATGCGGTTGTCCTGGTTGACCGAGGGATGGCTACGGTCGATGCGCAGGCCCGTCGAGCAACCAGCGACAGACAACAACAGGAAGGAGACCAGGGTTTTTTTAAGCGTGGAAAGCACGTCAATAGCCTCAGCGAATGAGCGCTACAGTATAACGTGCTCCCCGATGACCGTGCTTGCCGCGAGTCAGCGGCTGCCGGCTATGCCTGCTCGACGCGATTGCGCCCCAACTCCTTGGCCCGGTACAGCGCCGCATCCGCGCGCTTGAGCACCTGGTCACCGCGCTCACCGGAACGGAATGCACCCAGGCCGATGGACGTGGTGATCACTACCCGTTCGCCCTTGAAGTGGAACGGGCATGCCTCGACCGTGGCCCGCAGCACCTCGGCTATCTGGGCGGCGTCGGCCGGCGAGGTTTGCGGTAGCAGCAGGACAAACTCCTCGCCGCCAAAGCGGGCGATGAAATCACGGCCGCGCAGGCGCTTGCGCAACTGGTCGGCGACGATCTTCAAAACCTTGTCCCCGGCCAGGTGCCCATAGCTGTCGTTGATACGCTTGAAATGGTCCAGGTCGAGGATCGCCATCGCCAGATGACCGCCGTGCGCCTGCCATTCGAGTATTTCGCGCTCGACCCGCTCGCTCCAGGCCGCACGGTTGGGCAGGCCGGTAAGGGGGTCGAGCAGGGCTTTCTGGCGCTGCTCTTCCAGGTGCTCGCGGTAGCCGAGCGCCTCCTGCTCCATGCTCGCCACCCGCTCCGACAGCCCTTGCAGCCGTCCGGCCAGCTCCTGCTCGCGGCGATCGCGCTCGTGCTTGTGCTCGTCCATGGTCACCAGCAGGCCTTCCAGACGGTTTTCCAGAATGTGCTTGAGGCTGTCCACATCGGCGGCACCTTGCACACTGCTCTGCAGCCCATCGACGTGCTCACGCAGCTGGGTATCCAGCTCGCGGGCGGCCGAGCTGTTATCGGCATGGCCGGCGCTGGCCTCGTGCAGGTGGCTCTGGAAACCTTCCAGGCGTTCGTTGAGCTGCTGCAGGTAGGTTTCGAATTCGTGCTGGCCGCTGTCGGTGATCGCCAGCATGAGCACAGCCAGGTCATCCAGCACCGGGATCAGCTCATACCAGTTCAGGCCGCGGGCGACCCGCTCGCGCATGTTCAGTGCCTGGGCCTTGTGCCGCTCCGGCAGGCTGAGGTCATCGAGCAGGCCGATCAGGGTTTGCTCGATGTGCGCAGCAACCTGGCTGTAGGGCGGCTCTACCGCGTAAGGCAGGGCATAAGGGCCGTCTTCACCGAAGGTTTCTTCCAGTGTTTGTACCGGTTGTGCTTTAGCCGGTGCCTCACTGGCGGCAACTTCCGGGGCTGGCACATCGTCCGGTAGCGGCTGCGGCAGCGGGGCTGGCGACAGTTCGGCCGTTTCGATCAACGCGGGGCCAGCAGCCTCCAGCTCGGGCTTGGGCGTTACCGGGGCCTCGACAACAGAGGCTGGAAAGGCTGGTAGCCGCTGTAGCGCATCCACATCGTCGGCATCGACACTGCCCGGTGCTGCCAAGGGCTGCGCCTCGGCAACAGGCGACGCCAGCGGCGCAAGCGCTGGCTCGCCTTGCACGTCATCCTCGCGGCTGCCGAACAAACGCTGCAAGAACCCCGGCCGGGCATCTTCCCCCGATTTGCCCAAGGCTGACAGCGCGCGGCCCTGCAAGCCGCTCAATTCACCCAGCAACGGTGGCAGGTCGCGTGACTGGGCCACGCCGCCGTCGAGCTTCTTCGCCAGTTTTTTCAACGGCCGCGAGACATCGTTTGGCAGCGGCAGGCCTTGCAGTTGACCGACCAGCGCGATCAGCGCATCGCTGACCTGGTTCATGCGGGTTTCCCGGCGCTGTTCGGAGTCCAGCACCGCCTTCTCAAGACGCGGAATCAGCCCGGCAAGGCCGGCGTCCATGTTGTCGCTGCGGATGACCTCGCGCATTTCCTTCATGCACTGGTCCACCACCTTGTCACTGCCTTCGGCAGCCAAGGTGCTGCGTACCAGGCCGCGGCGCAGCAGGTCGAGACGGGCGTCCCAACGGCGCTCGAGCTTTTCCTGCTGCTCGATGCTTTTAAGGTATTTCTCTTTCCAGCGCTCAGCGTCTTCAGTCATGCCCGGGTCCGCAAACGGTGATGGCAATTAGCTCAGGACCGGCAGCGTATCCACAGTCAATGCATCAGGCAATCGAATCTCGACAGCAACGGGAAGGTGGTCGGAAATTGGCTGCGCCAGCACCTCGACACGCTCCAGCGTGAGGCTTGGGCTGAGCAGGATGTGGTCCAGGCAACGCTGTGGGCGCCAGCTGGGGAAGGTGGCTTCGACTTGCGGGGCAATCAGGCCCAGGTCGCGCAGCGGCGAGTGCTCCAGCAGGTCGGTGGCATGGGTATTCATGTCGCCCATCAGCACCTGGTGGCGGTAGCCACCAATCAGCTCGCGGATGTAGCCCAGCTGCAGGGCGCGGGTCTTGGCGCCGAGGGCCAGGTGCATCATCACCACGATCAGCGCATCTTCACCCTCGCCAAAACGCACCAGGATCGCACCACGCCCAGCCGGGCCGGGCAGCGGGTGGTCTTCGAGCAGCTGCGGCTTCAGGCGGCTGAGCACGCCATTGCTGTGCTGGGCAAAACGCCCAAGGTTGCGGTTGAGTTGCTGGTACCAGTAGGGGAAGGCGCCCAGGTGGGCCAGGTGCTCGACCTGGTTGACGTAGCCCGAGCGCAGGCTGCCGCCATCGGCCTCCTGCAAGGCCACCAGGTCGAAGTCGCCCAGCAGTTGGCCAATCTTCTGCAGGTTGCCGGCACGACCGTTGTGCGGCAGCAGGTGCTGCCAGCTGCGGGTCAGGTAATGCCGGTAGCGCTCGGTGCTGATGCCCACCTGGATGTTGAAACTGAGCAGCCGCAGGCGACCATCCTCCGGCAGGCCCGGGGCCTGCAGGTGATGTTCGTTGACCTGCGGCTGGTGCAAGCCAATGCCACGCGCGGTTCTGAAGCGGCGCATGGGTTACGCCGCTTACTTAGCGGCGCGCTCCTTGGCGATCAGCTGGTCGGCAACGTTCAGTACGCCTTCCGGCCCGCCGGCGGTACCCAGGTCGAAGCGGTATTTGCCGTTGACCACCATGCTCGGTACGCCGGTGATCTCGTACTTCTTCGCCAGCTCCTTGGCCTGGTTGACCTGGCCTTTGATGGCGAACGAGTTGAAGGTGGCGAGGAACTTGTCCTTGTCCACGCCCTGGGTGGCGAGGAAGTCGGCCATGTCCTGCGGGTCGGTCAGGCGCTTGCGCTGGTTCTGGATGGCATCGAACACCGCGGCGTGCACCTTGTGCTCGACGCCCATGGCTTCCAGGGTCAGGAACATCTGGCCGTGGGCGTCCCACGCGCCACCGAACATGGCCGGTACGCGCTTGAAGTTGACGTCCTTGGGCAGCTTTTCAACCCATGGGTTGATGGTTGGCTCGAAGTGGTAGCAGTGTGGGCAGCCGTACCAGAACAGCTCGACCACTTCGATCTTGCCAGGCACGGAAACTTGAACAGGGTTGCTCAGCTCGAGGTATTCCTTGCCGGCAACAGGCTCGGCGGCCTGGACGGCAGTCATACCGAATACGCTGGCAGCGACCAGCGCGGCGCTGAGAATCAGTTTACGCATGCTTTACTCCTGGGCAGTCATTGTCGCCACGACGCGACCTGTACTGAGACAGGCCGGGAAGGGGCCGAGTTCTGTAGTGTAACGGCTGCGGACGGAAAAAAGGGCGGTCCGGCCGCCCTTTCATCATTGGCCTACAACATTAACTGAAAGTTAATGCGCCGCCTGTAATGGCCTCAGTGCAGGCCCTGGATGTAACTGGCCAACGCCTCGATGTCGTGGTTGCTCAGCTTGCCGGCGATGGTGCGCATGGTCATGGCATCGCCATCGTTGGTGCGGTTGCCTTCGCGGAAGTCGGTGAGCTGCTTGGTCACGTACTGCGCGTGCTGCCCGCCCAGGTGCGGGAAGCCGGCCAGGGCGATGCCGGCGCCGTTCGGCGAGTGGCAGCCGGTGCAGGCGGGCATGCCTTTTTCCAGGTCGCCGCCGTTGAACAGCGCCCGGCCACGTTCGACCAGCTTGGGATCGGCCGCGCCCACGCTGCCTTTCTGGCTGGAGAAGTAGGCGGCGATATCGGCCAGGTCCTGGTCGCTGAATGCGGCCAGCATGCCGGTCATCTCCAGCACGGTACGCTTGCCCGACTTGATATCGTGCAATTGTTTTTCGAGGTAGCGCTGGCCTTGGCCGGCCAGTTTCGGGAAGTTCGGTGCCAGGCTGTTGCCGTCGGGGTTGTGGCAGGCGCCACAGACGGCCGTCTTGGCCTGGCCGGCGGCGGCATCGCCTTTGACGGGTTGCGCAGCAGTGGCCGCACCTGCGACACCCAGGGTCAACAGCAGACTCACGACTAGTTTGTTCATCAGCTAATCCAACACGGCTAAGGGTGAAATGTTATGTATCGGGACTGCCACTCATCCAAAGGATGACCAAACGGTAGTCCTCGGCACTGCAGTCCATGCACAATCCACGCGGCGGCATAGCCTTGAAACCCTGGGTCACGTGCTTCACCAGTACATCCATGCCTTGCGCCAGCCGTGGCTCCCATGCTGCCCGGTCACCCTGCCTGGGTGCCTGTGGCAACTGCCCGGTGTGACAGGCCGCACACGTGCGGTTGTACAACACCTCGGGATCCTGTGTAGCCTGTGCGCTGAAAACCGGCAGGAACATACCGACAGCAAGCAGCCATTTCGCCATGCGGAACGACCTTCAGGGTTGGGGGCCGCGCTGCGTTCTGTTGCGCGAGCTATTGTTCGACACCCCATGCCCGTTCTCCTTCGCCGGGAGAATGAGCACACAAAAACTGGGGCATTATATACTTCCGCCATCCAAACGGAAACGACACCGCTTGCCAGGCTCGGGCCCAAAGAGTCAGGCAACACCCACATCGGATATCCCATGCAAGTCAAGAACCCCATCCTCGGCCTCTGCCAGAAAGCCAAATTCGCCCTCAGCGCTGCCAAGGTCGAACAATGCCCGGACGACCAGGGTTACGAGGTGGCTTTCGCCGGCCGCTCCAACGCCGGCAAATCCAGCGCCCTCAATACCCTGACTCATGCCAGCCTGGCGCGCACCTCGAAAACCCCCGGGCGCACCCAGCTGTTGAATTTCTTCAGTCTGGACGATGAACGGCGTTTGGTCGACCTGCCTGGCTACGGTTATGCAAAAGTCCCGATTCCGCTCAAGCAGCACTGGCAGAAACACCTGGAAGCCTACCTGGGTAGCCGGGAGTGCCTGCGTGGCGTGATCCTGATGATGGATGTGCGCCACCCGATGACCGACTTCGACAAGATGATGCTCGATTGGGCCAAGGCCAGCAGCATGCCGATGCACATCCTGCTGACCAAGGCCGACAAGCTGACCCACGGCGCAGGCAAGAACACCCTGCTCAAGGTGCAATCGGAAATCCGCAAGGGCTGGGGCGATGGCGTGACCATCCAGCTGTTCTCGGCGCCCAAGCGCCTGGGCGTGGAAGAGGCCTACCGGGTGCTGGCGGACTGGATGGAGCTGGAAGACAAGCCAGTCATTTGAAGGTTTGCTCAACCTGTGGGAGCAGGCATGCCCGCGAAGAATCCAGCGCGGAGCATGGCCTGGGCTTCGCCCAGGTTCGCGGGCGCGCCCGCTCCCACAGTGTTCCTTCACCAGACTCAAGGCAAATTCCGGGCAAAAAAAACCCCGGACTTCGTATGGGGAGGGAGAAGTTCGGGGTCCAAGTCCGGACCGCTAGGGCGGGGTCCAGATATCTGCCAACACTTAACACAACATAGGAGCATCGAAAGGCTTCACCAGCCATTCAGTTACTCTGAGTTCCGCTTCACCGGTTAAGTTCCAAAGCCCTGAAAACTATTTGCGATAGTTTCATGAAACCTCAGCACCACTGGCACTGAGCGGAGCCAGGACCCGCGTCCCCATGTCACGGATCCTGCCCAGCTTTCCCCGCTCGATCAGTGAGCTTCGTCCCAGTTCGCACCAATTCCTGCCTCGACCAGCAGCGGCACATCCAGCTGCGCAGCCCGGCTCATGTGCTGGCGAATTTCATCTTTCACCTGCGCCACCAGGTCCTCGCGCACTTCCAGCACCAGTTCATCGTGTACCTGCAGGATCACCCGGGCATCCAGCCCGCTCTCGGTCAGCCAGTTATCCACATTGACCATGGCCCGCTTGATGATGTCAGCCGCCGTGCCCTGCATCGGCGCGTTGATCGCCGTGCGCTCGGCGCCTTTGCGCAGGGCCGGGTTCTTGGCATTGATATCCGGCAGGTACAGGCGGCGGCCAAACAGGGTTTCGACAAAGCCTTGCTCCGCCGCCTGGGCGCGAGTGCGCTCCATGTAGGCCAGCACGCCCGGGTAGCGAGCAAAATAGCGGTCAATGTAGTCCTGCGACTGCTTGCGGTCGACGCCGATCTGCTTGGCCAGGCCAAAGGCGCTCATGCCGTAGATCAGGCCGAAGTTGATGGCCTTGGCGCTACGGCGCTGGTCAGTGGTGACGTCGGCCAACGCCACGCCGAACACTTCCGCCGCCGTGGCACGGTGCACGTCCAGGTCATTGCGGAACGCATGCAGCAACCCTTCGTCCTTGGCCAGGTGGGCCATGATGCGCAACTCGATCTGCGAGTAGTCCGCCGCCAGCAGCTTGTAGCCCGGGCTGGCAATGAAGGCCTGACGGATGCGCCGGCCTTCGGCAGTACGGATCGGGATGTTCTGCAGGTTCGGATCGCTCGACGACAGCCGGCCGGTGGCCGCCACCGCCTGCTGGTAGGAGGTGTGGATACGCCCGGTGCGCGGGTTGATCTGCCCCGGCAGCTTGTCGGTGTAGGTGCTCTTGAGCTTGCTCAGGCTGCGGTACTGCATCAGTACCTCCGGCAACGGGTAGCCTTGCTCGGCCAGTTCGTCGAGCACCGCTTCTGCCGTGGATGGCTGGCCCTTGGTGGTCTTGCTCAGCACCGGCATGCCCAGCTTGTCGTAGAGGATCGCGCCCAGCTGCTTGGGCGAGCCAAGGTTGAACTCCTCTCCGGCCAGCTCATAGGCACGCTGCTCCAGCTCGGCCATCTTCACCCCCAGCTCACCGCTCTGCACCTGCAGCAGCGCGGCATCGACCAGCGCCCCTTGGCGCTCGATCTTGGCCAGCACCGGCACCAGCGGCATCTCGATGTCCATCAGCACCGGCTGCACGCTCGGCGTCTGCGCCAGGCGCGCCTGTAGCGCGTGGTGCAGGCGCAGGGTGATGTCGGCGTCTTCGGCGGCGTAGGGGCCGGCCTTGTCCAGGTGGATCTGGTTGAACGTCAGCTGCTTGGCGCCCTTGCCGGCGATGTCCTCGAAGGCGATGGTGGTGTGGTCGAGGTACTTCTGCGCCAGGCTGTCCATGTCGTGACGGGTGGCGGTGGAGTTCAGCACGTACGACTCGAGCATGGTGTCGTAGGCCACGCCGCGCATTTCGATGGCGGGGGAGCCGTTGGCGAGGATGTTGATGTCGTACTTGGCGTTCTGCCCGACCTTGGCCTTGGCCGGGTCTTCCAGCAGCGGCTTCAGCGCCAGCAGTACGGCGGCGCGGTCCAGTTGAACCGGCGCCCCTTCATAGTCATGGGCCAGCGGCACATAGGCCGCTTCATGGGGATCGACAGAGAACGACAGGCCGACCAGCTGCGCCTGTTGGGCGTCCAGGCCGGTGGTCTCGGTGTCGAAGGCGAACAGTGGCGCCTGGCGCAGCTTCTCCAGCCAGAAGTCGAAACGGGCCTGGTCGAGGATGGTTTCGTACCTGGGCTCGACCTTGGCCGCCGGCTCCGCGACCGGCGCGATGTCGTCACCGGCCTTGGCCGCGTCGCGCTGCACCTCGGCGACCCAGCTCTTGAACTCCATCTCGGTGTACAGCGCCAGCAACGCTTCACGGTCCGGCTCGCCGCACACCAGGGCATCTACTTCGATGTCCAGGGGCACATCGACCTTGATGGTAGCCAGCTCATAGGACAGGAACGCCGCGTCGCGGTGCTCCTCCAGCTTGGCCGGCAGGGTCTTGGCACCACGAATGGCCAGCGTCGGGACCTTGTCCAGGTTGGCGTACAGGTCACTGAGGCCGCCGCCGATGCCGGTCAGCAGGCCCACTGCGGTTTTTTCGCCCACACCCGGTACGCCGGGGATGTTGTCGACCTTGTCGCCCATCAGTGCCAGGAAGTCGATGATGTGTTCCGGGCCGACGCCAAATTTCTCGTGCACGCCGGCCACGTCCAGCACGCTTCCGGTCATGGTGTTGACCAAGGTAATGTGCCCGTCCACCAGCTGCGCCATGTCCTTGTCACCGGTCGAGATGATGACCGGCCGGCCCAGGGCCGCACTGCTGCGCGCCAGGGTGCCGATCACGTCGTCGGCCTCGACCCCTTCGACGCACAGCAGCGGGTAGCCCAGCGCCTTGACGCTGGCATGCAGCGGCTCGATCTGCACCCGCAGGTCGTCCGGCATGCTCGGGCGGTTAGCCTTGTATTCGGCGAACATGGCATCGCGGAAGGTACCGCCCTTGGCATCGAACACCACCGCGAACAGGCTGTCGGGGTATTGCTTGCGCAGGCTCTTGAGCATGTTCAGCACCCCCTTCACCGCGCCGGTCGGCATGCCCTTGGAGGTGGTCAGCGGCGGCAGCGCGTGAAAGGCGCGGTACAGGTAGGAGGAACCGTCCACCAGGACGAGGGGCGCTTGGCTCATGAGCAGAATCAACCTTTTCGACGGGTCCGGCGCTAGAATAGCCAGAATCATTGACGACAAAGGGACAAGGTTATCATGCGTACACTCAATCGCCTGTTACTGCTCGGTCTGTTGGCAACCATGCCAGTCGTCACCCTGGCGGCGGACGACGCCCCCTCGGCCGATCCCGAGGTGACCATTCGCACGGAAGGCGACAAAACCATCCAGGAGTACCGGCAGAACGGCTTCCTGTATGCGATCAAGATCACGCCGAAAAACGGCAAGCCTTATTTCCTGGTACGCGCCGATGGCTCTGATGGCAATTTCATTCGATCCGACCAGCCGGACATGCTGATTCCGTCCTGGAAGATCTTCGAGTGGTAATCTGACGCGCACCGTTCACATCAACCCGGCACTTCCCGGCGGAAGTGCCCGTATGGGCAAATTTTCATCATGTCAGTTTTCACCCCCGTGACCCGGCCTGAGCTGGAAACCTTTCTGGCGCCGTACGCGCTGGGTCGTCTGCTCGATTTCCAGGGCATCGCCGCCGGCACCGAGAACAGCAATTTCTTCGTCAGCCTCGAACAGGGGGAGTTCGTCCTGACGCTGATCGAGCGCGGGCCCAGCGAGGACATGCCGTTCTTCATCGAACTGCTCGACACCCTGCACGCTGCCGACATGCCAGTGCCCTACGCGATACGTGACCGCGACGGCAACGGCCTGCGCGAGCTGTGCGGCAAGCCGGCGCTGCTGCAGCCACGGCTGTCGGGCAAGCACATCAAGGCACCGAACGCCCAGCACTGCGCACAGGTTGGCGAACTGCTGGCGCACATTCACCTGGCCACCCGCGAGCACATCATCGAGCGCCGCACCGACCGCGGCCTGGACTGGATGCTGGCCTCGGGTGCCGAGCTGCTGCCGCGCCTTACCGCCGAGCAAGCCACGCTGCTGCAGCCGGCGCTGGATGAAATCAGCGCGCACAAGGCACAGATCCTTGCCCTGCCACGGGCCAACCTGCATGCCGACCTGTTCCGCGACAACGTGATGTTCGAAGGCACCCATCTGACCGGTGTGATCGACTTCTACAACGCCTGTTCCGGGCCGATGCTGTATGACATCGCCATCACCGTGAACGACTGGTGCCTGGATGAACACGGCGCGATCGATGTGCCGCGCGCCCAGGCACTGCTGGCGGCCTATGCGGCGCTGCGGCCGTTTACCGCGGCCGAGGCCGAGCTGTGGCCGGAGATGCTGCGCGTGGGTTGCGTGCGCTTCTGGCTGTCGCGCCTGATTGCGGCGGAATCGTTTGCCGGGATGGATGTGATGATCCATGACCCGAGCGAGTTCGAAGTGCGCCTGGCGCAGCGCCAGCAGGTGGCTTTGCACCTGCCCTTCGCCCTCTAGAGCGTGTCTGCTTCTTCGCGGGTAAACCCGCTCCCACAGGTACGGTGACAGGCGTGAGGCTGGCGCTATCCCTGTGGGAGCGGGTTTACCCGCGAAGAGGCCGGCACAGGCTTACAGCTGCTCCAGACACCCAACCAGGTCGCCACCCAGCTTCTCCAGCAAGCGTTCATAGCCCTTGCCATCCACCGGGTCGGTACCGCCCAGGGCATCCAGCTCGGCCAGGCGCACCGGCAGCCCTGCTGTCAGGGTCTCGGCCAGTCGCGGCCGCAGTGGCGGTTCGCTGAACACACAGGTCTTGCCTACTTCCTGCAGGCGCTTGCGCATGGCTGCCACGTGCTGCGCACCCGGTTGCACCTCGGACGCCACGCTGAACACCCCGGTGTGCTTCAGGCCATACTCGGCCTCGAAATAGTCGAACGCTTCGTGGAACACGAAGTACGGCTTGCCGGCAATCCCGGCCACCCGCGCCTTGATCCGCCCATCCAGTGCGTCCAGGCGTTCGTCGAAGGCCTTCAGGTTGCTCTGGTAGCGCGCCGCATTGGCCGGGTCGACCTGCGCCAGGTCAGCCGCCATTTTCGCCGCGATTACCCGCGCGTTGACCGACGATAGCCACAGATGCGCGTCCAGGCTGCCCGGGCGGTGGTCGTGGTCATGGTCGTCGTGGTCTTCTTCCTCATGGGAATGGCTGTCCTCGCCAAAGTGGCGCAGCTTCATGCCCGGCAGCGACTGCACGGCCACCGTGGGTTTGCTGCGATTGCCCAGTACCCGCGGCAGGAAGCCTTCCATGTCCGGGCCGATCCAGTACAGCAGGTCGGCATCACCCACTCGCCGAACGTCGGACGGGCGCAGTGCATAGTGATGCGGCGAAGCGCCCGGCGGCAGCAATACCTCCGGGCTGCCAACACCGTCCTGCACGGCGGCGGCAATCTGCTGCAGGGGTTTGATGCTGGTCAGCACGCGTACGTCGGCCTGGGCGGAAAATGCGATGAAAGCGACAAAAAGGACTAGGAATCGGGACACGGTGAATACTCGAGTCATCAGAAACAGGTAACATAATAACGTCTCCATCCAGAACCGTCGCTGCCCATGTCCATCACGCCGCTGGCCAACCGTCCTCACGATCACTCCCATTGCGTACACAGCGCACTGGCTGAAGCCGACGCCTTGTGCACCCGCCAGGGCTTGCGCCTGACCGCGCTGCGTCGTCGAGTGCTGGAACTGGTGTGGCAAAGCCACAAGCCGCTGGGCGCCTACGACATCCTCGCCGTGCTCAGTGAGCAGGACGGCCGCCGCGCCGCGCCACCCACGGTATACCGCGCCCTGGACTTCCTGCTGGAAAACGGCCTGGTGCACCGCATCGCCTCGCTCAACGCCTTCATCGGCTGCAGCCACCCGGAACACCTGCACCAGGGCCAGTTCCTGATCTGCCGGGCCTGCCATGTGGCCATCGAGCTGGAACAGGAGAGCATCAGCGAAGCCATCATCAGCAGCGCCAAGGGCGTGGGCTTCACGGTCGAGACCCAGACGGTGGAAGTGGTTGGCCTGTGCAGCAATTGCCGGAGCGCGGCATGAGCGATGCACTGATCCGCCTGGAGCAGGTCGGCGTCACCTTCGGCGGCGAGGCGGTGCTCGACAGCATCGACCTGTCGGTCGCACCCGGCCAGATCGTCACCCTGATCGGCCCGAACGGGGCGGGCAAGACCACCCTGGTGCGCGCCGTGCTCGGTCTGCTCAAGCCGCACCGCGGCAAGGTATGGCGCAAGCCGAAACTGCGCATTGGCTACATGCCGCAAAAGATCCAGGTCGATGCCACGCTGCCGCTGTCGGTGCTGCGCTTCCTGCGCCTGGTGCCCGGTGTAGACCGTGCGGCAGCCCTGGCGGCGTTGCAGGAGGTAGGCGCCGAACAGGTCATCGACAGCCCGATCCAGACCATTTCCGGCGGTGAGATGCAGCGCGTGCTGCTGGCCCGCGCGCTGCTGCGCGAACCCCAGCTGCTGGTGCTCGACGAGCCGGTGCAAGGCGTTGACGTGGTCGGCCAGACTGAGCTGTACAACCTCATTACCCGCCTGCGCGACCGCCACGGTTGCGGCGTGCTGATGGTTTCCCACGACCTGCACCTGGTGATGAGCGCCACCGACCAGGTGGTGTGCCTGAACCGCCACGTGTGCTGCTCGGGCCACCCCGAGCAGGTCAGCGGCGACCCGGCATTCGTCGAGCTGTTCGGCCAGACCGCAGCACCGAGCCTGGCCATCTACCATCACCATCACGACCACAGCCACGACCTGCACGGCTCGGTGGTCGCCCCTGGCACCCATGTTCACGGAGCGCACTGCAAGCATGGCTGATTTTCTTCTCTACGCCCTGCTTGCCGGTTTGTCCCTGGCGCTGGTGGCCGGCCCACTGGGCTCCTTCGTGGTGTGGCGGCGCATGGCCTACTTTGGCGACACCCTGTCCCACGCCGCGCTGCTCGGCGTGGCCCTGGGCTTTGCCCTGGACGTCAGCCCGGCGCTGGCGGTAACCGTGGGCTGCCTGTTGCTGGCGATCTTGCTGGTGACCTTGCAACAACGCCAACCGCTGGCCTCCGACACCCTGCTCGGCATCCTCGCCCCCAGCACCTTGTCGCTGGGCCTGGTGGTGCTGAGCTTCATGCACGATGTGCGCATCGACCTGATGGCCTACCTGTTCGGCGACCTGCTGGCCATCAGCACCACCGACCTGGGCTGGATCCTCGGCGGCAGCGCGCTGGTCCTGCTGCTGCTCGCTGCGCTGTGGCGGCCTTTGCTGGCAGTCACCGTGCACGAGGAGCTGGCCATGGTCGAAGGCCTGCCGGTGGCCGGCCTGCGCATGGCGCTGATGCTGCTGATCGCGGTGGTGATTGCCGTGGCCATGAAGATCGTCGGCGTGTTGCTGATCACCTCGCTGCTGATCATCCCCGCTGCTGCGGCGCAGCGTCACGCCCGCTCTCCCGAGCAGATGGCCCTGGGCGCCAGCCTGCTGGGCGTGACCGCGGTATGCGGCGGCCTGGCCATGTCCTGGTTCAAGGACACCCCCGCCGGCCCGTCGATCGTGGTCTGCGCGGCAGTGCTATTCTTGCTGAGCCTGGCCCTGCCCAAACGCTGAAAAACAGGGCGCGTGAAGGCGCGCCCTGCAACCTTTTCGCACGTAAAGGGTCTGTAAGACTTGTTTTCGAGCGTGCGCACCTGGGTGTAGACTTGCTCGCTTTTTGCGCAAATAGAGAGTCGCAGGAATGAAGCCGTTCGCCTTCCGTTATCTGCTTGTTGCCGCGTTTTCCCTGTTCCTGGTCGCGTGTTCCAGCGCGCCGGTCGAACAGGCCACCGCACCTGCCCAAGCCGATGCCTGGCAGCAGTTGCAACAGAACATTGCCAGCAACGAGCTGGCCACCGCCGAGGACCAGCTGGCAGCCCTGCAAGCCCAGGCGCCCGATGACGCGCGCCTGGTGCAATACCAGCGCCAGCTCGCCGAAGCCTACCTGCAACGCAGCCAGATCTTCCTGCAAAAGGGTGATGTGAATGCTGCCGCCACCGCCCTGGCCCGTGCCCGCGCGCTGATGCCGCAGGCCCCGGCGGTGACCGGTGGCGATGCCGTGACCCAGGCGCGCAAGGCCGAGCTGGAGAAGGCGGAAGCGGCGTTGAAAGCGGCCGAGGCCAAGCCCAAGGCGCGCATCATCGACCCGTCCGCACCGAGCACCGTGGTGGCCTTGAAGACCACCGACAGCCGCGCCATGCGCCGCCAGCTGGATGACATTGCCGCCGATGTGGTGAGCTACCAGTGCGACGTGGTGTTCCAGGTGCCGCGCACCGAGGATGCGCCTTGGCTGAAGACCTTGCTGGAGAAGCGCGTGCGCAAGATCGACAGCGGGTTCGAGTTGAAGCAGAAGCACGAGATTCAGCGGTCGCTGCCGGCGCAGGTGGTTCTGGTTCCGCATCAGCGTTAAGAATCTGGGGGCGCTGCGCGCCCCTTTCGCGACACAAGGCCGCTCCTGCAAGGGAATGCGATCTCCTGCAGGAGCGGCCTTGTGTCGCGATGGGCTGCAAAGCAGCCCCTTAGGCCGGCACAGCCTCCGCAGCCGCCTCCCGCTCCCACACTCGATGCCCTTCTACCGCTTTGACGAAGGCATCCACGGTCTTCTGCTCATCTCCCAGCAGCAACCCCTTGTCTTCTTTCAGCCCCAAGCTGCCCAAAAGCTCTTTGGTCAACACCATCGCCTTCAGGTGCTTGTAGCCCTCCAGCAGAAAATGCTTGGCCAAACCGCTGGCCGCCAGCGCATCGGTCGAAGCCTTGCCCCCAGGCACGACAATCCCGTCAAACATGATCGAGGGCATCCCTTCCATGGAAGCATCCACCGGTAGTTGCTTGCCGTCCGCAGCCTTCACCGGTGCTGAGGTCGGCCCAAGGAGCAATGGTCGGGCACTGTGTGCTTCCAGGGCTTTGACCAGCTTGTCCACGCTGCCAGCGTCTACGCCATCTGTCACCAGTACGGCGATCTTGCGGCCCTTGATGCCAACCGAGCCCGGGTGGTTCATCTGGCTCAGGGCAGGCGACTGCGCAAGCTGGCTACCCTTCACTTGCACCGTGCCTGCACTCGGCGCAGGCAAGCCGAGGTTGGCAGCCACCGCAGCCGCCAGCTTCAAGTCGATATTGGCAAGAATTTCATTCACTTCCCGAGCACGAATCGTCTCACGTTCCACTTTGCCCAGCTCAAAGCTGTAGGCCTTGATGATGTGCTGCTGCTCGGTCGGGCTCATGCTCTGGAAGAACAGCCGCGCCTGCGAGAAGTGGTCACCGAACGACTCGCTGCGCTGGCGGATCTTGTGCGCATCGATGCGTTCCTGAAAGCTCTCGAAACCACCATCCTGTGCGGCAGGTGGGGTTTCCTTTGGCCAGCCGCCATCGATGGAGTTTGGTTCGTAAGAAGCGCGCCCCTTGTGCACCACATGCTGATGCAGGGCGTCGCGCTGGTTGTTGTGATTGGGAGCGACGGGGCGGTTGACCGGGATCTGATGGAAGTTGGGCCCACCCATGCGGCTAAGCTGGGTGTCGGTGTAGGAGAACAGCCGCCCCTGCAGCAACGGGTCGTTGGTAAAGTCGATGCCCGGTACGATATGGGCCGGGCAGAACGCCACCTGTTCCACTTCGGCGAAAAAGTTGTCCGGGTTGCGGTTCAGGACCATCTTGCCCAATGGTGTAACCGGCACCAACTCTTCCGGGATTATCTTGGTCGGGTCCAGCAGGTCGAAGTCGAACTTGTGCTCGTCCGCTTCCGGCACGATCTGTACGCCCAGTTCCCATTCCGGGTAATCGCCGGTCTCGATAGCCTCCCACAAATCGCGTCGCTGGAAATCAGCGTCCTTGCCGGCCAGCTTCTGTGCTTCGTCCCATAGCAGGGAATGCACGCCCTGGCGCGGTTTCCAGTGGAACTTGACGAAACTGGCCACACCCTGGGCATTTATCAGGCGGAAGGTATGCACCCCGAAACCTTCCATCATCCGCAAGCTGCGCGGGATCGCACGGTCCGACATTGCCCACATGACCATATGGGCAGACTCCGGGACCAGCGAGACGAAATCCCAAAAGGTGTCATGGGCCGAGGCACCGGTCGGGATCTCGTTGTGCGGCTCCGGCTTTACTGCGTGGACAAAATCCGGGAATTTGATTGCATCCTGAATGAAGAACACCGGCATATTGTTGCCCACCAGATCGAAGTTGCCTTCGTCGGTGTAGAACTTGACCGCAAAACCCCTCACGTCGCGCACGGTATCGGCTGAGCCACGCGGGCCTTGCACCGTGGAAAATCGCACGAAAACGGGCGTGATTTTCTCCGGGTCCTGCAGGAAGCCAGCCTTGGTCAGCTCGGCGTGGTTGCCATAGCTCTGGAAATAGCCATGCGCTCCCGTCCCTCGCGCATGCACGATGCGCTCCGGGATGCGCTCGTGGTCAAAGTGCGTGATCTTCTCGCGCATGATGAAATCTTCGAGCAGCGAGGGGCCTCGGTCACCGGCCTTCAGCGTGTTCTGGTTGTCGGCGATGCGCACCCCCTGATTGGTACGCAACGCACGGCCTGTGGCATCGCTGCGGTCAGCCTCCAGGCTTTGCAACTTGGCGTTGGTATTGGCCCGGTCCGGGGTCTGGGTGCCGGCGGCCTCGCTGTGCTTTGGCGCGTCCGTGTTCTTGCTGGGCATGGTCGGCTCTCCTCATCAGTCTACAGGCGTGCCCGTTCGGGCTTGTTCAGGTAGTGACCGGAGCGCTTTGCCGAGCGTTCAATCAGAATTACCGGTTGTCGCGATATGCCCGAAGGATTGGTGCATTACGAAATAAATGCTAAGAACAGCTATGGGAAAAGGCTAAAATGCGCGACCCCAGCTAACCGCTGACCCAAATTCCATGCGCCCCACAAGGTTCGCTACGTGATCGAGTTCCAACAGGTACACAAGACCTACCGCGTCGCCGGTAGGGAAATCCCCGCACTGAATCCGACCAGCCTGACCATCGAAGATGGCCAGGTGTTCGGCCTGATCGGCCATTCCGGCGCCGGCAAGAGCACCATGCTGCGTCTGATCAACCGCCTGGAAGAGCCCTCCGGCGGCAAGATCATCGTCGATGGCGAAGACGTTACCGCGTTCAACGCCAGCCAGCTGCGCGGCTTCCGCCAGCAGGTCGGGATGATTTTCCAGCACTTCAACCTGCTGGCCTCCAAGACCGTCGCCGACAACGTCGCCCTGCCACTGACCCTGGCCGGCGAGCTGTCGCGCAGCGAAATCGACAAGCGCGTGACCGAGTTGCTGGCCCGTGTCGGCCTTTCCGACCATGCCAGAAAGTACCCGGCGCAGCTGTCTGGCGGCCAGAAGCAGCGCGTCGGCATCGCCCGCGCCCTGTCCACCAACCCGAAGATCCTGCTGTGCGACGAGGCCACCAGCGCCCTCGACCCGCAAACCACGGCCTCGGTCCTGCAATTGCTGGCCGAAATCAACCGTGAGCTGAAACTGACCATCGTGCTGATCACCCACGAAATGGACGTGATCCGCCGGGTCTGCGACCGCGTGGCAGTGATGGACGCGGGCCAGATCGTCGAACAAGGCTCGGTGGCCGAGGTGTTCCTGCACCCGCAGCACCCCACCACCAAGCGCTTCGTCCAGGAAGACGAGCAGGTCGACGAAGGCGAGCAGCGTGACGACTTCGCCCACGTACCAGGCCGTATCGTGCGCCTGACCTTCCAGGGCGACGCCACCTACGCGCCGCTGCTGGGCACCGTGGCCCGCGAAACCGGTGTGGACTACAGCATCCTCGCCGGGCGTATCGACCGCATCAAGGATGTCCCCTATGGCCAGCTCACCCTCGCCCTGATCGGCGGTGACATGGAAGCGGCGTTCGCCCGCTTCAAGGCAGCTGACGTACATATGGAGGTACTGCGTTGATGGACGCCCTGAATTTCTTCGCCAACGTCGACTGGGCCGAAATCTGGCTGGCCAGCGTCGATACCATGATCATGCTGTTCGGCTCGCTGTTCTTCACCGTGCTGCTGGGCCTGCCCCTGGGCGTGCTGCTGTTCCTCTGCGGGCCGCGGCAGATGTTCGAGCAAAAGGGCGTCTACGCGCTGCTGTCGCTGATCGTCAACGTCCTGCGCTCGCTGCCGTTCATCATCCTGCTGATCGTGATGATCCCGATCACCGTGCTGATCACCGGCACTTCGCTGGGCGTCGCCGGCGCCATTCCGCCGTTGGTGGTAGGTGCCACACCGTTCTTCGCGCGCCTGGTGGAAACCGCCCTGCGTGAAGTGGACCGCGGCATTATCGAAGCCACCCAGTCGATGGGCGCCACCACCCGCCAGATCATCACCAACGCGCTGCTGCCAGAGGCCCGCCCGGGCATCTTCGCGGCCATTACCGTAACCGCCATCACCCTGGTGTCGTACACCGCCATGGCCGGTGTGGTCGGTGCCGGCGGCCTGGGTGACCTGGCCATCCGCTTCGGCTACCAGCGTTTCCAGACCGACGTGATGGTCGTCACCGTGGTGCTGTTGCTGGTACTGGTTCAAGTCCTGCAGAGCGTGGGCGACAAACTGGTCGTGCATTTTTCCCGTAAGTAACCCCCGTTCGGGGGCCGTCGCGGCCCTCACAAGGAGTGATCAATGAAGAAGCTGCTTGCTGTTGTCGCCGCTGTCGCGGCCTTCTCGGCCCACGCCGAATCGCTGACTGTCGCCGCCACCCCGGTGCCGCACGCCGAAATCCTCAACTTCGTCAAACCTGCACTGGCGAAAGAGGGCGTGGAGCTGAAGGTCAAGGAATTCACCGACTACATCCAGCCGAACGTGCAGGTTGCCGAAAAGCGCCTGGACGCCAACTTCTTCCAGCACCAGCCGTACCTGGATGAGTTCAACAAGGCCAAGGGCACCAACCTGGTGAGCGTGGCTGGCGTGCACATCGAGCCGCTGGGCGTGTACTCGACCAAGATCAAGAAGCTGGACGAGCTGTCCTCCGGCGCCACCGTGGTCATACCCAACGACGCCACCAACGGCGGCCGCGCGCTGCTGCTGCTGGACAAGGCCGGCGTGATCAAGCTCAAGGACAACAAGAACATCCTGGCCACCGTGAAGGATGTTGCCGAGAACCCGAAAAGCCTGAAGTTCCGTGAGCTGGAAGCAGCCACCATTCCACGCGTGCTGACCCAGGTCGATGCAGCCCTGATCAACACCAACTACGCGCTGGAAGCCAAGCTGAACCCGGAGAAAGACGCCCTGGTCATCGAAGGCAGCGACTCGCCTTACGTGAACATCCTGGTTGCCCGCCCGGACAACAAGGACTCGGACGCGATGAAGAAGCTGGCCGCTGCACTGCACTCGCCTGAGGTGAAGCAGTTCATCGTCGAGAAGTACAAAGGCGCTGTGGTGCCGGCGTTCTAAGCCGTCACATCGCGCTGGACTCTTCGCGGGTAAACCCGCTCCCACAGGGATAGCGCAAGGCTCACGGCCTACGCTGTACCTGTGGGAGCGGGTTTACCCGCGCAGCTTTTGGGGTTAACTCAATCCCGCTTCACAAGCCCGGGCAACTGCGCCACCAGCTTCTGGTTGTTGAACGGCGCCCGAATGAACCCGCGCTGACGCCCGTCCGGCCCCACAACCGCCAGGTTGCCGCTGTGATCCACGGTATACCCGGGCTTGCCGGTATCGGCCGGAATGAACGGAATGCTCAAGGCATTGGCCAGCTTCTGGGTATCCTCGATCGACCCCACCACCCCGACGAAATCCTTGTCGAAATAACCCAGGTACTGCTTCAGCTGGTTCGGCGTGTCGCGGTTCGGGTCTACGCTCACCAGCACCACCTGCAGCCGGTCGATGGCCTCCTTGGGCAACTCGCTCTTCACCTGGCGCAGCTGGGCCAGGGTGGTCGGGCAGATGTCCGGGCAGTAGGTATAACCGAAGAACAGCAGCGACCATTTGCCCTTCAGGTCATCCAGCTGCACCGGCTGGCCGTCCTGGTTGGTCATGGTCACGTCAGCCACGGTACGGCTCTGCGGCAGCAGGATGATGCCGGCATCGATCAGCTCGGTGGGGTTGGGCTGGTCGCGGCCATTGAGCACCTTGTTGACGGTCAGGCCCAGGATCAACGCGACCAGGGCAACGAGGATGAAGACGGTTTTCTGGGTTCGGGTCATAGGTTCAGCAACAGGTAGTGGTCGAGGAGCAACGCGATGAACAGCGCGAACAGGTACCCGATAGAGTACTTGAAGGTGCCGATCGCCGCGTGCGGCCGGCTGCCACGGTACAACACCCAGGCCCATTGCAGGAAGCGCAGGCCCAGCACCAGGGCGCAGGCCAGGTACAGTGGGCCGCTCATGTGGATGGCGTAGGGCAGCAGGCTCACCGCCAGCAATACCAGGGTGTACAGCAGGATATGCAGCTTGGTGTAGCGCTCGCCGTGGGTCACCGGCAGCATAGGGATATCGGCCTTGGCGTATTCCTCCCTGCGGTGAATGGCCAAGGCCCAGAAGTGTGGCGGGGTCCAGGCGAAGATGATCAGCACCAGCAGCAGGGGCTCGGCGCTGACATGGCCACTGACCGCCACCCAGCCCAGCAACGGCGGGGCGGCACCGGCCAGGCCACCGATGACGATATTCTGCGGCGTGGCACGCTTGAGAAAGCCGGTATAGAGCACCGCATAGCCGAGCAATGAGGCCAGCGTCAGCCAGGCGGTGAGGGAGTTGGTGAACACCAGCAGCAGGGCCATGCCCAGCAGCGCCAGCGCCAAGGCGAACAGCAGCGCCGGCAGCGGCTCGACCCGGCCTTGGGCCAGGGGCCGCTTGTGGGTACGCGCCATCAGTGCGTCGATGCGTCGGTCCACCACATGGTTGACCACCGCCGCGCCGCCTGCACACAAGCCAATGCCCAGGTTGCCGAACAGCAGCACGCTCCAGCTGACACCTGCACGGGTGGCCAGGAACATGCCCGCCAGCGAGGTGATCAGCATCAGCACCACCACCTTGGGTTTGGTCAGCTCCAGGTAATCACGCCAGCTGGCCCGCCGTGCGCTCAGAAGCGTCGCCACGAATCATTCCTCATGTGGTGGGAGATACCCACGCCAGCCACAGGCCGCAGGCGCCAGGCATGGCCGACACCCACGCGAACCTTGTCGACCACGCGGATGCGGTAGTTCACCAGCACCATGCTCAGCAACAACAGCGCCCCACCCGCGTTGTGTGCCACGGCCACGGCCAGCGGCAGGTGCAGCAGCACATTGCTGATGCCCAGGCCGACTTGCACCAGCAGCGCCAACAGCACCAGCCGCGCCAGGCCAGGGAGGCCGCAGCGGTGCAGCTTCCAGCTGAGCATCAGCAGCACGCAGGTCACCAGCAATGCACCCAGGCGGTGGCTGATGTGGATGGCCGTGCGCGCATCACTGTCCAGCTGCCCGCCCAGGTAGTTGGGCCCGACGTGCTGGGTCAGGTGAAAACCGTTGCTGAAGTCCGCCGCCGGCCACCACTGGCCGTGGCAGGTGGGCAGGTCGATGCAGGCGACGGCCGCGTAGTTGGCACTGACCCAGCCGCCCAGGGCGATCTGGCCGATCACCACCAGCAAGGCCAGCGCGGCGATCCGGCGCAGGCTCAATGGCAGCTTGGGCAAGGGTGCAAAGGCCCGGGACAGACGCAGGGACAACAGGAACAACAGGCTCAGGGTAGTGAAGCCACCGAGTAGATGCGCGGTGACCACCTGCGGCCACAGCTTGAGGGTGACCGTCCACATGCCGAAGGCGGCCTGGGCCAGCACCACGCCCAGCAACAGCAAGGGCAGGCGATAAGGCTGGCCATCGCGGGCATGCCGGCGCAGCGCCTGCACGGCGAGCAGGGCTATGACCATCGCCAGGGTGCCGGCAAAGTAGCGGTGGACCATCTCGGCCCAGCCCTTGGCAGCTTCCACCGGGTGCTCGGGGAAATGCAGCTCGGCATGGGCCAGCTGCGCTTCGCTCTTGGGCACGCTGATGAAGCCGTAGCAACCCGGCCAGTCAGGGCAGCCGAGGCCGGCGTGGGTCAGGCGGGTATAGGCACCGAGCAGGACGACCAGCAGTGCCAGCAGGGTGGCGAACACAGCAAGGCGGAATCCGGGTCTGGCCATGGCAGGCTCCTAGCCAATGTTGGACAGCTTGAGCAGGTGGCGCAGGTCGTCCAGCACATGCTTGCCGTTGACCTTGGCGTCGTAGCGCAGCACCAGGTTGCCGTGCGGGTCGACGATCCACAGCTGCGGGCCGGCCTCACCGACCTGCTGCAGGTAGCGTTGCGCATCCAGCGGGTAGCGTTGCAGCTGCGGATACTCACGGCCAATCAGCGCCTGGTAGTCGGCGCTCAGCGGCTGGGCGGTCGCCAGCGCATGGCTGGCACGGCTGGCATCGCGGCCCAGACCAACCTGGATCTGCCGGGCCAGGTACACCAGGCGCTGGCAGTCCTCGGCACACACCTCGGGCGCGCTCACCAGCAGCTGCCAGTGCTCGTCCTGGCCTGCCACGCCGAGATCGGCGCGGCTTTCACCGTTGCCGATCATGGCGCCGTGGTAGCTGCGGCCTTCCGGCACCCAGAACTTGAGCTTGTACATGCTGGTGGCCAGCACCATCGGCCCGAGCACCACCAGCAGGATCAGGACAAGCTGCAAACGCCCGCGGGCTCTGGGTTTGCTACGTTCAGGCACTTCCAGTGGAGTGGCGGTGGCCATGGGGTTTCTCCTTGTTGTGGTGCCAGCCGAAGTAGAGGTAGAGCAGTACCAAAGTGGTTGCCAGGGCGAACCATTGCACGGCGTAGCCCAGGTGTTTTTCCGGGCCCATGGCAACGACCGGCCAGTCCAGGCGATAGGTCGCCGGGCCGGGCTCCAGGCGCAGCTCATGGGCGAAGCCTTCGCGATCGAGTTGTTGCCATAGCTGGGCGGCATCCACGGCGGTCAGCAGGTGCGGCCACTGGCCGCCTGCAGGGTCGGGATGCAACTGGAATGTGCTGCCAGGCGCGACATATACCGAGGCATCCAGCGCCAACGCCTGGGCAGGGGTATCGAAATGCACAGGCACGCGGCGATCCGGCCAGGGTAGCCAGCCGCGGTTGACCAACAGCCACAGGCCGCTAGCCTGGTCGTGGAAGGGTTGCAGCAGCTCGACACCGGCCTGGCCATCGCGCATGCGGTTGTCCAGCAACAGGCTGTGCCCGGCGTCGAAGCGGCCATGGAGATGCACGCGGCGGAAGGCATTGTCCTGGTTCGCGGTCAGCTGGGCCGTGGCCAAGGGCGCTTCGATCCGCCGCTCGGCATAGGCGGCCAGCAGCACGCGCTTTTCCTCGGCACGGCCGAGTTGCCAGCAGCCAAGCGCGATCAACCCCGGCAGCAGCGCAAGCACCACCAGGGTTGGTACCCAGCCCGGACGAAACGGCCTCATCGGAGCCTCGCCGGGCCGATCGCTATACTTATCCACATCACCGCATCCCCCCGGAGTATCGCCATGCTCAAGGCCGCGATTGTCCTGATGCTGTTGGCCACGATTGCCAGCCTGTTCAGTGGCCTGGTGTTTCTGGTCAAGGACGATGAAAACTCGACCCGTTTGCTGAAAGCGCTGACCGTGCGGGTGACCCTGGCAGCCCTGACCATCGGCCTGGTGGCCTGGGGCTTCATCAGCGGTCAGCTCGTCTCACACGCCCCCTTCTGAAGTTCTCACCTACCCCTGTGGGAGCGGGTTCTTTATTCACAACACATAGACAAAGATGAACAACCCCACCCACACCACATCGACGAAATGCCAGTACCAACTGGCCGCCTCGAAACCAAAGTGTTTCTCCGGGTTGAAATGCCCGCGCAAGATGCGCACGAACATCACGATCAGGATGATCGTGCCCAAGGTAACGTGGGCGCCGTGGAAGCCGGTTAGCATGAAGAACGTCGCGCCATAGATCCCCGATCCCAGGGTCAACCCCAGCTTGGTATAGGCCTCGTGGTACTCGTAGGCCTGCAACGCGATGAAGCTGGCGCCCAGGATGATGGTCAGCGCCATCCAGAATTTCAGCGGGCCACGGTGGTCACGGCGCAGGGCATGGTGGGCGATGGTGATGGTCACGCTGGAACTGACCAGCAAGATGGTGTTGATCAGCGGCAGGTGCCACGGGTCGATCACTTCCTTGGGCGGCGGGAACAGTTTCGGGTCGGGCGTGTGCAGCAGCGGCCAGGTGAATTCGAAGGTCGGCCACAACATGTGCGCAACACCCTTGGCCCCTTCACCGCCAAGCCACGGCCCGGCCAGCACGCGCACGTAGAACAGCGCACCGAAGAAGGCCAGGAAGAACATCACCTCGGAGAAGATGAACCAGCTCATGCCCCAGCGGAACGAGCGGTCCAGCTGCGGGCTGTACAGCCCCGCGCGGCTCTCCCGTACCACCGAACCGAACCAGCCGAACAGCATGTAGGCCAGGAACAACGCGCCGATGAAGAAGATCAGCGGCCCGTGCGACTCGGGGTGGCCAGCCTTCATGTCGTTGAACCAGGTACCCAGGCCGAACACCGTGATGAACATGCCGATGGTGGCGATGATCGGCCACTTGCTCTGCGCCGGGACGTAGTAGTGCTCATGACTTGCCATTGCTGTTCTCCTTCCCTTAACGGGCGCCCTGGACGTCCTGGGCCGCGACATGCGCGACCGGCGGGTGGCGAGCGGTGATGTCGAACAAGGTGTAGGCCAGTGTCAGGTGCTTCACGCTGGCCGGCAGGTCGCGGTCGACGATGAAGCGCACCGGCATCTCGATGCGTTCGCCGGGCTGCAGCACCTGCTGGGTAAAGCAGAAGCACTCGGTCTTGTGGAAGTACGCCGCGGCCTCGGCCGGGGTGATGCTGGGGATGGCTTGCGCACTCATCGGCCGGTCGGTCGGGTTGTGAGCGATGAAGATCATCTGGTTCACCGCCCCCGGGTTGACCTCCAACTGGTCGGCGGTGGAGTAGAAGTCCCAGACCATGTCGCTGGCATTGGTCGACATGAACTGCACCCGCACCGAACGCGTGGGGTCGCTGATCTGGCTGCCTTCATACTGCCCACCGGTCTTGCCGTTGATGCCGAAGGCCTTGCACATCACGTCATAGATAGGCACCAGGGCAAAGCCGAAGGCGAACATCACCACCGTCAGCATCAGCAGGCGCAACACCAGGCGCTTCAGCGAAAGGCCGTTCATGGCACGGTTCCTATTTCACTTCCGGTGGCGTCTGGAAGGTGTGATACGGCGCAGGCGAAGGGATCGACCACTCCAGGCCCTCGGCGCCATCCCAGGGCTTGGCCGGTGCCGGCGCGCCGCCACGAATACACTTGATGACGATGAACAGGAAGAAGATCTGCGTGGCGCCGAACATGAACGCGCCGATCGACGACACCATGTTGAAGTCGGCGAACTGCAGGTTGTAGTCGGGAATCCGCCGTGGCATGCCGGCCAACCCCACGAAGTGCATGGGGAAGAAGGCCATGTTCATGCCGACGAACGATAGCCAGAAGTGCAGCTTGCCGAGGGTTTCGTCGTACATGTGGCCGGTCCATTTCGGCAGCCAGTAGTAGGCCGAGGCGAAGATGCCGAAGATCGCCCCAGGCACCAGCACATAGTGGAAGTGCGCCACCACGAAGTAGGTGTCGTGGTACTGGAAGTCCGCCGGGGCGATCGCCAGCATCAGCCCGCTGAAACCGCCGATGGTGAACAGGATGACGAAGGCGATGGCGAACAGCATCGGCGTCTCGAAGGTCAGCGAGCCTTCCCACATGGTGCTGACCCAGTTGAACACCTTCACCCCGGTAGGCACGGCGATCAGCATGGTGGCGTACATGAAGAACAGCTCGCCGACCACCGGGATACCGACCACGAACATGTGGTGGGCCCAGACGATGAACGACAGGAAGGCGATGGCGCCGGTGGCGTACACCATCGAGGTATAGCCGAACAGTGGTTTGCGCGAGAACGCCGGGATGATCGAACTGACCGCGCCGAAGGCCGGCAGGATCATGATGTACACCTCGGGGTGGCCGAAGAACCAGAACACGTGCTGGAACAGCACCGGGTCACCACCGCCGGCGGCACTGAAGAAGCTGGTGCCGAAGTGGATGTCCATCAGCATCATGGTCACCACGCCAGCCAGCACCGGCATCACCGCAATCAGCAGGAACGCGGTAATCAGCCAGGTCCAGACGAACAGCGGCATCTTCATCAGGGTCATGCCCGGGGCACGCAGGTTGAGGATGGTGGCAATCACGTTGATCGCGCCCATGATCGAGCTGATGCCCATCAGGTGGATGGCAAAGATGAAGAAGGTGACGCTGGCCGGCGCATAGGTGGTGGACAGCGGGGCGTAGAAGGTCCAGCCGAAGTTGGGCCCGCCGCCCGGGCTGAACAGGGTCGAGACCAGCAGCAGGAAAGCCGCCGGCAGCAGCCAGAAGCTGAAGTTGTTCATCCGCGGCAGGGCCATGTCGGGCGCGCCGATCATCAGCGGGATCATCCAGTTGGCCAGGCCGACGAAGGCCGGCATCACCGCACCGAACACCATGATCAGGCCGTGCATGGTGGTCATCTGGTTGAAGAACTCCGGCTGGACGATTTGCAGGCCGGGCTGGAACAGCTCGGCGCGGATCACCATGGCGAACGAGCCACCGAGCAGGAACATCAGGAAGCTGAACCACAGGTACATCGTGCCGATGTCCTTGTGGTTGGTGGTCAGCACCCAGCGCATCAGGCCCTTGGCCGGGCCGTGTGCATGCTCATGGCCGTGGGCGTGGTCGTCGATCACTGCACTCATGTCCTGTCTCCTGCAATCCATTGATTGCCGCGAGTAACCCGGTTCATTGCGCTTCTGCCTGCTTCAGCGCCAGCACGTCCTTCGGCGTGACCATGTCACCCTTGTTGTTGCCCCAGGCGTTGCGCTCGTAGGTGACCACGGCGGCGATATCGACTTCCGAGAGCTGCTTGCCGAACGCGGCCATGGCGGTGCCGGGCTTGCCGTGGAAGACGATGCCCAGGTGGGCTTCCTTCGGCCCGGTGGCGATCTTCGAGCCCTTGAGCGCCGGGAACATTGGCGGCAGGCCCTGGCCTTCGGCCTGGTGACAGGCCACGCAGGTGGTGTGGTAGACCTTGTCACCACGTTCCACCAGTTCTTCCAGGGTCCATTCCTTGCTGGTCAGCTCCTTGAGCTTGGCAGCTTCAGCCTTGCGCTCGCCCAGCCAGGTGTCGTAGTCGGCCTTGGACTTGACCTCGACCACCACCGGCATGAAGCCGTGGTCCTTGCCGCACAGCTCGGTGCACTGGCCGCGGTAGATGCCGGGCTTCTCGATACGGGTCCAGGCTTCGTTGACGAAGCCGGGGATGGCATCACGCTTGACCGCAAAGGCCGGCACCCACCAGGAGTGGATGACGTCGGCAGCAGTCACCAGGAAGCGCACCTTGGCGCCCACCGGCAGCACCAGCGGCTGGTCGACTTCGAGCAGGTAGTGCTCGTCCTTGGGTGCCTTGTTATGGATCTGTTCGGTGGGGGTGGCCAGGTTGCTGAAGAACTCCACGTCCTGGCCCAGGTATTTGTAGTGCCACTTCCACTGGTAGCCGGTAACCTGGATATCGATGTCCGACTCGCTGGCATCGTAGATGTCGATCAGGGTCCTGGTGGCCGGGATGGCCATGGCCACCAGGATCAGGAAGGGGACCACGGTCCAGAGGATTTCCACCCAGGTGTGCTCGTGAAAATGCGCAGCCTGCTGGCCGGTGGAGCGGCGGTGGATGACCATCGACCAGAACATCGCACCGAACACCACGATACCGATGATCACGCAGATCCAGAAGATGGTCATGTGCAGGTCGAAGACGGCGTTGGAGACTTCCGTCGCCCCCGGGTGCATGTTCACGGTCCAGGCGGCGTTGGCCTGACCAAAAACCGACCACAACAGGAGGCCCATCCAGACATGTGGATGTCGCATCATTGCGGGTTCCCCTTCTCGTTCTTGTAGTCCCGGAGGCGTGGCCTGCGGCAAGAGGGAACGGTGGTCAAGACTGCCTGGCTTCGACGACCGAGCCCCTGCTAAAAGCAGTCGGGCCTCATCAACGAATCACGTTCACCGGGAGTATAGACAGCGACCAACGGCACGCAACGAAGCCCGTGAAATGAACTCGATGAAATGGCTGAATAGCCTGAAAACCGCGCGCTTGACACGGCATGGCACAATACTGGCGTTTCGATATGCCTGAGCATGCACACGTTTGCGCGACTTATAACAAATGCGTCTTAGGTATTCTGTATACCGAGCTAATTTAGTGTCTTCCGTTTGAAACGTAATGTCCCTGGAGTTGTCATGAACATCGCTGCTGTACGCGAGCAGGTAAGCCAAGCCCATCAACACGAAGGCCAGACCGGCCAACTGAAAAAGCGTCTCGAGCTGCAACTGCCCCACCTGCACCCCTCGATCCAACTGCCTGAGCAGGACGCCCAGGGTACTTTGGCGCGCTTCGTCAGCGCCTACATCGACCAGGTTCCGGAACTGCTGGAGGCCGCCCACGCGGTTGCCCGCGAGGCCGGAATCGAATCGCAGATCAAACCTGTACTGAAAATTGCCGAAGCCTACTTCCTGCAGCCACCCAGCGTGATGCAAGGGCATGTGGGCCTGGACTGCCTGCTGGATGAGGCCTACCTGGCGCACCGCCTGGTGGAAGAGGTGAACGACCTGTACATCCGTCACTTCCAGCAGCCGCTGATCCCGGTCGACACCACCGTCGCCAACCTGATTGCCCACCAGTTGATTGGCGAGACCTTTGCCAACCAGCTGGATGAAGTGGTGCACCATTCGGTGGACGAAATGTTGAACGACGAAAGCTTCGCGGTGGAGTCGGTGGAGGCCTACCGCGAGAAATTGAGCAGCCCGGAAACGGGTGCGGCGTGGAAGCGCTGGCCGTGCCTGTCTCGTCAGCTGGGTGTGGAGTTGGGCCAGCCGGCCTGATTTCCTGTCCCGGCCTCTTCGCGGGCACGCCCGCTCCCACAGGTACTGCACAGGGTTCAAAGCCTGTGCAGTACCTGTGGGAGCGGGTTTACCCGCGAAGCGGCCAGTTCAGGCGATACAGGCTTTCAGCTTCAAGCCCCAATCCCCGCCGTAGTCCGCATCCGCCCCTCGATCCGCCGCTTCAGGCGCCGCTGCTCGATCAGCAACCGCGACCCATTGGCCGAATTGCTGCGACCCCAGTCCTCCAGCAGCTCAAGGCACGAGTGGTCGATATAGCTCAGGTTACCCAGCGGCACGTGCAGCGTGGTCCCCGCCGGCACGCTATCCAGCACCTGAGTCAGCGCCGGCACCTTGAGGAAGGTGGCGGCACCACTAAGCCGCAGTTCCATGTGCCCAGCCTTCTCCAGGCTGACCAGGTTGATCTTCAACCGCGCCGCCTTCAGAGCCAGCTTCAGCAAGGTCAGGGCAAAGCCCAGCAGCACGCCGGTCAGCAGGTCGGTAAAGATGATCGCCAGCGCCGTCGCCGCGTAGGTGAACATCGGCATACGGCCATAGCGGCCAAGGCCGCGAAACGCCTTGAAATCCACCAGCTTGACCCCGGTAAACACCAGCACACCCGCCAGGCTCGTCACCGGGATCTGCTGCAAAACGCTGCTCAGCGCAACCACGAATGCCAGCAACCAAAGGCCATGGAAGATTGCCGAAGCCCGGGTCTGTGCACCCGCCTGCACGTTGGCCGAGCTACGCACGATCACCCCGGTCATCGGCAACGCGCCCAACACCCCGCACAGCATGTTGCCGATGCCCTGGGCCGACAGCTCACGGTCGAAGTCCGAACGCTGGCCGCTGTGCATGCGGTCAACCGCTGCAGCCGACAACAAGGTTTCGGCACTGGCGATGAAGGCCAGGGCAAACGCGGCAACCAGCAGGGTAGGGTCGGCCAGTTGCATCAGGTCACCAGGGCGGATCCAGTCGATGGCCTCGGACAGGTCGGCCGGCACCTGTACGCGGTTCACCGGCAAGGCCAGCCACATACTGATTGCCGTCATGGCCGACACGCCCAGCAGGGCACCCGGGACGAAGCGCAGCCGCTGCGGCCGCAGGCGCTCCCAGCCCCACATGATGGCGATGGTGCCAAGGCCCAGCACACCGGCCACCCAGCCGGAGCCGGCGTTTTCATGTGGCAGGGCTGCGGCCACCGTCGCCGGGAACTCCAGCAGGTTCTGCATGCCGGAAGGCTGCGGCGCGGTGTCGAACATCACATGCACCTGCGACAGCACGATCAGCACGCCAATCCCGGCCAGCATGCCGTACACAACCGCCGGCGCGGTAACCCGGAACCAGCAGCCCAGGCGCAAGCGCCCAGCCAGCAATTGCAGCAAGCCGGCCAGCAGCAGGATCGGCCCGAGCATGGCCATGCCATGCTGGCGCACCAACTCGAACACCAGTACCGCCAGGCCCGCTGCAGGGCCACTGACCTGCAGCGGCGAACCGGCGAGGAAACCCACGACAATGCCGCCGATAATGCCGGTAATCAGGCCTTTGGCTGGCGGCATGCCCGAGGCGATCGCAATGCCCATGCACAACGGCAGGGCAACCAGGAAGACCACCACCGACGCCAGCAACTCACGCGGCAGGGCCGTTTTCAACTGTGTAATGTTCACCGTGTTTCTCCTTTCTCTGTCACACAGCCATTCCCCTGGCCGTGGGCACGTTTGCCCCTGACGAGCGCGCAGGCGCGGGCCGCCAGCGGGCGTGCCGGCAGGCAGTCAGGGAATTCAAGGCAGCCGAAGGCCGCGCCACACCCTACGGGGTGCAGCCGGCTATCAAGGTTTCAGCGGGCGGATGGGTCGCTTAGTAGCGGCCTCTCGGAGTAGCGCAGGGGACCGGCTCGCCGGCGGCCAGGGGCAGGAAGCTATCGCTGGCGGCGTCGTAGGCTTCGATCTTGCTGGTCTCGATGTCGTAGACCCAGCCATGGATGAACAGCTCACCGGCGGCCAGGCGCGAAGCCACCGAAGGGTGGGTGCGCAGGTGATGCAGCTGGGCGATGACGTTTTCCTTGGTCAGCACTTGCATCGTTTCGTGTTCGCTGCCGCACGAGCAGTTGTTCTCGACCACGGTACGGGCCACTTCGGCGTGGCGCAACCAGGCGGATACGGTCGGCATCTTGGTCAGCGATTGCGGGTTGAGTACCGCGCGCATGGCGCCGCAGTCGGAGTGGCCGCAGACGATGATGTGATGCACTTTCAACGCCAGTACGGCGTACTCGATGGCGCTGGAAACGCCGCCGTTCATCTGGCCATAAGGCGGTACCACGTTACCGACGTTACGGGTCACGAACAGGTCGCCAGGCGAACTCTGGGTGATCAGCTCGGGAACGATGCGCGAGTCGGCGCAGGTGATGAACATGGCACGCGGTGTTTGCGCGGTGGCGAGCTTCTTGAACAGCTCTTGCTGCTCGGGGAAAACGTCATGGTGAAAACGCAGGAAGCCGTCGACGATGTGCTTAAGGGCGGCATCGGCGCTCTCCGCGGGGACCTGCGGTACGACCTTGGATGGGTCCTTGATGGGCATGATTCATCCTCTTGACGGTGTATAGGTAAATCCATTTTACCGGTGAAAGATTCTGGCTATGCAGGGATTTAGATGACACGCACGGGCCATAGATCACAGTCGGTGTGGACTGATTTCCTACGCTAGCGAGGAAAACTTAACTGAAGCTTAATTCGAAGGCTCTAGAACGGGGGTTCCAGATGAAAGAGGCGGGAACTGGATAATAGCAAAAAACCATCAGCTGCCAAGTACCATTAGTGTAATTATTCATTCCAATGAGTAGTACTGGGGTTAGCACACCCCAGCATTTACCGGGGCTGGCGATCCCACACCAGCCAGGGCCTGATCACCTCATCCAGCTGAACCCGAGGCACTGCGCCAAAGTAGCGACCATCGAACGACAACCGGCTGTAATCGGAAAGCATCAATACCTCGCCATCAGCCAGGCGGAAATGCGTCAATGCCGGGTGCGGCATGCTGCGGCCGCTGGGATCCTTGGACAAAGGCTGGCTGCGCGGCTGCAGCTCGCCGTTGACAGTAACGCCCTCGGCGGCGATCCGCACCTCGTCCCCCGCAACTGCTACCAAGCGTTTGATCATGCGCATGTACCCCCCTGGGCATGGCCCGCTGCTCAGGTAACCTCGCGCGTTGGCCAGGTCGAACACCGGCTGCGGGGGCGGGCAGAACATGACCAGGTCGCCTTTCTCCGGCGCCTTGTCGACTACCCAGTAAATGCCCGGCGGGAAGCTGCTGGTGACGTTGATCCGGGCGCCGCCGTGCAACACCAGCGGCAACAGCAGCAAGACCAGGATGCCCAGCAGCGCGGCCACGCTCAGCGGACGTCTCATGCCGGCGTCGCCGAGCCACGTATGTCGATGGTTCGGTCGCTTTCACGCGGCGCAGGCACCTTTGCGCGGGCAAGGAAGATCGGGTCCTGGAAGTACAGCGGCTGCTTGCCGTAGAACGCCGGGTAGCCAGCACAATACACCACCATATCGCCGGCTTCCTGGATGTTGCCCTGGCTGTCCTTGCGCGGGCCGGGCATGCGCAGGGCCTCATCGGTGGTCAGCAGCGGTCGCTGCACTTCCTGGATGGTGCGCGACACTTGGCCGAGCAGCACACTGGAGCGACGCCCGCTGGTAGTGATCTGCTCCTTGATGATAGTGGTCTGCCCGGTGAGCTTGGATAGATGCTCTGCGGTTTCCACGCGGTTCGGCGGGTAGGCGTTCTGAATATGGCAGTTGGAGGTGATGCTCTCGTTCTGCCCGTAGAACTCCTGCAGCTGCGACAAGTCCTGGATGATCAGGTAGCACTTGATACCGTAGCCGGCCACAAAGGCCAGCGACTCCTGCATGATGTCGAGCTTGCCCAGGCTCGGGAACTCATCGAGCATCATCAGCAGGCGGTGCTTGTAATGGGCCTTGGGCCGGCCGTCCTCAAAGTCCATCTTGTCGGCCAGCAGGCGCACTATCATGTTCACCAGGATGCGCACCAAGGGGCGCAGGCGCGCCTTGTCGTTGGGCTGGGTGATGATGAACAGGCTGACCGGGTCGTCGTGGTTCATCAGGTCGCGGATCTTGAACTCCGAGCGGGCGACGTTGCGCGCCACGATCGGGTCGCGGAACAACGACAGGTACGATTTGGCTGTGGACAGCACCGAGCCGGCCTCTTCCGCGGGGCGATCAAGCATGTCACGCGCGGCGGAGCCCACCAGCGGGTGGTTTTCACCGCCAAGGTGCCCGTAGTGGGTCATTTCCTCCCACAGCTCGTTGATCGGACGCGATGGGTCGGCGAGCATGGCGTCCAAGGCTGGCAGACTGGCCACGCCTCCCTCATCCAGCGAGCGGTAGCACAGGTGCAGGATGCAGCCCACCAGCATTGCCTGCGACGTTTTTTGCCAGTGGTCGTTGAGGCCCTTGCCATCCGGGTCGACAATCAACGTCGCCAGGTTCTGCACATCACCCACCTCGAATTCGGTACCAAGGCGGATTTCCTCCAGCGGGTTCCAGCCCACGCAGCCATTTGCCGTGGCCGGCTCGAAGCGCAGCACCTTGTTGCCGGCATGCTTCTGCCGCCAGCCGGCGGTCAGCGCCCATAGCTCGCCTTTGAGGTCGGTAATCACTGCGCTGTGCTTCCACGACAACAAGGTCGGAATCACCAGACCGACGCCCTTGCCGCTGCGGGTCGGGGCGAACGTAAGAATGTGCTCTGGGCCATTGTGGCGCAGGTAATGCAGCTTGTTACGCTTGTCCAGCCAGGCGCCCACATACACACCCTCGTCGGCCAGCAAGCCGGCACTCTCGATGTCCTTGCGCTCGCCCCAACGCGCCGAACCGTGCAGGAAGGCATTGGCCTTGGCGCTGTTGCTGTTGATCAGGCGGATGATCATCACCGCTATCATGCCCACACCACTGACCAGCATGCCAAGGGAGCCGGCGCGCATCAGCGGGTCCTGATACTGGCCCGACCAGTTGGCGGCCCATACCAGAATCATCCACGGTGCATAAACGCCGTTGAGATTGGCGCCCAGCGCCGCGTGGTACTGGAACAGGTAGGCGAAGTACTGGGTGGCAGTGGCCAGGCCGGCGAGCAAGAAGAAGATCGCCAGCAAAGACTGCCAAGTACTGCCGCTGCTACGCTGGCCACCGCGGATCTGCGGGCCGACGGCGTTATTGTGTTTCATGGGTTCGCTCCGTGAACGAAGGAATTGAAAAGGGAATACTGATTCAGGGCGACGAGGTGCGTGAACGCCCAAGGTCCTGAGCCTGGTTGCGCCGCTGCGCTTCGGTCAGGGAGCGCTCGGCCTGGCGCTGCAGGCTCCACTGCTCGGCCAGCTCGGGCTGCTCGGCACGCAGGCGGCGCACCGCCAGCTCCTCGATGCGCGGACTGTAAAGGCCCATGCCGTGATGCAGCTCCTGCACCCGCTCGAGACGGCCCTGCAGTTGTAGCAGGCGCGCCTGGCAGCGCTGGTTGCACTGTTCCCAGGTGGCACGGGTGGAGGGTAGGGCGAGCCAGCCCGGGCGGCCGGCCAGGTTCTGCTGCAGCTGCGCCTGCTGACGCTGCACCAGGCTCTCCAGGCGCTGCTCCAGCGCTTGGGCCTGTTCCGCCTTCTGTTCGACGTACTCACCCAAGGCCTGGGTGTAGCGCATCTGCACCGGGCTGCCTTCGAGCAGGGCGGTCTGCTCGGTCGCCAGCGCCTGGGCCTGGGCTTCAACGGCCTGCCCGGCTTCTCCGAGCCGGGCCTTGGCCTTGTTTGGATCGTCCATGGGGACCTGCTTCATATCAGGAATAAGTAACCGGCCTTGGCCATCGGGATGCGGATCAACCAGAGCACCAGCAAATGCAGGGGGTAATAGCCGTAGAACAGCCAGCGCCAGCGTGGCAGCTTCGGCTGCAACCAACCGGCCACCAGCAGCAAGGGCAGGGCGGCGAACGCCCAGGCGTTGCCATTGATCGGTGACAGCGCCGCCAGCGAAACCACGACGCCCACGCCCGCCATGGCGTTCGGACGCCGCACATACCAGCCCACGCTCAGCCCCAACAGCACGGCCGGCCACCAGAATTCCACCAGTGCTCCGCCGACCACGAACACGCACAGCGCGATAGCCCAGTAATGTGCTTGCCCGGCCGCCGCACGCTCACAAGCAGCGGTGACCAAGGTGATTACCAGCAGGGTAAAGAGAATGTTCAGCGGATAGGCGCCATACAGCAGCCCACCCAGCGCAATGAACGGCGGTGTCGCCAACACACCGAACAGACACAGGCGCATCGCAGTGCGGCGGTAGGCGCCCGTTACCCCGACACCCGGGCGCGCCAGATTGCAGGCCAGTACCATCACGAACAATGGCATCGCCAACCGCCCGGCCTCGAACAGGTATGGCAAGGTCTCGTTGAACAGGTACTTGTTGACGTGGTCGCCGGTCATCAACAGCAACGCCAGCCATTTCAACGCCTCCAGGGCACCGTCAGCCAATTGCAGGCGAGGCAGGGCGAAGGTCTTCTGCCCTTGCTGCACGGCAACCGCACCAATCGGACGACGTTCATTCATCGGCGCATCGCCTGAGACAGGCCCACATCCAGCTCGAGTTTCGACGCGACGTTTTGGGCCACTTCGCCGACACCTTTCTCATGCACGATCGCGGTGCTCTTGCCCACCTGGAAGTTGCGGCTCGGGTCAACATCGCGGCGGTCATGAATGACGAACTGGTCGGTCTGGCCGATCTTCTGCAGGATGTGATGCTCGTCCATGTCGACAACCAGTCCGCTGGTGGCCTTGCGCCCGGTTTGCGAGGCTTCGCCAACGCTGGCCGACGGGTTGAGGCCAAGGGCCTTCTCTTCCATGGCCTTGAACGAGTCGCTGCGTTGCTGCGCCTGGGGGTCTTGCTGCTGACCCTGTTTGAGATCCTTGGGGACTGGCACGGGTTGCAGGTTCAGGCTGCTGATAAAGCTTTGATCAGGTCGCGAACCTGTCATCGTGTTGGCCATGTCCTGGCTCTGCTGGGTGGCAGCCTGCCGGTACTTGGCCAATTCCTGTTCGAATGAATCTGCCCGTGCCTCCTGACGCTCGGAACGACTGCGCAAGCCGAGGTACTCGGATGCACGATCCTTGAGCTGGGAGCCTTTTTCGGCGAACCAGCTTCCAACCGACTCGGCGCCCCGCTGAATACCACTCTTGCTCAAGGAGTTGTCATTCTCGAAAATGATTCCCCGACCATTCGTCTGGTGGTCGAAAGGATGGGTCTGGCGATCAAAGATATTGATCGTGCCACGCTCCATCGGAAAGGGCGTGTTATCGACGGTCTGAAAGGCGCCGTCAGCGCCACGGGTGAACGCGTCCTTACCATGGATCAACCGCGAATCGATCAGCGCCTCCTGGACTTTCTCCGGGCTCTTGATCACTTCGTTGTACTGACCGATACGCTGCAAGTCTTCCTGTTGCATCGGCTTCATCTCGATGCCAGCCGATTGCAGGCGGTCATACATCACCGCCAGAGGGCCAGCGGCCAGTACGTCGTCCTTGTAGCCACCGCCAACCTGCGAGTGCGCACCCGGAAACTTCAACTCCTCGATACGCGAATTGTCGTCATTGCGCAGGGCACTGGTCAGGCGAAAGGTGTCACGGTACTCGTTTGCCGCCACGAGGTGCGTGGTCGAATCGACGTTCTTGCCGATCTCCAGGTTCTTGCCCAGGTGGGTATCCGACATCGCGTTGCCATAGGAAGCCACGGTATCGAAGATACCCAGCTTGTTCACATGGGCCTGGCCGGGAGGAATCAGGAAATCGCCGGTCGCTTTGCCCTGCTCATCCAGCTTGGGAACGCCGCGCTCGATGAATTCGTTGGCCAGTGCTCGGGACTGTGCGGCACCACGGCTGAAGCCGACGATATTCACGTCGATCTTCTGGTCTGGGTACTTGTTGTGGAAAGCAACGATGGCGTCGTACGCCTGGTCGATACGCTCCTGGCCACCCAACCCGGTGCCGCCCTCCAGGGCTGAGCGCGCCGAGGTCTTGCCTTGACTGCCAACCCCGTCGAAGTAGACCTTTTCCGATTGGCCGGAGCGGTCCTGGGCATCGTATTGCTGTGGGACATGCCCCGAATTGCGCGCCAGATTGGTGCCTTTGGCCGTATCCAGGTCGAATAGCCGGGCGACGTTGGTTTGCGTGCCCTCAGGTGTATTCAGATCTTTGTTATTGCCGGTGCCGTCGAAATACACCGTGAAGCGCAATGCATCGCCCATGTCATATCCCTATGAAGTGCCACGTGGCTAAAACGTAAATCCACCGGCGCGTCGCCGCGCCGACGTTTCCTCAGGAACTCTTTTTGTTCAGGGTCACGATAAGGTCATGCACGCCATCACCGGCGGCACCAATGTAGGCTTTGTAGAACTCCTTGCCCTTGAGCAACAACGGCGAGCCACTCAGCGAATCGGCTGCCGCGTCGACGGCTGCACCGCCAAAATCTTCACCCATTCGCTCGACACTACGGGCACGTGCGGACGGGTCGTCATAAGGCTTCTGATACCAGCTGGCTACCTGGTACTCGACGCCTTCCTTCTCGAACTGCGTGTTCAGGTGAGACGCCAGAGCAATCAACGACTCCCGCATCAGGGTCGGATCGATACCCTGCTCCTTCATGAACGCCTCCACTCGTACCTGTGCTGCCGCGATAAGGTCTGCATGGGTGTAGCCGGGCATGGGCGGAAACACACCATCAGGCAACTTCATGCCCGGGGTGTAGGGTTGATACTGGCCTTGATTGTCTTGCATGGAAATCTCCTTGGCTTGAAGCGAAGATGAAGTGGCAGGCAGGAGCACACAGGCCCCCAGCAGCAGAGGGATTAGCGAGCCCAGGCGCAGCCCCGACCAGAGGTCAGAGGTGCGGCAATAGGCTCTGCCCGAACTGGATGCTTTCGCATCGATGGTTTTACCGTTCAATCTCAATCTCCCTGAACATGGCTCTCGGCGGGTCCCTGTTTGATGTCGCGTCGCAGCTCAAGTCGCCTTGCGTGAGGCGAAGAATATCGATAAACCTGTGGCCAGGGGCCACCAGTTAAGTAGGTCAGCAGTAACAACTGTCTCACGACCGCGCTACGCAGGATTTCGCAATGCTCCATCCAAGACCACCTGCTCCCTCACCTGCTCCCCGTCACCAGTCCACGGGGTACATAGGCCGACGTAGGGGCGGTTTGCGACGTGACCGGCTGCCGCACGACAGCCGCCTCCACCGCCGGAACCGTTTCGGCAGCCGCCACCGGAACCTCGCTCGGCACGCTGGATAACACCGCACCTTGCGCCACCTGCTGCGTGGCGAAGCGCTCATCGAGCCAGTCGGCCCACCAGGCCGCGCGACGCATCACCTGCTGGCGGTAGCGCGCATTGATCGCTGGCGTGCGTGAATGATAGTTGGCTACCCGCGTCCACAGGTCGCCGCGGTCGTTACGCACATGGCCACGCAGGCGCCAGGCCGCCAGGTCGTAGGAATAGCAGCCACCCTGTTCGACATCCTCGGGGGTGATGCCATAGCGCGAGAGTTCGCGCAGGTACGAGGTATTGAACTGCATGGGCCCCACGTCGTAGGTGCCGTTGCGGTTGCGCACCCACTGGCCCGGCTTGCCACCCTCCTGGGCGGCCACGGCGAGCACGATATTCACCGGCAGTTCGTACTTCACGGCGGCCATGATCGAACAGGCGATCGGCTCGCTGAGGGCCGGTGGCGGTGCGTCGGCAACGAATGGCATCCCGGGCGCGCCTCAGATGACCTTGCCGAACTTGTTGTTGATCGACCTGGTCGCGCTCGGGTCGGCCTTCGGACAGCTGTCGAGGAAGGACTTGCGGGCGTCAGCGGTCTGGCTCAGCTTGATCTTGCCTTTCTTCCGCTTGACGATGCTGAAGTAGTCGGCGACCGGGCCATCGCAGTTTGCCACCACGCCGGCGCCCTTGAGCTTGCCCCACATGCACAGCACAGTGGCACAAGGATCGCGGGCTTCGGCGGGGAGGGCGATGGCGAAGGTGGCGGTCAGTAAAGTTGCCGATAGTAGTTTTGCAATGGCCATGCGAACTCCTTGTCTAGGCTTTTTCCTGTTTGCTGTCGCGATAGGCTGCCACCTCGGCAGCCGGGTCAAAACTTCGGCTGGATGAAGCAGTGTCCAGCTTGGTCGCGTTGCTGGACCCGGGTTTGGAAATCTCTGCAGCCAGTTTCCCAGCGAAGCTCTTGTCGATACGCGACTGGGCCATCTGTCCCATGCCGGAGAGCAGACTGGCGCCCATATCGAGAGCGACACGACCAGCAGTACCTGCCTTGCTGGATAGGCCACCGTCGCTCCTTCCAGCGGTCCCCTTGGTTTGAGTCGCACCGCTGGATGACCCAACTGTCTCGACGCGACCGCTCCCGCCAGCCGCTTGAGCCAAAGCCTCAGAACTGCCGGCGGATGCGCTTTCCGTGGATCCTCCTGGACTATCCTGCATCGACCCACCCGCACTGGCCTCGGAGCCAGCGCCAGCAGAACCCTCCGAACCGGCGCCAGAGTTTTGCTCACCAGCGGCGGACGCTTCACCTGCCATCGCTGACATCGAAGAGAGCGCAGAGTCCGCCCGCCCCCCAAGGCTCCCAGAAGCTACCGATGCCAACCCCATGACGCCACTCAATGGGGTGGCTCCGCCAGCACTATTATTGGTACCTGCACTATTGCTACCCGCGCTGCTGTCACCGCCAGCACTGCCACCACCGCCCAGCATTCCGGAGATACGCGAAGCGATATCCGTGCCTGCTGCCACACTGGATTGCGAACCTTTGAATGCCGAATACATGGATTGCGCCGCACCGGCCATATTACTCGCCATGGACATGGCCGTTGAAGCAGCGCCAGCGGCAGCGCCGGCAACGGCGCCTGTGCTGAACGAGCCAACAGAACCTGCTGCGCCGCCACCGCCAGGGATCAAACCGGCAACCATATTGGGCAAACTGTGAATCAGCATGGCGAGCACAAGGGCCACAACGCAAATGACCAGAAGCTGGCTGATCGACGCACCGTTGGCTATGTCTGCTAAGTGGCCATTAACTACAGACGTAGCAATCCCGATCATCAGGGTCATGGTCAGTAGCTTCATTCCAAGCCCGGCCACGGTGCGGAAATAGCCCATGGCGATCTCGGACGTCCAGCGCGAGCCACCGAAGCCAAGCACAAACATGCCGGCGTAGGCCATAATCCACGCGGTTACTAGGACAAGAAGAACATTGGCAGCCACTGTGGCCAAGCACACCAAAATGATCAGGGAAACCAGAATGATCCCAATGCTATCGATAGGGTGGCGCATGCTCAAGCTCTTGAATGACCGCTCCAGAATATCGAATGCAATATCTACGGGCGTAGAGGGATTTAGCTCCGCCACCCCACCAGCCTTGGCCCCGATGGTCATCATCGAGCGGATAATACTCATGGCATATTCTGGTCCGTTGCGCAGTAACCACAGGTAAAAACCTGTAAAAATGCAGAACCGAAGAAATTCAGCAAAGAACTCACCGATATCTGCTTTACGTAGCGCCATGAAGCCGAAGGTCCAAACAAGGGAAATGGTGGCCAAGGTCCAGAACAACCAGGTTGCATAACCCTGGATGACGCTGGCCCAACCATTGGTAGCTTGCTTGAACTTGTCGACCACATCGTTCAGGACCCCTGAGTCGGCTGCCGCTGCCGTTTGCGAAAGCAATAGCAAAGACAGCAAAGCCACCCACCAGAGGACGCGCTGTCTCATGGTGTGTAACCCTTGCTCTTGCTGCGGTCAGTAGGACCGCCCATGTCCCAGAAATCTTTGGACTGCTGTTCTTGCTCCTTGGCCTTCTTTTCAACTTCAGAATCCCAGCAGCCGCTCAGCATTACAGCGGACAAGACAACGAGAACGGCAATATTGATAGCGTGTTTCATGGTGTATACCCCTTGCTTTTGCTGCGGTTGGTTGCGCCTCCCATGTCCCAGAACTGCTCGCTAGCAGCCTGATGCTGGGCATCCTTGTCGGCTTCAGCTTGCATCTTGGTGGCGAGTGCGTTCTGTTGAGCCATCAGCAGAGCACGTATTTGCAATAACTGGTTGGCTTGTTGGCTTGCCAACTGGTTGGCATAGCCGATGGCTTGCATCTGCCCCTTCGCATCTTGCGCATCTCGTTGTAGGTCCTGAAGCCTGTCAGAATCGCGCCGGATATTGGCCTGCTGTTGCTCGAGGCCTTGGAACATAGCGTCATTGGCCTTTTTCTGACTACGGCTAGCCTGTTCCTGGCTCTTTTCCAGATTAGCCCGCTCGGCATCAGAGCAGCCCGATGCAGTGAAGCATGGGCTATTTCTGTAATAGTCGAGGTCTTGGAATTTGCTCAGGTACTGCTCCAGGCTACCCGCCTGTTGCTTGTAGTACTCCAAAGTGTCGGTAGCGGCTGTTAGCTTTTTTATGGTGTCCTGCGCTTGCCCCCAGATGTTCGTCACAGGTGCCGCAGTGTTCTGCAACATGTTGGCGTACTGTTCCTTTTGCGTTGTGAACTGCTGTACCTGAGTCAGAAATTGATCTGACTGCATTTTGTACTCTTCGATCTGCTTAAGTGTCTGCGCGATGCTTTCGGCCATTGTGACCTGATTCAGGGCAACGTTCGCCCCATCGATAACAGGAATACCGGCTTGAGCCTGCAAGGTGAATCCCAGACCGGCCAACAGCGCAATCGCAGGTTTCACTAACGTCGTAGACTTCATGTTCCTCTCCTTGGCGTGTGTCATCAGTAATCGAAGGACTGGTAAGGCTTCGAGAACGTCAGGTCCTTGGTTACCATCACGTTGAAGCGATACCCCGGACGAATCTCCAGCGTGGGCGCAATGTTCAGGTTCTTCGCAATCATCTGTGCGGTAACCTGGCCGAGTTGCTGGCCGAGCGCTTCACTCATGGCGCTGCTGGCCGTCTCGCGGTCGGAGCTGTCGCTGCTGGCGCGGTCCTGGCTGAGGCTGATACCGGCAACGATGCCGGACATCAACAGGGCCGACCCAAAGATCCGTACGTAGTGGTTGTTGACCTTGTCTTCGAAGCCGGAATAGCCGCCCATGTCTGCGCCAGGCATCGAGCCGATGTCCATCGCCTTGCCATCAGGGAAGATGATGCGCTGCCAAGCGACCAGTACGCGTTTCTGGCCGTAAGCGACATCGCTGGAGTAGCTGCCGACCAAGCGCGAGCCTTGCGGAAGCAGCAGGTGCTTGCCGGTGGCCGTGTCGTACACCGCCTGCGATATCTGGGCCATGATCTGCCCCGGCAACTCGGAATTGATACCGGACACCAGCATGGCTGGAATAACGAAGCCTGCCCGCAGTTCGTAGGGGCTGCGTGGCGCCTCAGGGCTGGCATCCAGCCGCCAGCGATCTTCGCCAGGGGTGTTGCCGAACTGCTTGTAGTCCTTGCCGCTGCTGGCCGACGCCTGCATCAGGAATGGCGAGTCGCTTTCTGCTCCGCCACCACCGCCCGCGCCCGCACCAATGCCGGCAGAGCGCAACTCGGCCAGTCGGGCTCTGAAGGCCGCATTCGGATCACTGCGCGATTGTTCATCCAGGCGTTGACGCGCGGCAGCGATACGGGCCAGGGCGTCCTGCTGACTGAGCGGGCCACCAGCACCGCCAGCAGCACTCGAGCCCGCGCTGCGTGGCGCCGTGACCTGCACGGTGCTGCGTGCCTGAACGGCTTCCTGGAGCTGCTGCATCTTCATGCGCCGAATGCGCTCGAGCTCTTCGGCATTGACGTCTGACAGCATTTCACGCGGTGGCATGGGTGGTGCGTCGAGGTTGGTCGGTCGCACAACCTGCAGGCCGGCCGGCTGGGCTTGCGTGTTGTCCAGCACCGGCAAGGCCGGCGGCTCGGCCTTGCTCGGGATGATGCCATCCGAATCGATGCCGTTGATCTGCTGCGCAAACAGGCTGCTGTTGCCGGCTTTTTCAGCTTCCTTTTCCACCGGCTTGTTCTGCTTCTCCGCACGATCGGCTGCGACCAGCAGCATGATCAGCAAGAAGGTCATGGCAGCACCGCCAATGATGTACATCGGCCAGTTGTTGACCCGGCGCACACCAGCGCTGCGGTTCAGCTTGCCGGGGGACGCGTCCGGAGACATGGCGTCGTTCATGTTACTCATTGCTCGTCACTCCTTGCGCACCCAGGCACCTGCGGCAAACAGGCGGCCGTTCTGTACCGCGTAGACGCGGCTCAGGGATTCGCGCCCGACCAGCAGGGTGACGCGGAACAGCTCGCTGTCCTTGGGCGCATCGACGATATAGTTGACTGGCAGCGGCGCAACCGTACCGGCCGGCGTTGGCGCAGGCTGGGCCTTGGGGTCGAATTCCTGCACCGAGAAGCCGGCAGCGCGCAGCGTGCTCACCAGCGAGGCGCCATAGCCATCGGGGGTTTCCTGGTTGATCCGCAGGCGCGTGCTGGCCGGTGGGTGAACCACGGCCAGCTGGCGCACGGTGGCACCGGCCAGCTGCTGGTTGATCGCCGGCGTGGTGCGCTCGGCGAAGTTGCCATATGGGCCGCTTGCGCACGCGGCGAGCCAGAGGGGGGCGAACAGTGCAATCCATGCGCGCATATCATTTACCCCGCTGGATGGTGATACGGTCCTGGGACTTTCCGACACCGGCAATCAGGATGGCCTTGTCGAAGACGGTATCGACGATGTAGCGGTCGCCCTGGATGCGGTAGTTGACCATCACGGTCTCGTCATCGCGGAACCAGCCACCGTCCTTGCGCACCACCAACAGCGACGGCGCTTCGGTCTGGGCCATGCTGCGCGGCATCTGGATGATGGTCTTGCTGCCATCGTTGTAGACCCGCACCGGCTTCCAAGAGGTATCGCCGCTGACGGTGTAGTCGAAGTTCAGGTTGCCCAGGTACTCACCGGTTTCCGGAATGGTCGCCTTCTTGCGCTCGGTCGCTTCGCGGTTCTTGATCAGGTTCCATTTCGCCAGTGCCTCTTCCGGATAGGTGAAGGCGACTTGCGGCATGTACTGGGTACGGTGCGAGCGCAGCTTGAAGTGGTAGGTGCGACGGTTGGTGGTGACCACCAGGGAGGTTTCCAGCCCCACATCCATCGGCTTGATGATCAGGTGCTGGACCTCGCTCTCGCCCATGCCGGTGATGGCCGGCTCGACCGTCCAGCGTGCAGTGTCGCCAAGGTTGATCGAGTTGACCTGCTCACCGGCTTGCAGGGCGATGTCGCAGACCTGCAGCACGGCGCAGACGATACTCGGCTGCTGGGCGCCATAAATGAAACGGGCGGTGCCGTCGCCGCCGTCCACTGGCTTGATGCCAGTGGCGCTGGCCTGCTGCCAACGCTGGGAAATGGCCAACGCGGCCTTCTCTTGCGGCGTCAGGGTCGGATTGGCGTCGGAGAAGTACAGATCGGCCTGGCTTGTTCCTGGCGCGGCCTGCGCGAACGCGGGCAGGAGTGCCGCGAGGATGGCGCAAAGGTAGCGGTTCATGGTCGGTCCTTCAGAGTTGCTTGGACCAGGAGAAGTCGCGCACGTAAGTCCCGATCGGGTTCATCCGTATTTGCTCTTCGCTGGTCTGGGTAGTAGGTTCGGCGGTGTAGGTGGTCACCAGGGCACGCCAGTTGGCCTTGCTCTTGATCAGGCCCTGGCGGTCACGGGTGACTTCTTCCCAATCGACCTGCCAGGTTTCCGGGGTCTGCTGCATGACCGAGCGGATATCGACGCTGACGGTTTCCTCGGCTGCACGCAGGAACGGGCTCGATTCCTTGGTACCATTGAGCCACTCGTTCATCTTCTGCGTCGCCGCGTCGTTCGGCGCCAGCAAGGCGTACAGGCGGAAGATCGATTTGCGCAGAAGTGCGACATCCGGTGTAACGGTGCGGGCATCCGCGATAAACAAGGCCACCTGTGACTTCACCACCCGCAGGTCGACGGGCTGGGCCACCTGCGCCGGCGCGACTGCCATCGGTTGGCCGAGCTTGTCGACTTCCACGACGTAAGGCACGAACTTGGACTGGCTACCGATATGGATGATGCCGCCGACACCGGCAAGGGCGACCATCATCGAAAGGATGCCTACCACCTGCCAGGACTGACGCGAAGTCACCACGCTACCAACATGGTCGTTCCACGTACGACGGGCGGTGAGGTACGGGTTATCGAGCACGGCACCCTTGGGGCCGGCCGTGTTGCTTTCACCGTTAGTGGCGGAAGCCTTGGCGGGGCGTTTCATGACCATCCCCTTGATACTTTCAGCGAGGCTCATGCGGCCACTCCATAGTCGTTCAATCTGAGGCCCCTGGCCGCCAGCCACTCGGCCACCCAGCCATCACCGTACTTGGCTTCCAGGCGCTTGATGGCGGCCACCGACTCTTTGTCGGAAGAGCCGACGAAGGCCAGCGCCAGCGGGCCCAGGGCCAGGTCGTAGAGGCGTCGGCCGTTCTCCGACACGTAGTAGTACTGGCGCTTGGGAATAGCGGTGGCGAGGATTTCGATCTGCCGGGCGTTCAGCCCCATGCGCCGGTAGAGGGCAGCGGTGTCCTCGTCGCGGGCATAGACGTTGGGCAGGAAGATCTTGGTGGCGGTGGACTCGACGATGACATCGAGGATCCCCGAGTTGGCCGCGTCCGACAGGCTCTGGGTGGCCATCAGCACCAGGCAGTTGGCTTTACGCAATACCTTGAGCCACTCGCGGATTTTCTCGCGGAAGGCCGGGTGGCCGAGCATCAGCCAGGCTTCGTCGAGAATGATCACCGCGGGCTGCCCCTTGAGTGCGCATTCAATGCGGCGGAACAGGTACAGAAGCACCGGCAAGGCGTACTTGTCGCCCAGGTTCATCAGTTCCTCGATCTCGAACACGGTGAAGTCGGACAGCGCCAGGCCGTCTTCCTCGGCATCGAGCAAGTGGCCCATCGTGCCGTCGACCGTGTACTGGCGCAGGGTTTCACGCACGGCCTCGTCCTGCACGATGATGCAGAATTCGGACAACGTGCGGGAGCCGTCGCGGTACATGGTCATTACCGCATGGCCGATCTCGTTGCGCTGCGCCGCGGTGGTCTCCAGACCATTGAGCGCCAGCACGGTGTCCAGCCATTCCATCGCCCAGGCGCGGTCGCCCTTGGTTTCAAGGAATTGCAACGGGCAGAAGGCCAGGCGCTCGTCGTCTGCCGCCACGGTGAAGTGACGACCGGACAGACCTCCGCTTTCAGCACGAATACCGGCCGCCAGCGGGTACATGGACATACCTTTGTCGAAGGCGAAAATCGACATGCCCTGATAGCGACGCAGCTGAGCCGCAATCAGTGCCAGGTGTGTTGACTTGCCAGCGCCGGTCGGGCCGAACATGAAGGTATGGCCCAGGTCCCGCACATGCAGGTTCAGGCGGAACGGTGTGGCACCGCTGGTCACGCAGTGCATCAGCGCTGGCGACAGGGGCGGGTAGAGTGGGCAGGGCGCATCGGCACTGCCGGTCCAGATGCTGCTGGTAGGCAGCAGGTCGGCCAGGTTGAGGGTGTTGATCAGTGGCCGCCGCACGTTTTCCACGCCGTGCCCAGGCAGGCTGCCGAGGTAGGCGTCGAGCGTGTTGATCGATTCGATGCGGGCGGCAAAGCCCATGCGTTCAATGGCTTTCTCGACCTTGCGGGCAGCTTCTTCCAGCTGGGCACGGTCCTCATTCATGAGCACCACCACACTGGTGTAGTACCCCTGCGCAACCAGGCCGCTATTGACTTCGGCAATCGCGTCGGCGGCGTCCTGCACCATGGCCAGGGCGTCCTGGTCGATGTTGCCATTGTTGGTATTGAATACCTGGTCGAAGAAGCCGCGCACTTTCTGCTTCCACTTCTTGCGGTACTTTTCCAGGTGCTGGACCGCCTCATGGGTGTCCATGAAAATGAAGCGGCTGGACCAGCGGTATTCGCAAGGCAGTTCAGCCAGCGCCGCGAGAATGCCGGGGGCTGACTCCAGCGGGAACCCTTCGATGGCCACTACCTGGACGAAGTTGCGACCAATTTTGGGTACTACGCCCCCCCAAAGTTCCTTGCCGCCGATGACAGCATCCAGGTACATCGGGTTGCTTGGCAGCAGGACCGGCTGGCTTACACCAGTGACACAGAACTGCACCCAGCTGAGCAGGTCGTCATGGGTGATCTCGGCACCTTCCTCGGTGACCATGCGGTTGCCTTTCAGGCGCGTCAACTTGAGCACCGAGGAAAGGCTGCCTTCGACGCCGAGACAGTCACGCTTGAATTGCTCGATCAGGTTACGTGTACGAGCCTTGGCGTCTGGCGGCGCAGTGTCGTCGTCGAACATCAGTTCAACGAATTTCTGTTGCGCCAGCATCGGTGGGAAATAGGTGAGGGTCAGCACGAAGTAACCTTCGTACATGGTCCCCAGCGATTCGAAGTACGCACGGCGCTCTTCGTCGATGGCTGCAGTCAGGCTGTCAGCGAAGTGCGAGACACCTTTCGCAGAGTAGTTCGACGCCGGACGGCGCACCGCATCGACGTGGATCATCCAGCCGTTACCCAGGCCGGCCAAGGCCTGGTTGATGCGCAGCGAAACCAGTTCGCGCTGCGCTTCGGTGCTGCTGGCGTTGTCATCACCGCGGTACAGCCAGGCGGCCATGAAGGCGCCGTTCTTGCCCACGATAACGCCATCGTCGACCATCGCCGCATGGTTCAGCAGGTCGGCGAGGCCAGCGTCTTTCGAGCGATGCTTCTTCAGCTTGAGTTCGGCATCCACCTGCAGCAAGCGCTGAACCAGCAGCAGTACCAGCAAAGCACCGAGGGCAGCGATGGCATACGCAATACCTTCGATCATTTGTATTGACTTCCCTGACTTGGAGGATTGTCCCTGAACGGCGTGCTACGCGCCGGGTAATAGGACTTGTAGCGGCGATGGCGCAGGTAGACGTGACGCATCTTCGGGTCGGCCTTGGCCATGACGCGGAGCACGAACAGGGCACCGAACCACAGCACCAGGCCGACCACGGTTGCCCGAACTTCCTGGGCACTGAAGATCAGCGCGAAGGCGAGCAACCCGGAAAACATCACCAGCTCGCGATCCCCGCCCATGAACAGGTTGTCCCGGTTTCCGGCCCGCCGGATGGGAATCGTGCGCAGGGTCATGGTTCAGACCTGACCTTGCACCGGACCATACTGCGGCAGCAGCTGCGCCAGCTCGGCGCTGGTGCCGAAGAAGGTGGTCATGATGTTGTTGGCGCCAACGATAAGTGCCATTACCAGCACCAGGAAGATCAACGTACGGAAGAAGCCATTGAGGTCACCGCCGAAGATCAGGACGCCCCCCGCGACCACAATGCCGATGATCGACAGGGCGAAAGCAACAGGGCCGGTAACCGATTGACGCAGAGAGGTCAGCCAGCTCTCATAGGGCAACGAACCACCGGTGCTGGAAGAGGCGAAGGCGTTTTCCGGAGCCACCATCACAGCCAGCAACAGGAAGCTGAAGGCCAGGTAACCGAAGGTTTGGGCGTTGAAGCGGAACAGCGAGGTACTGGCTTGCATGTGCGATATTTTCCTTAAAGGTTGCGCATGAGGTAACGGCCGTTTTCGTACCCGGAAACCTCGAGGATCTCCTGGACGCGACGGCCTTCTGGGGTTCTGGCGATGGAAATGACGACATGAACCGCTTCGCCAATCAGCGGCTCGATCTCGGCTGGGGCCGATTTGTTGCGGGAAACCAGGGACTTCAGACGGGTCAGCCCCTCGCTGGCGCTGTTGGCATGCAAAGTAGCCGCGCCACCGGGGTGGCCGGTGTTCCACGCATCGATCAGGTCAAGCGCCTCTTCGCCACGCACTTCACCGACCAGGATGCGATCGGGGCGCATGCGGAGGGACGTTTTGAGCAGGTGGGTCATGCTCACGTCCACGGTGGTGTGGTACTGCACGAAATTCTTCGCCGCGCATTGAATCTCGCCGGTGTCCTCGATGATGAACACGCGCTCGCTGGGGAACTCGACGACCATTTCGTTGATCACCGCGTTGACCAAGGTGGTCTTGCCGGTACCGGTACCACCGATCACCAGGATGTTGCGGTGCTCGCGGATGGCGCGCTTGATCGCATCGCACTGGGCAGGCGTCATGATCGACGATTCGACGTACTGGTCGAGGGTGTAGATGGCCACTGCCTTCTTGCGGATGGCGAAAGTGGCTGCGCGCACGACCGGCGGCAGCTGGCCGGCGAAGCGCGAGCCGTCCAGCGGCCATTCGCCTTCGAGCAGTGGCTTGCTGCGGGTCACTTCCTTGCCATGGAAGCCGGCCACCGTCTTGATGATGGACTCGGCCTGCGCCGGGCGCAGGTCGCCAATGTGCTTCATCGGCTGGCCCAGCTGCTCGAGCCAGAGTTTGCCGTCACCATTGCACATCAGCTCGACGGTCTGAGGGTCGTTGAGCGCATCGATGATGAGCGGGCCGGCATCGCGCTCCAGCTTTTTCCTGGCGCGATCTTTCAAGCTGGCAGTTTCTGCAGTTTCCACACTTAATCGTCCATGAAAATGATGCCCGCCCCCATTCATGGGAAGGGCATTAAAGCTCCCTGCTGCAGCTCATCGAACTTGAGTGAATCGAAGCCTTCTTGGCTCCATCGAACTGGCGACCGAGCAAAAAATTCGCTGATCAATGAGCGGCCATTTAGAAAGGCGCGGAGATTACCGGAGCGAATTTTCCTACACAATTAGTACCAAAATGCCACCACACTGCCCCACCAAGACCGCTCTGAAAGGGCTCAAAACCAAGGTTCTAGCGCTCTGTCGCATCAATTCGTAATGAAATTGCCTTTACGTTTTGCTAGAAAAACATGACGCAGTTCACATTTAACCGCGACGTATTCTTACCTGACTTGCGCATGAACTCGAGCAGTTCACCAATCAAGGTCATATTGTGATCACGCGTAACTGTTCAAAGATCAACAACCCATCAGAGCAATAGCAACTGGCCACCTGGAGGACTGAACTTCGTACAGTCAAGTACTTGGGAATCTCGCCCTTCGAAATCCAGTTTGCGCATGGTCTTGGCGAAGCGTTGAGCCAGCAATTCGGCAAATACCCCTTCACCGCGCATGCGCACACCAAACCGGCTGTCATACAACTCGCCACCGCGGCTCTGGCGGATCAGGCTCAACACATGCGCCGCCCGCTGCGGGTAATGATCCTGCAGCCATTGCTCGAACAACGGCGCCACCTCCAGCGGCAGGCGCAACATCATGTAGGCCGCGCTCTGTGCGCCAGCCTCCCTGGCCGCCTCCAGCAGGCGCTCCAGTTCACTGTCGTTGATCATTGGAATCATCGGCGAACACAACACGCCCACTGGCACCCCCGCCTCGCGCAACACGCGGATCGCTCGCAAGCGCGCCTTGGGTGACGCCGCACGCGGTTCCAGCACCCGTTTCAGGTCATCGTCCAGCGTGGTCAGGCTGATCATCACCCGCGCCAGGCGCTGGCGGGCCATCTCGGCCAGCAGGTCAAGGTCGCGCAATACCAGCGAACCCTTGGTGACGATGGTCACCGGGTGGCGAAAACGCAGCAGCACTTCGAGCAGGCGCCGGGTCAGCAGTTGCTCCCGCTCGATCGGCTGGTACGGGTCGGTATTGGAGCCCAGGTTGATCGGTGCGCACACGTAACCCGGTTTGCTCAGTTGTTGCGCGAGCACCTCGGCGGCATTGGTCTTGGCTATCAGCTTGGTCTCGAAATCCAGGCCGGGGGAAAGGTCCCAGTAGGCGTGCGAAGGGCGGGCATAGCAGTAAATGCAACCATGCTCGCAGCCACGGTAAGGGTTGATGGAGCGGTCGAAGGGCAGGTCGGGCGAAGTGTTGCGGCTGATCACCGACTTGGCCGTCTCGACTCGCACCTCGGTGCCCTGGGTTTGCGGCACCTCCTGGCACCAGCCATCATCCTCCGCCACCGAATGGCTGGGGGCAAAGCGATTGTGCGGATTATGTGCCGTGCCACGGCCCTTTTGCGGTGCTGGAGGAATCATGGCCCACCCCGTATACTGTATTCATATACAGTATAGTGCGCGCCATAATCTTTCCAGCACCTCCGGTCAGCGTCCCCTCACTTCAGGCCATGCCAACGCAGGTAGGGCAGCTGGCTCGGCTGCCGGCCAAGGAACAGCTCGATGCCTTCACGCAACGGGCGCGATGCCCCCGGGGCAAGCAATGTCTCCTGCAGCGCCCGGCCTGTGGCCCGATCCAGCAGGCCTTGGGCCTCGAAGCGGGTGAACAGGTCAAAGGCGTGCACATCCGACCACAGATAGGCGTAATAGCCGGCATCATAGCCGTTCACCAGATGGTCGAAGGCGTGCGCCGGGTGCTCGAAATCGGCAAGGGGCCAGTAGCCAGAATGCTCACGGGCATCGCTCAGGCGCTGTTCGAGGGACCGGCCATCGTTCGGCGTACCATGCAGGTCCAGGTCGAACAGCGCCAGGCTCAGATCGCGCGCGGTTTCCTCCACGCCTTGCTGCCGCAAGCGGCGCAGGCACTCATCGACCCGCGCCCGGTCAAGCTGGCTGCCATCGTGCTGGTGCGACGAGATCGCCACCAGGTAATCAGCGTCCCAGACCCAGCGCTCGAACAGCTTGCCGAACAGCTCCACGCCATCGGTCCCGAGTTCTGTGACGTTGGACATCACGTGGTTGGTCGTGCGCACCAGCAAGTGGTGCAAGGCATGGCCAAACTCGTGGAACAGCTTGCGCAGTGACAGATGGCCCAGCAACGGCTGGCTACCCGGCAGCGCTGCTGGCACGTCGCTGTAGACCACCACCGAGGCCGCCTGGTAGATCCCCTCGGCATCGACCCGGCGGTTGCGAATGTAGGTGGTGAACACCGAGTCAGGCTGCTTGCCGGCATGCTGTACGGCGTCCAGGTAGAAGAAGCCGATCAAGGCGTTGTCCTGCCACACCTCGAACGGTTGCACGCTGTCATCCCAGGTTGCCAGCGGCCTGGCCTGCAGCGTCACGTCAAACAGCTTTTCCGCCAGTTGCTGCAATGCGCTGACCACAGCATTCAGCGGGAAGTATTCGCGCAAGGCTTCGGTGGGCAGCACCGTGCGCGACGAAGCCTGCAGGTAGGCAATGTCCCAGGGTTGGATATTCCCCAGCCCCTTGGCTGCGGCCTGGCGCTGCATGTCTGCGCGCCACTGCAGCATGGCCGGCCGCACATGCTCGGCCAGGTCATGAAGAAAGCCGCGCACATGGGTAACCGAACCCGCGCTCTTCACATGCAGGCTCTGCTCCAGATGGCTGGCAAAGCCGAGCAGGTGAGCCTTTTCTTCCAGCAGCCTCGCCAGTTGCTCCAGGAGCGAGCGATTGTCCTGCTGCAGGCCAAGGCCGACGCCTCGTGTGTTGTAAGCCCGGTACACGCGCTCACGCAGCTGCCGGTTGTCAGCATGTTTGAGCACGGCATCGGTGGTCACGCTTTCGCACGCAATCAACCAGCCTGGCTCTCCCGCCTCTTGTGCCCTTGTAGCCAGCTCATCACGGATGCGTTGAGGTATACCGCTCAGTTCGGATTCATCCGTGACGCTCAGCCCTGGCCTGTTGATGTTGCTGCGAAACGCCTCCCGCGCAGCGCTAATCTGTTTCAGGAGCTCGGCCAGGCGTACCTTGCCTGCAGGGGCGAGCGATGCACCACAGGCGCTGAACTTGTCCAGATGCCAGCGCAACGTGGCGCGTTTCTGGGCATCCAGCTGCTTGCCGATGTCGCTGTTGGCCAAGCGCTCATACAGGGCCTGCAGTGCAGCGTTGGTGAATTTCTGGTCGAACCGCTCCGTGGTCTTGGCAAAGAAGTCGATAATGGCCGCGGCCCAGGCTTCATCCCGGTCAACCAATGGCGAGGCGGCATACAACACCGCCAGCAGCTGGCTATCCAGCCCGTCAACCGCCAGCACCATGTCATCCCAGGTTGGCATGGCCTGCTGATCGAGGAGGATGCGTTCGATGCCTTGCTCGTGCGCCAACAGCACGTGTTCAAAGGCGACTTGCATGTTTTCGATGGTGATCGCCGGATAATCGACGGGGATATGGCTATTTTGCAGAAGTGGGTTGTCCATGGCGCAACACCTTGCTCGTAGAAAAGAGCAGGCGAGCTTGCATGGCCAGCGTACAGCAGGTGGCCTGACTATCTACCACCTGGGCATACCGGCCCGGGCACGGCGCCCGGGCGGCACGAAGGCTTTATTCAGCCGGTTTCTTCAGCTTCGGGTTGGGGAAGAACTGCACCGTCTGTACCTTGGCCGGCGCGGCTTTCGGTTGCAGATGGTTGACCCGGGTGCCGAGTTCCTTCGGCACCGACAAGCCCTGCTCGTTGAGGGTGTCGGTAAAGCCGCAGGCCACGCACTCGCGGTGTGGTACGCCGTCTTCGTTCCACATCATCAACTTGTCGGTCTCGCTGCACGCCGGGCATACCGCCCCGGCAATGAAGCGTTTCTTGGTCTTGTTCACGGCTACCTCGCTCATGCTGCAGCGTCCTCGCTCAGGCCACTGTGGCGCAGCAAGGCATCGATGGAAGGCTCACGGCCACGGAAGTCGACGAACAGCTCCATCGGCTCGCGAGAGCCACCGCGTGCCAGTATCGCCTCGCGGAAGGCGCGACCGGTCTCGGCGTTCAGCACGCCTTCTTCCTCGAAGCGCGAGAAGGCGTCAGCCGACAGCACCTCGGCCCATTTGTAGCTGTAGTAGCCCGCCGCGTAACCACCCGCGAAGATGTGCGCAAAGCTGTTGGGGAAGCGGTTGTACGCCGGTGGGCGCATGACCGACACCTCGTCGCGTACGCCTTCGAGCACCTGCAGCACGCTGCGGCCGTCACCATGGGTGGCATGCAGCTCGAAGTCGAACAGCGAGAACTCCAGCTGACGCACCATCATCATGCCCGACTGGAAGTTCTTCGCCGCCAGCATCTTGTCCAGCAGGTCCTGGGGCAGGGGTGCACCGGTTTCGTAGTGGGCGGAGATCAGTGCCAGGCCTTCCGGCTCCCAGCACCAGTTTTCCATGAACTGGCTCGGCAGTTCGACCGCGTCCCAGGCCACGCCGTTGATACCGGATACGCCGGCATGCTCGATGCGGGTCAGCATGTGGTGCAGGCCATGGCCGAACTCATGGAACAAGGTGGTGACTTCATCGTGGGTCAACAGCGCCGGCTTGCCGGGGGCGGCCGGGGTGAAGTTGCACACCAGGTTGGCCACCGGGCTCTGCAGCTGGCCAGCGGCGGTGCGGCGACGGTCACGCGCACCATCCATCCAGGCGCCGCCACGCTTGTTGGCGCGGGCATAGAGATCGAAGAAGAAGCGGCCGACGTGCTGGCCGTTTTCCTTGATCTCGAACAGGCGAACGTCCGGGTGCCAACTGTCGAAGCCCTTGAGTTCGGCGATTTCGATGCCGTACAGGCGCTGCACGATGCTGAACAGGCCGCCCAATACCTTGTCGATCGGGAAGTAGGCGCGCAGGGCTTCCTGCGAAACACTGTAACGCTGCTCGCGCAGCTTCTCGCCGAAGTAGCCGGCGTCCCAGCTGGCCAGCTCAGGGCAGCCCTGCTCAGCGGCGTAGGCCTTGAGCTGCTCCAGATCCTGGGCGGCGAACGGCTTGGAACGCTTGGCCAGGTCACGCAGGAAGCTCAGCACCTGGTCGCTGGACTCGGCCATCTTGGTGGCCAGGCTCAGCTCGGCGTAGTTCTTGTAGCCCAGCAGTTCGGCCAGCTCCTGGCGCAGGCCGAGGATTTCCTGCATCACCGGGCCGTTGTCGAACTGGCCAGCATTCGGGCCCTGGTCCGAAGCACGGGTGCAGTAGGCGGCGTACAACTCTTCGCGCAGGGCACGGTCGCTGGCGTAGGTCATTACCGCGTAGTAGCTGGGGAATTCCAGGGTGATCAGCCAGCCGTCGAGGCCCTTGGCCTGGGCGGCGGCGGCCATCTGCGCCTTGGCCGAATCGGTCAGGCCGGCCAGCGCGGCTTCGTCGGTAACGTGCTTGGTCCAGGCCTGGGTGGCGTCGAGCAGCTGGTTGGAGAAACGGCTGCCCAGCTCGCTGAGCTTGCTCTGCACTTCGGCGTAGCGCTGCTGTTTATCAGCAGGCAGGTCGATACCCGACAGGCGGAAGTCACGCAGGGCATGCTCGAGGATAGTCTTTTGCGCCACGTCGAAGCCGGCGGCCTCCGGGCTATCGATCAGCGCCTGGTAGGCTTCGAACAGCGCACGGTTCTGGCCCAGTTCGGTAGAGTAGGCGCTCAGCGCCGGCAGGCACGACTCGTAGGCTTCGCGCAGTTCCGCGCTGTTGCACACCGCATTGAGGTGGCTGACCGGGCTCCAGGCGGCGCCCAGGCGGTCGTTCAGTTCGTCCATGGCCAGCACCAGGCCGGCCCAGGTCGGGTTCTTGCCCTGCTTTTCGAGGATCTCGGCAATGGCTTTACGGTTGTCGGCCAGGATCGCTTCGATCGCCGGCAACACGTGTTCGGCACGGATTTGCGAGAAGGGCGGCAGATCGTAGGACTGCAGAAGCGGGTTGTTCGCACTCACGGTTTGGATACCTTGGCAGAAGAAACACTGCCCCATCTTAATTACAATCGACGCCGACCGCAGCAGGCAGCCTGCCTATCGGCACAGATGAGAGACGCTATCATGGCCATCCGAAGCTTCCAGCAACACACTCCGAAAGTTGGGCCCAGGGCCTTCGTCGACCGGTCAGCGGTAGTGCTGGGCGACGTGGAAATCGGTGAAGACAGCTCGGTCTGGCCGTTGACCGTGGTACGCGGCGACATGCACCGCATCCGCATCGGCGCTCGCACCAGCGTGCAGGACGGCAGCGTGCTGCACATCACCCACGCAGGTCCCTTCAACCCGGACGGTTTCCCGCTGATCATCGGCGACGAAGTGACCATCGGCCACAAGGTCATGCTGCATGGCTGCACCCTGGGCAACCGCATCCTGGTCGGCATGGGCAGCACCATCATGGACGGCGCCATCGTCGAGGACGAAGTGATCATTGGCGCCGGTAGCCTGGTGCCACCAGGCAAACGCCTGGTCAGTGGCTACCTGTACATGGGCAGCCCGGTGAAACAGGCCCGGCTGCTGAACGACCAGGAACACGCATTCTTCGCCTACAGCGCCAGCAACTACGTGAAGCTCAAGGACCAGCACCTGGCCGAAGGCTACGACCAACCTGAATGACCGCATTCGCGGGTAAACCCGCTCCCACAGGTACGGCGCCGGCCTCAGGCCCTGTGATATCCCTGTGGGAGCGGGTTTACCCGCGAAGAAGACCACGCAGCACTCAAGTGGAACTCAGTAAATGCACCAGCAAAACATCCTGTTCGACCTCGACGGCACCCTGACCGACCCTCGCCTGGGCATCACCCGCTCGATCCAGTACGCACTGGCCAAACTGGGCATCGACGAGCCGGACCTCACCCGCCTCGAGCACTTCATCGGCCCACCCCTGCTGCAGGCCTTCATGCAGTTCTACAGCTTCGACGAAGCCAAGGCCTGGGATGCGGTGAACTTCTATAGGGAACGCTTCAGCGTCACCGGCCTGTACGAAAACCTGGTGTTCGACGGTGTACCGGAGCTGCTCGAGGCCCTGAACGGCCAGGGCCGCACGCTGTACATCGCCACCTCCAAGCCGTGGGAGTTCGCCCGTGAAATCGCCCGGCACTTCGCCTTTGACCACCACTTCAAGGTGATCTACGGCAGTGAGCTGGACGGCACGCGCACCAACAAGGTCGAGCTGATTCGCCATCTGCTTGATGAAGAAGGGCTGGACCCGGCGCAGACCCTGATGATCGGCGACCGCAAGCATGACCTGATCGGTGCGCGCAGCAATGGGTTGCAGGCAGTGGCGGTGGGGTATGGGTTTGGTAGCCAGGAGGAGTTGATGGCGGAAGAACCGGCATTCCACTTTGCTACCTTGGCCGAGATGCATCAGGCATTTCTCAAGGCTTGATGGCCATTGGGGCTGCCTTGCCGGCGATGGGCCGCAACGCGGCCCCAAAATCTCACCGGCTAACCATCAACCGCCGCAACGCCGCCTTCCGCTCTTCAATCGGCAACCGCCCCAACTGCTCCACCCTCTGATAAAACCGCGCCCAATCCCCACCCACTTCGCGGAACACCGCCGCAAACGCCGGCACCCACTGGTCATACAGCCCGAACGGCAACAACTTGGCATTGTTCATCGGCCCATACATCCAGGCGTCATAACGCCTGTCGCCACCCCACTGGCCATCCCGCAGCTGCCGGTATTCACGCCGCAAGCGCTCAAACTCCGCCTGCTTGGCCGCCCGCTTCTGCACATCATCCAGAGACCCGGCATATATCGCCTGCAGCCGCTCGCGGCTGGCCAGCACCAAGCGGGTGAACTGCTCACGCTGCTGCCCCTGCTTCCCCCCAACCGCAGCAAGCCCACGCGCCATGCGCCATTGCCGCGTGCCTTCCTGCTCGACGAAGGAGGCAAACGACTCGTTGAACTCGGTATCGTCCTGCACATAGAAGCGCTGGTGGGCGAGCTCATGGAAGATCAGCGTGGCCAGGCGCTCTTCGCTCCAGCCCACCATCGACGACAGGATCGGGTCGTCGAACCAGCCCAGGGTCGAATAGGCCTCCACGCCGCCCACGTATGCATCCATGCCTTCCTGGCGCATCAACGCCGCCGCCCCACGCGCCGCGCCTTGCTGGTAATAGCCGCGATAGGCCACACACCCCGCGATCGGGAAACAGTGAGTCACCGGCTGCAACGACAGCTCGGGGGTGGCGAACACATTCCACACCACGTAGGGCCGGCCAATGTCGGCATATACCCGGTAGCTGCGGTTGTCCGGCAGCTTCAGCTGCTGGCTGGCAAATACCCGTGCCTGACTGGCATGTTCCAGGCGCGCGCGCAGTTGCGCGGAGGTGGCCGGGTCGGCCACTACCTGCTCCACCGGCTGCCGTGCACGCAGCAACTGCCACTGGCCCTCGGCCAACTGCCCATAGTAGGCGGCGCTGCTGCAACCGTTCAGCAGGAGCACCGCCAGCAGCGGAACCAAACGGGTGAAAAGAAGGTCGAGTGGCCCAGGACCTGAGCGCTGCATAAGAATAAGTCGAAGCATCCGGGACTGTCTGACTCGCTCAAGGCCGATTCACTCCAAGACTATCTCGCCAAGGGGGCGTTTCGCCATGCGTGCACTATTGGTCATCGGCTCACTGCTGCTGATATCCGCCTGTTCGACCTTGCCAGACCCAGACCCGAACCAGGCCTGGATCGACCTCACGCCCTACGACAACACCTCGCTGCACGCCGTGCAGGTAGATGAACGCGACTGGGCCGACAGCCGCTATTTCGAAGTACAGCCCGGCAGCCACGAGCTGACGGTGCGCTACCAGTTTCCGGTTACCCCCAGCAATATCGGCCCGGTCAAGGAGCCGTTGTGGCGTGATTGCCAGGTCAAGCTGACCTTCAAGGATTTCAGTGCCGGCCAGCGCTACCAGATGCAGGCTGGCAGCATCGGTTTCCGCCCCTGGATCAAACTCTACGACCATCAGCAGAAACTGGTTGGCCAGGGCTTGCCTGCAGGCTGCCAGCGCACCTGAACCGTACAAACGGCGCTATGCTTGTAGCGTGTAAACCGCAAGTGGAGACTTGCCATGCGCCAGCCCATGATGCTGATTGCCCTCAGTGCACTGGGGGCCTGCGCTAGCCCCTTGCCCCCCGTCGACCCCAAACAGGCCTGGGTCGACCTGTACACCATGACTCCCGGCAGGACGATCATGGCCGACCGCCTCGATGGCCAGCGCCTGGAGGATGGCCGTTACTTCCAGGTGACACCGGGCAAGCACGAACTGGTAGTGCGCTTCGATTATGAGATCTACGGGGGCGGCCCCATGACCCAACCCAGGGACCGTACCTGCTACCTGACCGTACGCTTTGACAACTTCCGGGCCGGTGAACGCTACCGCCTGGAGGCTCGGGCGCCGGTGATGGAGCCGCAGGTGCTGCTGTATGACGGCAGCCGCAAGGTAGTGGTGAACGAGCCTAGCGAGGTGTTCTGCATTCCGTGACCTGGGGCTGCCTTGCAGCCCCGGGCTCTAGAACTTACTGATCATTCTTCTGATAAATGATCTTCTTGGTTCCACCATCGCAGGTCCCGACGACCATGTTCTGGTCCTTGACCTCGCTGTTGGGCACGATTTCCAGGGTATAGGACGAAACCCCTTGGGCCTGGATCTTGGCCTCGATCTCGGCTTTGAGCTCCTCGCACGGCTTGACCACCGCCAGCGCAGATGTGGCGACCAGGGAAGCCAACACGGCGAATGCTACGCGAATCATGAAACGGCTCCTGAAAGGGCAGCGTGCTGCCGACGCTGTTTAGACTACAGCAAACCGCTCTCATTGCACCGTTTCCCCAATAAGAGCCCAGCCGCCAACGGCAAGCTCATAATCGCAAGGCAAGCATTGAATCCATCGAATGTGCCCATACAGAGTTGAAAAGGCCTGTGGCCAAACACCTTTGCGGAGGCTCCATGACGCAGCTGCGTGACCTGAAGATTTCCACCCTCGACCTGGTACCGGTACGTGCCGACGCCGGCCCGGCGCAGTCGCTGCGCAACTCGCTGGACCTGGCGCAGCACGTCGAGCGCTTTGGCTACAACCGCTTCTGGGTGGCCGAGCACCACAACATGGACGGCATCGCCAGTTCGGCGACTGCGGTGCTGATCGGCTACCTGGCCGGTGGTACCTCGAGCATTCGCGTGGGCTCTGGCGGGGTCATGCTGCCCAACCATGCGCCGCTGGTGATCGCCGAGCAGTTCGGCACCCTGGCCAGCCTGTACCCGGGGCGCATCGACCTGGGCCTGGGCCGCGCGCCGGGTTCCGACCAGATGACCGCCTACGCCCTGCGCCGCGACCGCGCCGGCGGCCCGGATGACTTCCCGGACGATGTCGAGGAACTGTCACGCTACCTCGGCCCGCGTACTGATGACCAAAAAGTGATCGCAGTGCCAGGGCACGACACCGAGGTGCCGATGTGGCTGCTCGGCTCCAGCCTGTTCAGCGCCCAGCTGGCCGGCATGCGCGGCATGCCTTACGCCTTCGCCTCGCACTTTGCGCCGCGCTACATGCACGAGGCGATCCGCGTATACCGCAACCACTTCAAGCCCTCGACCACGCTGGACAAGCCGTATGTAATGCTGGGCATCCCCATGGTGGTGGCGCAAACCGATGAAAAGGCCGAGTACCTGGCCACTTCGGTGTACCAGCGCATCCTCGCGCTGATTCGCGGGCAGAGCCTGATGCAGAAGCCGCCGGTGGAAAGCATGGATGGGCTGTGGCTACCCCATGAACGGGATGCGGTGGGCAGCTTCCTCGGCCTGGCGATGATCGGCAGCCCGCAGAAGGTGCGGGCCAAGGTGGAAGTGCTGCTGGAGCAGACCGGCGCCGATGAGCTGATCTTTACCTGTGATCTGTATGAGCATGCGGACCGGATCCGGTCCTATGAACTGATGGCGCAGGCTCTCAAGACTGCGTGACCTTCTTCGCGGGTAAACCCGCTCCCACAGGGGTATCACAGGGCCTGAGACCGGCACCGTACCTGTGGGAGCGGGTTTACCCGCGAAGAATCCAACCCGTTAACCGCGACGGTACACAATTTCCTTGGTACCAGCCTCGCAACTACCAATCACCTTGCCAGCCGGGTCGCCCTTGTCGACGATCTCCAGCTTGTAGCCGGTGACCCCCTTGGCATCCAGCTTCGCCGCAATCTCCGCCTTGAGCTCCTCGCACGGCTTGCCCGCTGCCAGTGCACCACCCGCCAGGGTCATAAGGCCCAGCGCCAGAATCAGTTTGTTCATCACTCGCTTTCCTTGTGCAGATGAAATCAGAAAGGGCGCCCGCCAAGGCGCCCCCTTCCTGAATACCCCATCATGCCGGGCTCATCCAGCCCGACGGTGTTTCAGCTGTTGGCAATACGGAAGCCGACCTTCAGCGTGACCTGGAAGTGCGCCGCCTTGTTGTCACGGATATGACCGCGGGTATCTATCACCTCGAACCACTCCAGGTGCTTGATGCTCTTGCCGGCTTCGGCCAGGGCATTGTTGATCGCCTCTTCGATGCTGGTGGTCGACGACCCCACCAGTTCGATCTTCTTGTAAGTGTGATGATCGGTCATGAGCGCTCTCCTTGGATAACGGTGAGATTCAGCCTAGCAGCGCAGGCCGGGTTTACCTGCGAGCTGTCACCGCTGGTGAAAGTTCGATCGCACTTTCGCTTCGCCAGGCAGTCGCAACTTCTACAGCCCACAACGCGAAGGAGAGTCAACATGCACCGCAATTCGCTGCGTAAAACGTCCCTGGAAAGCATGGAAGCCGAAATCGAGAGCCTTCTGAAGACCCTGGAGAACCTCAAGCATGATGCTTCCGAGGAATCCCAGAAGTCGGTGAAGGCCATCCGCAGCAACGCCGAAAGCGCCCTCCGCCATTCCCGTAGCCTGCTGAGCGATGCCTACGAAGAAGTGAAACACCGTACCCGCCAGACTGGCATCGCCACACGCGATTACGCTCAGGAACACCCCTACACCACGGCGGGCGTTGCTATTGGTGCACTGGGCCTGCTGGCAGCCTACCTGCTGTGCAAGCGCAACTAGACTAGGCGCCCTGCCGCGCCAGCTCCGCCCGTAACCACTGCGCCAGCTGCTCGGCGCGCCCGTCCGCGGCGCGCCGGGGCACCCACAATGCCAGCGCTGCAGGGGTTGGTGAAAAGCCCCACGGCGCACTCAAACGGCCCGCCCGCAGGTCATCGGCGACCAGCGGCTGCGGTGCAATCGCCACACCCAGCCCGGCCACGGCAGCTTCCAGCAGGTAATACAGGTGCTCGAAAGCCTGGCCATAGTGGAGGGCCGCCGGCTCCAGCCCCTGCTCCAGCGCCCAGGTCGGCCAGGCCTGCGGGCGCGAGGTGGTGTGTAGCAAGGCCTCGCCCAGCAAGGCCTTGGCCGGCGCACCCTGCAAGCGCTCGAAACCGGCGAAATGCGGGCTGAGCACCGGTCCGATGCGTTCCTCGGCCAGCACATGCACCTGCATGTCCGCCGGCCACGGCGGCTCGGCATATACCAGCAGCGCATCCAGCCCCGGCCGCCGCGGGTCGAGATCGCCTTCGCCCGCCGACAGGTGCAGGCGCAGCTCTGGCAAGTCCGCCTGCAGCCGCCCCAACCGCGGGATGAACCAGCGCGCCAGCAGGCTGCCCGAGCAGCCCAGCACGAACGGCGCCTCGCTGACATCGTGGCTGAGCTCGGCACACACGCTGCGCAGCCGGTCGAAGGCTTCGCCACTGGCATCGCGCAGACGCACACCGGCATCTGTGAGTTTGATGCCGCGCCCGTCCTTGACGAACAGCGCTACGCCCAAGTGTTCCTCGAGCACCTTGATCTGCCGGCTGACGGCGCCATGGGTGACGTGCAGCGCTTCGGCCGCCTGGCTGACGCTATTGAGCCGTGCGGTGGCCTCAAAAGCCCGCAGGGCGTTGAGGGGAGGGAGGTCGTGGGCCATTTTACCTGTGAGTTTTTCTGACAAGTTTGCGCAATCTTATCGGTTTTCAGCCGGGCTTGCCGTGGTTAGAGTAAAGCCCATCACTCATTCATTACGCCCTGGAGCGCCCCATGACCCAGTCCCAATACCGCCCCGGCCCCGACGCCAACGGCCTGTTCGGCTCGTTCGGCGGCCGCTACGTGGCCGAAACCCTGATGCCACTGGTGCTGGACCTGGCCCGCGAATACGAAGCGGCCAAGGCGGACCCCAAGTTCCTCGAAGAGCTGGCCTACTTCCAGCGCGACTACATCGGCCGCCCCAACCCACTGTACTTCGCCGAGCGCCTGACCGAGCACTGCGGTGGCGCGAAGATCTTCTTCAAGCGTGAAGAGCTCAACCACACCGGCGCGCACAAGGTGAACAACTGCATCGGCCAGGTGCTGCTGGCCAAGCGCATGGGCAAGAAGCGCCTGATCGCCGAAACCGGCGCCGGCATGCACGGTGTGGCCACTGCCACCGTTGCCGCGCGCTTCGGCCTGCCTTGCGTGATCTACATGGGCGCCACCGACATCGAGCGCCAGCAGGCCAACGTGTTCCGCATGAAGCTGCTGGGCGCCGAGATCGTCCCGGTCACCGCCGGCACCGGCACCCTGAAGGACGCCATGAATGAGGCCCTGCGCGACTGGGTCACCAACGTCGACGACACCTTCTACCTGATCGGCACCGTGGCCGGCCCGCACCCGTACCCGGCCATGGTCCGCGACTTCCAGTCGATCATCGGCAAGGAAACCCGCGCCCAGCTGCAGGAGAAGGAAGGCCGCCTGCCAGACAGCCTGGTTGCCTGCGTCGGCGGCGGCTCCAACGCCATGGGCCTGTTCCATGAGTTCCTCGAAGAGCCAAGCGTGCAGATCATCGGCGTCGAAGCCGGTGGCCACGGCGTGCACACCGACAAGCACGCCGCCAGCCTGAACGGCGGCGTGCCGGGCGTGCTGCACGGCAACCGCACCTACCTGCTGCAGGACGAAGACGGCCAGATCACCGACGCCCACTCGATTTCCGCCGGCCTGGACTACCCGGGCATCGGCCCGGAGCACGCCTACCTGCACGAAGTGAAGCGTGTCGAGTACGTCAGCATCACCGACGACGAAGCGCTGGATGCGTTCCACGCCACCTGCCGCCTGGAAGGCATCATCCCGGCCCTGGAAAGCTCCCACGCCCTGGCCGAGGCAATCAAGCGCGCACCGAAGCTGCCCAAGGACCACCTGATGGTCGTGTGCCTGTCGGGCCGCGGCGACAAAGACATGCAAACCGTCATGAACCACATGGCCGCCCAGGAGAAACAGGCATGAGCCGTCTTGAACAACGCTTCGCCGAGCTGAAGGCCGAAGGCCGCTCGGCACTGGTCACCTTCGTCACCGCGGGCGACCCGGGCTATGACGCCTCGCTGCAGATCCTCAAGGGCCTGCCGGCAGCCGGTGCCGACGTGATCGAACTGGGCATGCCGTTCACCGACCCGATGGCCGACGGCGTGGCCATCCAGCTGGCCACCCTGCGCGCCCTGGAAGCTGGCCAGACGCTGGCCAAGACCCTGCAGATGGTTCGCGAATTCCGTGTGGAAAACCAGACCACACCGATCGTACTGATGGGCTACTACAACCCTATCCACCGCTTTGGCGTGGAAAAGTTCGTGGCCGAAGCCAAGCAAGCCGGCGTCGATGGCCTGATCATCGTCGACCTGCCGCCCGAGCATGATGCCGAGCTGGCGACCCCGGCCCAGGCCGCGGGTATCGACTTCATCCGCCTGACCACCCCGACCACCGACGACGCGCGCCTGCCGCGCGTGCTGGAGCGCAGCTCCGGGTTCGTCTACTACGTGTCGGTGGCCGGTGTGACCGGTGCTGGCTCGGCGACCACCGAGCACGTGACCGAAGCCATTGCCCGCCTGCGTCGGCATACCGACCTGCCGATCAGCGTTGGCTTTGGCATTCGTACGCCGGAGCAGGCTGCGGCCATTGCCCGCCTGTCGGACGGCGTGGTGGTGGGCTCGGCGCTGGTCGACAAGATTGCCCAGGCCAAAGATGCCGATCAGGCCGTGAACGATGTATTGAGCCTGTGCTCGGCACTGGCTGAAGGGGTGCGCGGCGCCCGCCGTTGAACCGCGTCGCCATCTTCGCGGGCGTGCCCGCGAAGAGGCCGGCACAGGCTATAGCGGCCTATCCCCCAAAAATCGACAGGTCCAAAGGCCGCACAGCCCCCATCCAGATCGCATGGTCCCGGTGGTCTGCCAGTTCATCCCCGGTCAGCGGGTGCATGAACACCACCAACCCCTTCCGATACAACGCCAACCAAGGCAACACCACCCCCACCACCTCCGGCCCGAACGCCAGCTGGCAGCTCCAGTCCGGGTGCGGCCCGACCGGTTGCTGGTGCATGCGCCCCATGGTCACGGGGAATAACCGCGAGGCCTCCTCGCACAGTTCGCGGGCCTGCTCCATGGTCGCTGCGTCATAGTAGACGTGGGCGTGGTAACCCTTGATCCTCTGCACGATAACTCCTGATTGTGGTCCAATCATCACCACCAGCAAGGGGAGTGATGCCGTGAAAAACGCCGAAACCCCAGTGTTCAAACTGGTCCTGTTCGGGCCTGAAAGCAGCCTGGGTAATGCCCTGATGGTAGAGCTGCTGTCACGCCAGCACGAAGTCACCGCCGTGGTAGACGACCTGAACCGCCATGCGCCGCGCCCCGGCCTGCACTTCAAGATAGGCGGGCTGGGCGATGCCGACCAGGCGGAGCAGGGCGCGGCAGGCGGTTCGGCGGTCATTGCCCTGTTATCGACGCTGGCGCCGGGCGATCTGCCCGGGCAAGCCCGCATGAGCGAAGCGCTGGTGGCAGGGCTGAAGCGTACGACTATACGCCGGCTGTTGCTGGTGGGCGATTTCGATGTGCTGGATGAGCCAGGCAAATACAGCGAGGTAGAGCGGGAATGTGTGGATCAGGTGGTCGACGGGTTACAGCGCAGTGCGTTGCGCTGGACCCTGATCAATGCACCACACGAGGTCCCTGGGTTGGGGATGGAGCATTTTCGCAGCACCGAAGGTACGCTGGAGCCGGGGTTGGCTGAGCCGTTGCGGCGCCTGGCCAGGGTCGCGGCGGGGATGGTGGATATGCTGGAGCTGGATTTGCACCGGGGCGAGCATCTGAACTTCGTGGTCTAGATTGCCGGCGATGGGCCGCAAAGCGGCCCCGGGGATGTCACAGGCTGCGCTCGCGCTCCAGCCAATCCACAAACCGCTGGATCAACGCCCCACGCCGCTTGCGTGGCGGCAACACCGCGTAATACCCGCGCGCCGAACGCAAACTCCCCTCCAACGGCCGGCACAACAACCCTTGCTCCACCAACCCATCCACCAGGTGCCCCCAGCCAATCGCCACCCCTTGCCCGGCAATCGCCGCCTGGATCAGCAACGTATAATTATCGAACCGCAACTGCCCCGCCGGCGGCGGGCTGGCCACGCCAAACCCGCGGAACACCCCCGCCCAGTCAAACCAGCGGCTAGCCTGCTCGCCCTTCAAATGCAGCAAGGGCAATCGTTGCAAAGCCACGGCTGACAAGGGTTTGCCATGAATCAGCCGGGGGCTGCATACCGGGAAAACTTCCTCATCGAACAGCCAGCGACTCTCGCCCTGGTGAAAGCGCCCGTCGCCAAACAGCACCGCCACGTCGATGTCCGGGCGCAACATGCCCTGGCTGCGCTCACCGGTCACCAGGCTCACGTCCACTTGTGGATAAGCCTCGTGAAAACGCTGTAGCCGTGGCATCAGCCAGAACGCCGCAAAGGCGAAGTCGGTAGCCACCTGCAGCACTTCGCGCTGGCCACGCCCACTGACCTGGGCAATGCCGTCCTCCATGGCCTGCAAGCCCTGATGCACCTGTTCGAACAGCACCTGGCCAGCCTCGGTCAGTTCGATACCCCGGTAGATGCGGTCGAACAGGCGCGTGCCCAGCTGTGACTCCAGCCGTTTGACCTGCTGGCTCACCGCCGGCTGCGTGGTACCCAGCTCCAACGCCGCAGCGGTAAAACCACGCAGGCGTGCGGCGGCCTCGAACACGCGCAAGGTATCCAGCGACAGCTCGGCAAGGTGCTCAAACATAAGCTTGGCTAATCCCAGTCATTGCCCGCCATGGGCTTTACCCATGTTATCCACAGTCGCATCTTGATAGGCAAGCGGTTCGCATAACCCTCAACGATGGAAGCTACCATGACGCGCCCGAATATCCTGTTCATCATGGCCGACCAGATGGCAGCACCCTTGCTGCCGATCTACGCCCCTTCGCCGATCCAGATGCCGTACCTGAGCCGCCTTGCCGAACAGGCGGTGGTGTTCGACTCGGCCTACTGCAACAGCCCGTTGTGCGCGCCGTCGCGCTTCACCCTGGTCAGCGGCCAGCTGCCCAGCCGCATCGGCGCCTACGACAACGCCGCCGACTTCCCCGCCGACGTACCGACCTACGCCCATTACCTGCGCCGCCTGGGCTACCGCACCGCGCTGTCGGGCAAGATGCACTTCTGCGGCCCGGACCAGCTGCATGGCTACGAAGAACGCCTGACCAGCGACATCTACCCGGCCGACTACGGCTGGGCGGTGAACTGGGATGAGCCAGACGTGCGCCCTAGCTGGTACCACAACATGTCCTCGGTGCTGCAGGCCGGCCCGTGCGTACGCACCAACCAGCTGGATTTCGACGAGGAAGTGGTGTTCAAGGCGCGCCAGTACCTGTACGACCATGTGCGCGAAAACGATGGCCGGCCGTTCTGCCTGACCGTGTCGATGACCCACCCGCACGACCCGTACACCATCCCCAGGCGCTATTGGGATCGCTACGAGGGTGTGGATATCCCCATGCCCCGCGCCGAACCCGGCCAGGCAGAACTCGACCCGCACTCGCTGCGTCTGCTGAAGGTTTACGACCTGTGGGACAAGCCGCTGCCTGTGGACAAGGTCCGTGACGCCCGCCGTGCCTACTTCGGCGCCTGCAGCTACATCGACGACAACATCGGCCTGCTGCTGCAGACCCTGGAGGAATGCAACCTGGCCGAAGACACCCTGATCGTGTTCTCCGGTGACCACGGTGACATGCTTGGCGAGCGCGGCCTCTGGTACAAGATGCACTGGTTCGAGATGTCGGCACGGGTGCCGCTGCTGGTGCACGCGCCGAAGCGCTTCGTGCCAGCCCGGGTCAGCGCCTCGGTGTCGACCTGCGACCTGCTGCCGACCCTGGTCGAGCTGGCTGGCGGCGCTGTGGATAACCACCTGCACCTGGATGGCCGCTCACTGGTCGGCCACCTGCAAGGGCAGGGCGGCCATGACGAAGTGATCGGCGAGTACATGGCCGAAGGCACCGTCGGCCCGCTGATGATGATCCGCCGCGGGCCTTACAAGTTCGTGTACAGCGAAGACGACCCGTGCCTACTCTACGACCTGAGCCGCGACCCGCACGAGCGGGAGAACCTCACCGACAGCCCGGAGCACCAGGCGCTGCTGCAGGCATTTGTCGATGAAGCACAGCAGCGCTGGGATATCCCCAGCTTGCGCCAGCAGGTACTGACCAGCCAGCGGCGCCGCCGCCTGGTGGCCGAGGCGCTGGCCATCGGCAAGCTGAAAAGCTGGGACCACCAACCGCTGGTGGACGCCAGCCAACAGTACATGCGCAACCATATCGATCTCGACGACCTCGAGCGCAAGGCACGTTATCCACAGCCCGCCCCCCTGGATTGAGAAGAGAGGCCGCCATGCACAAGTTCTCCGCCGCCGTGTTCGCCCTGGCCCTGAGCCTGGGTACCGCCACGGCCCACGCCGCCGACAGCGACGCGCAATGCAGTACCGTGAAGATGGCCGACCCCGGCTGGAGCGATATCGCTTCCACCAACGCCGTGACCCGCCTGCTTCTGGAAAGCCTGGGTTACCAGGTAAAAATCGATAGCCTGGCCGTGCCGATCATCTACGGCGGCCTCAAGGATGGCCGGGTCGATGCCTTCCTCGGCAACTGGATGCCGGCGCAGCAGGGCTTTCATGACAAGTTCATCGCCAATGGCGATGTGCAGCAACTGGCGCGCAACCTGGAAGGAACCGAATTCACCCTGGCAGTGCCCGACTATGTGTGGAATGCCGGGGTGAAGGACTTCGCCGACCTGCAGAAACACGCCGATCAGTTCGACAAGAAGCTGTACGGGATTGGCTCCGGGGCACCCGCCAACCTGTCGTTGAAGGAAATCATCGACAAGAATGAGTTCAACCTTGGCCAGTGGAAGCTGGTGGAGTCCAGCGAGCAGGCGATGCTGGCGCAGGTCGACCGTGCGGTGAAGAAACAGCAGTTCATCACCTTCCTCGGCTGGACCCCGCACCCGATGAACGTAAAGCTGAAGATGCACTACCTGAGCGGCGGGGAGCAGTGGTTTGGCAGCAAGGGCGAGGTGTATACCCTGACCCGCAAGGGTTATCCACAAGCCTGCCCGAATGCGGCCAGGCTGCTAGGTAACCTGAAGTTCACGCTGGACATGGAAAACAGCATCATGGCCGAGGTTGTGGACAAGAAGATCAGCTTCGATGATGCGGCCAAGGCCTGGGTGAAGGCACATCCCGAGTTGCTGGAAGGGTGGCTGGCCGGGGTGACTACCAAGGCCGATGGCAATGCCCTGGAGGCTGTCAAAGCCAAACTGTAACCTGACAAGCAAACCTCTATCCCTGTGGGAGCGGGTTCACCCGCGAATGCGTCGGTAGATTCACTGCAGCATTCGCGGGTAAACCCGCTCCCACAGGGGACAGTGCAATTTCAGGATTGTGGATAACCCATGCATCGCCTCACTCACCTGCTGCCCTTCCTCACCTGGCTGCCCCGCCAATCGGGCCGTAGCCTGCGCCAGGACCTGCTGGTGGGCCTGAGCGGCGCAATCCTCGCCCTGCCGCAATCCATTGCCTACGCCCTGATCGCCGGCCTGCCCGCCGAATACGGCCTGTACGCCGCCATCGTGCCAGTGCTGATCGCCTGCCTGTGGGGCTCGTCCTGGCACCTGATCTGCGGCCCGACCGCTGCCATCTCCATCGTCCTCTATGCCAGCATCAGCCCGCTGGCCGTGGCCGGTAGCGCCGACTACGTCACCCTGGTGCTGCTGCTGACCTTCCTCGGCGGCATCTTCCAGTTGCTGCTGGGGCTTTTGCGCTTCGGTGCACTGGTCAATTTCGTCTCCCATTCCGTGGTGCTCGGCTTCACCTTGGGCGCCGCTGTCGTCATTGCCCTGGGCCAGCTGCCCAACCTGCTGGGCATGGACCTGCCCAGCCAGGCCACGGCGCTGAAGACCGTGCAGGACCTGGCCAGCCATGCCGGCGAGGTCGACCTGCCTTCCTTGATTCTGGGCCTGGCCACAGTAGCGATCGGCGTGGCCTTCAAAGCCTGGCGCCCACGCTGGCCCAGCCTGTTGATAAGTCTGATTTTGGTAAGCCTGCTGGCCTGGTTGCTGCCCGGGTTCTTTGGCCATGTGCCGCGTGTGCCGGCATTCACCGGGCAGCTGCCACCCTTCAGCCCGCTGCCCTTGCTGGATGTGGAACTGATCCTGCGCCTGCTGCCCAGCGCCGTGGCGGTGGGCATGCTCGGGCTGGTCACCAGTCTGTCGATCGCCCGCTCGTTGTCGGCACGTTCGGAGCAGTTGATCGACGCAGACCAGGAAATACGCGCACAGGGCCTGTCGAACATCGTCGGTGCGTTTTTCTCCGGTTACCTGTCTTCCGGCTCCTTCACCCGCTCCGGGCTGAGCTACGACGCCGGCGCCCGCTCGCCCATGGCCGGGGTATTCTCGGCGCTGTGGGTGGCGGTGTTCGCCGTTGCCGGGGCCGGGCTGATCGCGCACCTGCCAATTCCGGCCATGGCCGGCAGCATCCTGTTGATCTGCTGGGGATTGGTGGACCACCGGGGGATTCGCGCGCTGTTCCGGGTGAGCCGCTCGGAGTTTCTGGTAATGGCACTGACGGCGGCGGCGACCTTGTTGCTGGAATTGCAGACGGCGATCTATGCCGGGGTGCTGGCGTCGCTGTTCTTCTATCTGAAGCGAACGTCACGGCCACGGGTACAGCAGAGCCGTGAAGGTGATGCGGATGTATTGCGGGTGGGCGGTTCGATCTTCTTTGGTGCGGCGCATTACCTGCAGGTGCGCTTGCAGCGCTGCCAGGGGCCGCATGTGGTGATCGATGCGCGGCAGGTGAACTTCATCGATTACTCGGGTGTGGATATGTTGCACCGCGAGGCGCGGCGGTTGCGGCGGGCGGGGGGGAGTCTGACCCTGCATCGGGCCAGGCCGCAGGTGATCGAGGAATTGCAGAAGCTGGAAGGGGTGGAGATGTGTCCGATCCGGTTTGAGGAGTGATAGCTGAGATCCTGGGGCTGCTTTGCAGCCCATCGCGACACAAGGCCGCTCCCACAGATCCAATGTGGGAGCGGCCTTGTGTCGCGAAAGGGCCGCAAAGCGGCCCCGACAATCTCAGCCCCGAGCCAGCTGCCGGCGCAACTCTGCCAAAACCGGCGCCGTATCCGGCCGCACCCCACGCCAGATAAAGAAAGCCTCAGCCGCCTGCTCAGCCAGCATCCCCAGCCCATCCAGCACCTTGGCCGCCCCCAGCTTCTCTGCCCACTGGCAAAACGGCGTAGGCTCCTTGCCATACATCATGTCGTAGCAAACCGTGCGCCCGGCCTCGACCAGGCTGTCGGCAATCGGCGGCAACTCACCGGCCAGGCTCGCCGAAGTGGCATTGATGATCACATCCACCGGCTCTTGCAACCAGGCAAACCCGCTGGCCACCACCGGCCCCAGTTCATCGAACTCACGCGCCAGCTGCTCGGCCTTTTCCACGGTACGGTTGGCAATCACCAGCGACTGCGGCTTGTGCGACAGGATCGGCTCCAGCACGCCACGCACCGCACCACCAGCACCCAGGATCAGAATGCGTTTGCCCGCCAGCTCGACCCCGGCATTCACCGTCAGGTCGCGCACCAGGCCAGCGCCATCAGTGTTGTCGCCCTGCAGGGTGCCGTCGGCCAGCTTGCTGAGCGTGTTCACCGCGCCAGCGCGCCGGGCACGCGGAGTCAGGCTGTCGCACAGGCGATAGGCCTCTTCCTTGAACGGCACGGTGACGTTGCCGCCGCGGCCTTGCTTGAAGAAGCCGCGTGCGCAGTCGCTGAACTCGTCCAGTGGCGCCAGCAGCGTGGCGTACTCCAGGTCCTGCCCGGTCTGTTCGGCGAACAGGCGATGGATCAGCGGCGACTTGCTGTGGCCGATGGGGTTACCAAAAACGACGTACTGGTCCATGACGGCTCCTAGGTTATCCACAGGCTTACTGACCGAGCCAGTCGCGGTCCTGCAGGAAGTATTCGGTCAGGCGCGCTTCTTCGCTGCCGGGCGCGGCCTTCCAGTCGTAGCCCCAGCGCACCTGCGGTGGCAGCGACATGAGGATGGACTCGGTGCGGCCACCGGACTGCAGGCCGAACAGGGTGCCACGGTCATAGACCAGATTGAACTCCACATAGCGGCCACGGCGGTATTCCTGGAACTCGCGCTGCTGCGGCGTGTAGGGCGTGTCCTTGCGGCGCTGGACAATTGGCAGGTAGGCATTGATGTAGGCATCGCCGATGGCGCGGATGAAGGCGAAGCAGGTGTCGAAGTCCCACTCGTTCAGGTCATCGAAGAACAGGCCACCAATGCCGCGTGGCTCGCCACGGTGCTTGAGGTGGAAGTAGCGGTCGCACCAGGCCTTGTAGCGCGGGTACACGTCGGCGCCGAACGGCGCGCAGGCCTGCTCGGCCACGCGGTGCCAGTGGATGCAGTCTTCTTCATTGCCGTAGTACGGAGTCAGGTCGAAGCCGCCGCCGAACCACCAGACAGCCTCTTCACCTTCCTTTTCGGCGATGAAGAAACGCACGTTGGCGTGGGAGGTGGGCACATGCGGGTTGTGCGGATGGATCACCAGCGACACGCCCAGGGCCTCGAAGCCACGGCCCGCCAGCTCGGGGCGGTGGGCACTGGCCGACGGCGGCAGGCCGGCGCCGAACACATGGGAGAAGTTGACCCCGCCTTTCTCGATCACCTTGCCGTCGCCGATCACCCGCGTGCGGCCCCCGCCACCGGCTTCGCGCACCCAGGCGTCCTCGACGAAGCGGGCGCCGCCGTCTTCTGTTTCGAGGGCAGAGCAGATGCGATCTTGCAGGTCGAGCAGGTAGGCTTTCACGGCCTCGGTGCGGCTAGTCATCGGGTCACCAGGAACGGGCAGGGAAGAATTCGCCGCGTAGCATACCACCGCCAGCCCACGCGCCGCAGTTGACGGCGATCATGCAAAGGCGTCCGATAGAAGGCCTTTCCCGATCCCGACGACAGGAGTGCGAGATGGCCAAGCGTATCCAGTTCAGCCAGCATGGCGGCCCGGAAGTGCTGCAGTTTGTGGAATTCGAACCAGCCCCACCCGGGCCACAGCAGGTACGTGTGCGTAACCATGCGATCGGCCTGAACTTCATCGATACCTACTTCCGCAGCGGGCTGTATGCGCCGCCGTCCCTGCCTTCGGGGCTGGGCACTGAAGCGGCTGGCGTGGTCGAGGCCGTGGGCGAGGGCGTGACCCGGTTGAAAGTGGGTGACCGCGTGGCCCATGCCGGCGGCCCGCTGGGCGCGTACAGCGAAGTGCATACGCTGCCGGAAGCCAACCTGGTCAAGTTGCCCGACAACATCAGCTTCGAGCAGGCGGCGGCGGTGATGCTCAAGGGTTTGACCGTGCAGTACCTGCTGAAGCAGACCTATGAGGTGAAGGCGGGTGACGTGATCCTGTTCCACGCAGCAGCTGGCGGCGTGGGTTCGTTGGCGTGCCAGTGGGCCAAGGCCTTGGGCGCCAAGCTGATCGGGACCGTGAGTTCTGCCGAGAAGGCCGAGCGGGCCATGGCGCTAGGGGCGTGGGCGACCATCGACTACAGCCATGAGGACGTGGTCAAGCGGGTGCTGGAGCTGACCGACGGCAAGAAATGCCCGGTGGTGTATGACGGTGTGGGTGCCGATACCTGGCTGACCTCGCTGGACTGCCTGCAGCCTCGTGGGTTGATGGTGAGCTTTGGCAATGCCTCAGGCGCGGTGAGCGGGGTGAACCTGGGAATTCTGGCGCAGAAGGGTTCGCTGTATGTGACCCGGCCGACCCTGGCGAGCTATGCCAACAATGCCGAGAATACCCAGGCCATGGCCGATGACCTGTTTGCGATGATTGGTAGTGGGAAACTGGTAGTGGATATCCAGCAGCGGTATCCGCTGAGTGAGGCGGCCAAGGCACAGAGCGAGTTGTCGGCACGGCGTACGGTGGGGTCGACGGTTCTCTTACCTTGAGAGAAGTAGATCAAGCCTATACATAGAATAAGAATTTTGGCAGTGGTATTGCTGCGTTAGATCGTTAAAACAGGCGAGCGCAGCAATACCATTGCCATAATTCTTTGACAAGAAAACTTCATATCGATAATCAGGCGAAAGCAAATTTCAGATAATAGCCTTCAGACCTCTTTTACACCCAGGGCGCACTTATAAGTACTTCTCTCCCCAATCATTACAGTCTTACCAGAAACTACGTAATTTTTTCCAGAAACATGTAAGTTAGAGTCTTTCTCTAGATGCTTGAACAGGAATTCCGCATCATTGACCGGAAGCGGCGTTCCTGGTACTCCACCACTCAACACCAGCACACTATATTCATAATTCATTTCAAAACACCTCAGTTGTAAGTGCAGGTCAACGGTGCCTAATAAAACAAGACAAAACAACTGGTATTTCTAATAGTTTTGTATTTTCAAGTATTGTGTTAGCGCAGAGTCAATACAGTTGGCCGAAAACAGCTAGGGAGTCGGCGCGCGGTGCGTGAGTCGAGCAAATTGGCGCATAGGGGTGAACTCGTACAATGATTTTTCCATCGCCGGATCGGTCAGCGAAAACCAGTTCAAAGGATGTCTCCGGTCGTACACCGCGGTGAATGGTACGCGCAGGACTGTGGGGTCGACTGTACTGATCCCCTGAGTCTACTCCCACAGGTTTCCTATGAACTGGGGTCAACCACTATAACTGTGGGAGCGGGTTTACCCGCGAAGAAGACAACGCGGTTGATGGCACCGGCTTCGCCGGTGTTCGCGGGTAAACCCGCTCCCACAGGGATTTGCGTCGGCCTTGAGGGCAGCGCTATGCCTGTGAGGGTCGGCTTGTCGGTGGTAGGGCCGACTCGATGCCATCGAGTATCGCCTCCACCACACCCTCTGCCATTTCAATCGCATGCAGGTTCGACCAGAACATGCCACGGCCTTCTTCACGCATGTAGTCCAGGGCTTTGTAGCCGGTCTCGTAGGCGCTGCGCAGGTACAGGGCCACGTGGACCAGAGCGTCTTCGGCGGAAATGTTCGGGTTTACGGTGAACAGCGGTTCATGGCCGCGCCCATTCGTTACCACGCGAATAGGTGGCAGCTGTACGCGGGGTGGTGACGCGGCTCGTAGGATATTTCCCAATCCTCAAACCGGACAGCCATTCGGGACAAAATCAGAAAAATCTGGGGGGCTTGGCCCTGACCTGTGGGAGCGGGCATGCCCGCGAACACGGGCGCAGCCCGTGCCAGGCACCGCGTTGGATTCTTCGCAGGCTCGCCCGCTCCCACAGGAGGTCGCGACCAGGCCAGTGGATATGTATCAGCCTGGCCGAACGACTTCGCCAGTGGCCAGGTTGCGAATCACACTCGGGTTCTTCCTTCCACCCAACGCCCCGCCCAGCACCAGATCCAGCTGCCCATGGAAGTACTGCTCCACCCGCAACCGGGTCTTCGCCGCCGGGCGCCCGCCCGGGTTGCACGAAGTGGAAATCAACGGCCCCACCAGCGCGCACAGCTCACGCACCACCGGATGGTCGCTGACCCGCAACGCCACGGTGTCATGCTCCCCGGTCACCCACTCGGGCAACAGGTCCTGGTGCGGCACCAGCCAGGTATTCGGCCCCGGCCAGGTGCTGCCCATGCGATCAATCCAGTCCTCGGGGAAATCCTCGAACAAAAAGTCGAACTGGCGGATGTTGTCGGCGACCAGGATCAGGCCTTTATCCACAGGCCGGGACTTCAGCGCCAGCAGGCGATACACCGCGTCCTCGTTCCACGGGTCGCAGCCCAGGCCCCAGACCGCTTCCGTCGGGTAGGCAATCACTGCGCCCGCCCGGATCTCACGTGCGGCTTGTTGCACACGAAAACTGCTCACCATTTCTGTTACTCCGCCTAAATACCTTGCTGGTGAGCAGTGTACTTAGCCCGCGCGGGCAAACCAACGCCCGGCTTCATTGCTGACCCGGCCTTCCAGTTCAAGCTCGGTCAGCTGTGCCAGCACATCGGCCAACGGCTGCTCGCTGCAGTGGGCCAGGCTTTCGCTGGTCTGCGGCGCGGCATGCAGCAGGGCAAGCAGGGGATGGTCGAATTTGTCCACAACCGCAGGCGGCAGGTTCTGCCAGCCCTGCAGGCTTTCCAGGATCTGTTCCACGCTCTCCACCAGCAGCGCACCGTCACGGATCAACTGGTGGCAGCCCTTGGCCCCGGGGTGGTGAATGGAGCCCGGTATGGCATACACCTCACGGCCTTGCTCGGCGGCCAGGCGTGCGGTGATCAGCGAACCACTGGCCAGGCTGGCCTCGACCACCAGCACGCCCAGCGACAGGCCACTGATGATGCGATTGCGCCGCGGGAAGTTGCCGGGCAGTGGCCCGGCATCCAGCGGGTACTCGGAAACCAGCGCGCCGCCATTGTCGATCATCGCTTGCGCAAGCGACTTGTGGCGCTGTGGATAAAGTTTTTGCAACCCCGTGCCGAGCACGCCAATCGTGCCGCCACCCGCCTGCAGTGCGGCCCGATGAGCGGCACCGTCGATGCCCACGGCCAAGCCGCTGGTAATGGTGAAACCGGCCTGCGCCAGGTAACGGGAAAATGCCGCAGCGGTGTCGAGCGCCGGGGGTGAAGCACGTCTGCTGCCCACAATTGCCAGCTGTGGGCGCTCGAGCAAGGCCGGGTCGCCAGCGATGAAAAGCAGCGGTGGGGCATCGTCGATTTCCGCCAATAGTGGCGGGTAGCCAGGGTCGTCCCACATCAGTAAATGCTGGCCCGGGCGCTCTAGCCAGGCCATTGCGGCCAGTGCACCTTCACGTACTTCGGCACTGCGGCGGGCATCGATGGTGGCCTGTGGTATGCCCAATGCGCGCCAGGCGCCGGCCGGTGCGCACAGTGCCGACGAAGCACTGCCAAAGGCTTCCAGCAAGGTGTTAAAGCGACGCAATCCTGTTTCCGGCAGCCGGTGCAGGCGCAATCGCGCCTCCAGTTCGGCAGGCGGAAGAGGCGACAAATGGTAGCTCTGCATATGGATCATCCTTGATCGAAATAGGGCCATCGACGTGGCACAAGCTGTGGATAACTTTGTTGATAACGCTTTGACAACCTGTCCATCGAATGGGCTATAAGCAGCCCTTGGAAACCCTAGCCGAGCTTTGCCAGGTGCTGAAATCCCCGTTTCCCTTTATTATGTGTGCTCAGTTTTCAACCGAACGCACAGTGACTGCCTGACCTTATGGCCATCTTGAACATTCTCGAATTCCCGGACCCGCGCCTGCGCACCATCGCCAAACCGGTGACGGAGTTCGACGACGCCCTGCGTCAGCTGATCGACGACATGTTTGAAACCATGTACGAAGCCCCTGGCATCGGCCTGGCTGCCACCCAGGTCAACGTACACAAGCAGGTCGTGGTCATGGACCTCAGTGAAGACCGCAGCGAGCCGCGCGTCTTCATCAACCCCACGGTCGAAGAGCTGACCCACGACATGGGCCAGTACCAGGAAGGCTGCCTGTCGGTACCTGGCTTCTACGAGAACGTCGACCGCCCGCTGCGTGTGCGGGTCAAGGCCCAGGACCGCGACGGCAAGCCGTACGAGCTGGAATGCGAAGGCCTGCTGGCGGTGTGCGTGCAGCACGAATTCGATCACCTCAACGGCAAGCTGTTCGTCGACTACCTGTCGCAACTCAAGCGCGACCGGATCAAGAAGAAGCTGGAAAAGCAGCACCGCCAGCAAGCCTGATCCCCACCTTCCAGAAGGCTTGCTCCGGCAAGCCTTTTTCTTTTTTGAAGCGAGAACTCCATGCGCATCGTCTTTGCAGGCACTCCAGAGTTTGCCGCCGAACACCTCAAGGCCTTGCTCGACAGCCCCTACGAGATCGTGGCCGTCTACACCCAGCCCGACCGCCCAGCCGGCCGCGGCCAAAAGCTGATGCCGAGCCCGGTCAAGCAACTGGCTGTGGCCCATGACATCCCGGTGTTCCAGCCGCCGACCCTGCGCAACGCCGAAGCCCAGGCCGAACTGGCCGCGCTGCAGCCGGACCTGATGGTGGTGGTCGCCTATGGCCTGATCCTGCCGCAAGTGGTGCTGGATATCCCGCGCCTGGGCTGCATCAACAGCCACGCCTCGCTGCTGCCACGCTGGCGCGGTGCCGCACCGATCCAGCGCGCCGTGGAAGCCGGCGACGCCGAGAGCGGTGTGACCGTGATGCGCATGGAAGCAGGCCTGGACACCGGCCCGATGCTGCTCAAGGTAGCCACCCCGATCAGCGCCGAAGACACTGGCGGTAGCCTGCACGACCGCCTCGCACAAATGGGCCCGCCGGCTGTAGTCCAGGCCATCGCCGGCCTGGCCGACGGTTCGCTGCACGGTGAAGTGCAGGACGATACCCTGGCCACCTATGCGCACAAGCTGAACAAGGACGAGGCGCGTATCGACTGGAGCCGCCCGGCCGTCGAACTGGAGCGCTTGATCCGTGCCTTCAACCCGTGGCCGGTGTGCCACAGCACCCTCGATGGCGAAAGCGTGAAAGTGCTGGCCGCCAACTTGTCCACAGCGGCAGGGGCCCCTGGCGAGATCCTCTCCGCCAGCAAGGACGGCCTGGTGGTCGCCTGCGGTGACCAGGCGCTGAGCCTGACCCGCCTGCAACTGCCTGGCGGCAAGGCGCTGAACTTCAGTGACCTGTTCAACAGCCGCCGCGAGAAATTCGCCAGCGGCAAGGTGCTGGGCCAATGAACCCTCGCCTCGCCGCCGCCCGTGCCCTTGCCGCTGTGCTCAGCGGCAAGGCCTCGCTGAACAGCTCGCTGCCGGCGCAACTGGACAAGGTCGATGAACGCGACCGCGGCCTGACCCAGGACCTGGCGTTCGGCACCGCGCGCTGGCAACCACGCCTCGACCTGCTGGCCGCGCAACTGCTGCAGAAGCCGTTCAAGGCCGCCGATGCCGATGTGCAGGCGCTGCTGCTGGTCGGCCTGTACCAGCTGTTCTACAGCCGTATCCCGGCCCACGCCGCCATCGGCGAGACCGTTGGCTGCGCCGACAAGCTGAAGAAACCATGGGCCAAGGGCCTGCTCAATGCCGTGCTGCGTCGCGCCCAACGCGAAGGCGAAGAGTTGCTGGCCGGCATGGAGCGCGACCCGGTGGTACGCACTGCCCACCCGCGCTGGCTACAGAAGTCGCTCAAAGCCTTCTGGCCGGAGCAATGGGAGGCCATCTGCGCCGCCAACAATGCCCACCCGCCGATGATCCTGCGGGTCAACCGCCGCCACCACAGTCGCGACGCCTACCTGGCACTGCTGACCGAAGCGGGCGTTGGCGCCAGCGCCTGCCAGTACAGCCGTGACGGCATCGTGCTGGCCGAAGCCTGCGACGTGCGCGGCCTGCCAGGCTTTGCCGAAGGCTGGGTGAGCGTGCAGGACGAAGCCGCGCAGCTGTCCGCCGACCTGCTGGAACTGGCCCCCGGCCAGCGCGTGCTCGACGCCTGCTGTGCACCGGGCGGCAAGACCTGCCACCTGCTGGAAGCCGAAGCCGGCCTGGCCCACGTGGTGGCCATCGACCTCGAAGCCAAGCGCCTGACCCGTGTGCGCGAGAACCTCGACCGCCTGCGGCTGGACGCCGAGCTGATTGCCTGCGATGCCCGTGACACCGCCAGCTGGTGGGACGGCAAGCCGTTCCAGCGCATCCTCCTCGACGCACCATGCTCGGCCACTGGCGTGATCCGCCGCCACCCGGACATCAAGCTGACCCGTCAGGCCGACGACATCCCGGCCCTGGCCACGCTGCAAGGCGAGCTGCTCGATGCCCTGTGGCCGACCCTGGAAGTGGGCGGCATGCTGCTGTATGCCACCTGCTCCAGCCTGCCGACCGAGAACACCGAAGTGATCGACGCTTTCCTCGCCCGCACCCCGGGCGCCCGTGAGCTGGACCTGGCCACCGAAGCCGGCCTGCGCCAGCCCCACGGCCGCCAGTTGCTGGCCCAGGAGGGCGGCCACGACGGTTTCTACTATGCCAAGCTGATCAAGATCGCCGCCTCGCGCGGATAAGAACAAAAGGTAGGGAGTAGCGGATGAAGATCATCATCCTCGGCGCAGGCCAGGTAGGCGGTACGCTGGCTGAGCACCTGGCCAGCGAAGCCAACGACATCACCGTGGTCGACACTGATGGCGACCGCCTGCGCGACCTGGGCGACCGCCTGGACATTCGCACCGTGCAAGGCCGCGGCTCGCTGCCTACGGTGCTGCGCCAGGCCGGTGCCGACGACGCCGACATGCTGGTGGCAGTAACCAACAGTGACGAGACCAACATGGTCGCCTGCCAGGTGGCCTATTCGCTGTTCCACACCCCGACCAAGATCGCCCGGGTGCGCGAGTCGGCCTACCTGACCCGCGAAGAGCTGTTCGACAACGACCATATCCCGGTCGATGTGCTGATCAGCCCCGAGCAGGTGGTGACCAACTACATCAAGCGCCTGATCGAGCACCCGGGCTCGCTGCAGGTGATCGACTTCGCCGAAGGCAAGGCCCAGCTGGTGGCAGTGAAGGCGTACTACGGTGGCCCGCTGGTGGGCCAGCAACTTCGCCAGATCCGCGCGCACATGCCCAACGTCGACACCCGCGTGGCGGCCATCTTCCGCCGCGACCGTCCCATCACCCCGCGGGGCGACACGGTGATCGAAGCCGACGACGAAGTGTTCTTCATCGCCGCGAAGAAGGACATCCGCGCGGTGATGGGCGAGCTGCGCCGTATCGACGAAACCAACAAGCGCGTGGTCATCGCCGGTGGCGGGCAGATCGGCGAACGCCTGGCCGAGGCCATCGAAAGCCGTTACCAGGTGAAGATCATCGAGATGAGCCCGGCCCGTTGCCGACACCTCTCCGACACCCTGGAAAGCACCGTGGTGCTGCAGGGCAGCGCCTCGGACAAGGACCTGATGCTCGAGGAGAACATCGCCGACGCCGACATCTTCCTGGCCCTGACCAACGACGACGAAGCCAACATCATGTCGTCGCTGCTGGCCAAGCGCCTGGGTGCGCGCAAGGTGATGACCATCATCAACAACCCGGCCTATGTCGACCTGGTGCAGGGTGGTGACATCGACATCGCCATCAGCCCGCAGCTGGCGACCATCGGCACCCTGCTGGCGCACGTACGCCGTGGCGACATCGTCAGCGTGCACTCGCTGCGCCGCGGCGCGGCCGAGGCTATCGAAGCGGTGGCGCACGGCGATTCGAAATCGAGCAAGGTGGTCGGCAAGGCGATCGAAGACATCGCCTTGCCGCCGGGTACTACCATCGGTGCGATCATTCGTGACGAAGAGGTGATGATTGCCCACGACGACACCATGATCGAATCGGGCGACCATGTGATCCTGTTCGTTGTGGATAAAAAGCATATTCGGGATGTGGAGAAGCTGTTCCACGTCGGCTTGAGTTTCTTCTAGGAGCACAGGGCATGCGCGAATCGCTGGAGAAAATGCTGGCCAAGGGTGTGGATAACCCGTTGCTGAGGTTCGGGCTGGGCAAGGCTTGGCTGGATGAAGGCAATGGCGCTGAAGCGGCGGTACACCTGGCGCGCTGCGTGGAACAGGACCCGAAGTACTCGGCGGCGTGGAAGCTGCTGGGCAAGGCGCATCAGCTGCAGGGTGACCTGGCGGCGGCGCGCAAGGCCTGGGAGGAGGGGATCGTCGCGGCGCAGGCCCATGGCGACAAGCAGGCCGAGAAAGAGATGACCGTGTTCCTGAAGAAACTCAACAAGATATCAGGTTGACGCGATCCCTGTGGGAGCGGGTTCACCCGCGAATGCGATGCTGGATTCACCGACGCATTCGCGGGTAAACCCGCTCCCACAGGGGGACAGTGAAACAATCAATACCAGCGTGGCTCGCCGGCCGGGCGCTTCTTGAAGCGCTTCATGCTCCACATGTACTGGCTGGGGTACTCGCGCACATAGCGCTCGACCACCTTGCTCATTGCCGCCGCCGACACCGTCACGTCGGTGCTGTACATCTCTTCCGGCGCCGCCTCCAGGAACACCTTGAAGCCCGAACCATCCGGCAGCCGCAGGGCATGCAGGAACACCCCCACCGCCTTGCCCCCGGCCAGCATGTTCGGCACGAACTTGCTGGTCAGCGCCTGGGTGCCCAGGAACGGTACGAACACCCCCGCCGACTCCGCCGGCTCCGGGTCGGCAGGAATACCCACCTGGCCACCACGGCGCACTTCCTTGATCACGCTGAGGATGCCTTCCTTGGTCGAAGGCGCCACGCGGTTGCCCATCTGCACGCGCTGCTCGCGCAGCAGGTCATCCACCGCCTTCAGCTTCGGCGGGCGGTAGAAAATGATCGGTTTGCACTGGTTGCAGTAGAAGTGGTTCAGCACCTCCCAGTTGCCCAGGTGGCTGGTGATACCGACCACACCCTTGCCCGAAGCCAGGGCCTGCTCCAGCACTTCCAGGCCGTGCACTTCCTTGACCAGCTCCAGCGAGCGCTGCGGCGGCCAGATCCAGGCACAGGCACTTTCGACGAAGGATTTACCGATATCCTTCAACGCGCGACCCACCAGTTGCTCGCGTTCGACCGGGTCCATCTCCGGGAAGCATTTGGCCAGGTTGATACGCACGACATTGCGCGAGCCGTTGGGGATCTTCCACATCAGCCAGCCGATACCGGCGCCGACGCGCTGCACAGCGCCCCAGGGCAGCTTGGCAAACAGACGCAGCACCCCGACCATCAGGGCGCCCTTGAACTTTTCCACAGGCGAATTCCTTATTTCAGCAAGGCGCGCATTGTAACCCCTCAACGCAACAAGGCGGCGTAGCGATCGCAATCGGTGGTGTGGTCCATGACCATGCCGGTGGCCTGCATGAAGGCATAGCAGATGGTCGGGCCAACGAAGGTGAAGCCGGCTTTCTGCAGGGCTTTGCTCATTGCCTTGGCTTCATCGGTAACTGCTGGCACCTCGCTGCGCCCCGTGAAGTGGTTGATCTTCGGCGCCCCACCAACAAACGACCACAGCCATTCGGCGGGGTTATCCACAGCCAGCCAGGCCTGCGCGTTACGCCTGGCAGCCTTGAGCTTGAGGCGGTTGCGGATGATACCGGCATCCTGCATCAGCTCCTCGATGCGTTCGTCGCTCATGACGGCGAGTTTCACCGGATCGAAGCCGTGCATCACCTCGCGATAACGCTCGCGTTTGCGCAATACGGTGATCCACGACAGCCCCGCCTGGAACCCTTCGAGCAAAAGCATCTCGAACAGCAACGCCGGGTCACGCTGTGGCGTTCCCCATTCCTGGTCATGGTAGGCCTGGTACAACGGATCGTCGGTACACCAAAAGCAGCGTGGCATAAGGCTCCAATGAGTAGAGGGCGAGGCGAATCAGGTTATACTCCCGCTCTTTACATCCGCATCCCCAGATACAGGTGAATTTCGTGAGCCAGCCTACGCCAGCCGTGCGTACCTTCCAAGACCTGATCCTCGCCCTGCAGAACTACTGGGCCGAGCAAGGTTGTGTGGTGCTTCAGCCCTACGATATGGAAGTAGGCGCCGGCACTTTCCACACCGCTACATTCCTGCGCGCCGTGGGTCCAGAAACCTGGAACGCCGCCTATGTGCAGCCTAGCCGTCGCCCTGCCGACGGGCGGTATGGCGAAAACCCCAACCGCCTGCAGCACTACTACCAGTTCCAGGTGGTACTCAAGCCCAACCCGGCCAACTTCCAGGAGCTGTACCTCGGCTCGCTGAAAGCCATCGGCCTGGACCCGCTGGTCCACGACATTCGCTTCGTCGAAGACAACTGGGAATCGCCGACCCTCGGCGCCTGGGGCCTGGGTTGGGAAATCTGGCTCAACGGCATGGAAGTCACCCAGTTCACCTACTTCCAGCAGGTAGGCGGCATCGAGTGCTACCCGGTCACCGGTGAAATCACCTACGGCCTCGAGCGCCTGGCCATGTACATCCAGGGCGTCGACTCGGTGTACGACCTGGTGTGGGCCGACGGCCCGTTCGGCAAGGTCACCTACGGTGACGTGTTCCACCAGAACGAAGTGGAGCAGTCGACCTACAACTTCGAACACGCCAACGTCGAGAAGCTGTTCGAACTGTTCGACTTCTACGAAAGCGAAGCCAACCGCCTGATCAAGCTTGAGCTGCCGCTGCCGACTTATGAAATGGTCCTGAAGGCCTCGCACACCTTCAACCTGCTGGACGCCCGCCGCGCCATCTCGGTAACCGAGCGCCAGCGCTACATCCTGCGTGTACGTACCCTGGCCCGGGACGTGGCGCAAAGCTATCTGCAAGCCCGTGCACGCCTGGGCTTCCCGATGGCTACCCCTGAACTGCGTGACGAAGTGTTGGCTAAGCTGGAGGCTGCACAATGAGTGCTCAAGATTTCCTGGTAGAACTGGGCACCGAAGAGCTGCCGCCGAAGGCCCTCGCCAGCCTCGGCGAAGCTTTCCTGGCCGGTATCGAGAAAGGCCTGCAGGCCGCTGGCCTGAACTACACCGGCAAGCAGGTATACGCCGCGCCGCGTCGCCTGGCCGTGCTGATCCGCCAGCTGGACGTGCAGCAGCCTGACCGCAGCATCAACATCGACGGCCCGCCCCTGCAGGCTGCTTTCAAAGACGGCGAGCCGACCCAGGCTGCCTTGGGCTTTGCCAAGAAATGCGGTGTGGAGCTGTCGGAAATCGACCAGAGCGGCCCCAAGCTGCGCTTCTCCCAGCACATCCCGGGCAAGGCCACCGCTGGCCTGCTGCCGACCATCGTCGAAGATTCGCTCAACGACCTGCCGATCCCCAAGCGCATGCGCTGGGCGGCCAGCCGTGAAGAGTTCGTGCGCCCGACCCAATGGCTGGTGATGCTGCTGGGCGACCAGGTGGTCGACTGCACCATCCTGTCGCAGAAGGCCGGCCGTGAATCCCGTGGCCACCGCTTCCACCACCCGGAAAACGTGGTCATCACCACCCCGGCCAACTACGTCGAAGACCTGCGCAAAGCGTACGTGCTGGCCGACTTCGCCGAGCGCCGCGAGCTGATCAGCAAGCGTACCGCCGAGCTGGCCATGCAGCAGGAAGGCACAGCCATCGTGCCACCGGCGCTGCTGGACGAAGTGACCGCTCTGGTGGAGTGGCCAGTGCCGCTGGTGTGCTCGTTCGAGGAGCGTTTCCTCGAAGTGCCGCAGGAAGCCCTGATCACCACCATGCAGGACAACCAGAAGTACTTCTGCCTGCTGGACAGCGAAGGCAAGCTGCTGCCGCGCTTCATCACCGTGGCCAACGTCGAAAGCCGTGACCCGAAGCAGATCGTGCAAGGCAACGAGAAGGTCGTGCGCCCACGCCTGACCGATGCCGAGTTCTTCTTCAAGCAGGACAAGAAGCAGCCGCTGGAAACCTTCAACGAGCGCCTGAAGAACGTGGTGTTCCAGGCTCAGCTGGGCACCGTGTACGACAAGGCCGAGCGCGTTTCCCGGCTGGCCGCCTTCATCGCCCCGCTGATTGGCGGCGACGCCCAGCGCGCCGGCCGTGCCGGCCTGCTGTCGAAGTGCGACCTGGCCACCGAGATGGTCGGCGAATTCCCTGAGATGCAGGGTGTTGCCGGTTACTACTACGCGCTCAACGATGGTGAGCCGGAAGACGTGGCCCTGGCCCTGAACGAGCAGTACATGCCGCGCGGTGCTGGCGCCGAGCTGCCGCAGACCCTCACCGGTGCTGCCGTGGCCATCGCCGACAAGCTCGACACCCTGGTCGGCATCTTCGGCATCGGCATGCTGCCGACCGGCAGCAAGGACCCGTACGCCCTGCGCCGTGCTGCCCTGGGCGTGCTGCGTATCCTGATCGAGAAGCAGCTGGACCTGGACCTGACCGGCGCGGTCGAGTTCGCAGTCAAGCAGTTCGGCGCCAAGGTCAAGGCCGCCGGCCTGGCCGAGCAGGTACTGGAGTTCATTTTCGACCGCCTGCGTGCACGCTACGAAGACGAAGGCATCGACGTGGCCACCTACCTGTCGGTACGTGCCCTGCAGCCAGGTTCTGCCCTGGACTTCGACCAGCGTGTGCAGGCTGTACAAGCCTTCCGCAAGCTGCCGGAAGCCGAGGCCCTGGCGGCGGTGAACAAGCGCGTGTCGAACCTGCTGAGCAAGGCCGAAGGCGCCATCGCCGATCACGTCGAGCCGAAGTACTTCGACAATGCCAACGAGTTCTCCCTGTACTCGGCCATCCAGCAGGCCGACCAGGCCGTGCAACCGATGGCAGCTGCACGCCAGTACAGCGAATCGCTGGCCCGCCTGGCGGCCCTGCGTGACCCGGTCGACGCCTTCTTCGAGGCAGTGATGGTGAACGCCGAGGACGCCAAGGTACGCGCCAACCGTTATGCCCTGCTCAGCCGCCTGCGCGGCCTGTTCCTGGGCGTGGCCGACATTTCGCTGCTGGGGTAAGCCTTGAAACTGCTGATTCTCGACCGTGACGGAGTCATCAACCACGACTCCGACGCCTACATCAAGACGCTGGACGAGTGGGTGCCGATCCCTGGCTCGGTCGAAGCGATCGCGCAGTTGAGCAAGGCGGGCTGGACGGTGGCCGTTGCCACCAACCAGTCCGGCATTGCCCGTGGCTACTATGCGCTGGCAACCCTCGAGGCCATGCACGCGCGCCTGCGCGCGCTGGTGGCCGAGCAGGGTGGCGAGGTGGGCCACATCGTGTATTGCCCGCACGGGCCGGACGAAGGCTGCGATTGCCGCAAGCCCAAGCCTGGCATGCTGCGGGCGATCGCCGAGCATTACCAGGTCGGCCTGGAAGGCGTCTGGTTCGTTGGCGACAGCAAAGGTGACCTGGAGGCCGCCCTGGCCGTCGGTGCACAACCCGTGCTGGTGAAAACCGGCAAGGGCGAGCGGACCCTGGAAAAAGGCGTCCCGGAAACTACACTGATTTTCGACGATCTGGCAGCTATCGCCAGAGAACTAATTTAAACAGTGCGCCTTCGGGCGCATTTTTCTCAGGCGGGCATGCCCCGCAATGGTACAAGCCACTATGTCGATCCTGCAGGCGATCAGAATCTTTCTTTTTTACCTGCTGCTGGGCACCAGTTCGCTGCTGTGGTGCTCGCTGAGCTTCTTCGTCGCGCCGTTCCTGTCGTTCCCCAAGCGCTACAAGTTCATCAACGTGTACTGGTGCCGTTGCGCGTTGTTCCTGGTGCGCACCATCCTGGGTATCGACTACAAGGTCACTGGCGCCGAGAACGTGCCTGATGAGCCTTGCGTGATCCTGTCCAACCACCAGAGCACCTGGGAAACCTTCTTCCTTTCCCAGTACTTTTCGCCGCTGAGCCAGGTGCTCAAGCGCGAGTTGCTGTACGTGCCGTTCTTCGGTTGGGCCATGGCGATGCTGCGGCCGATCGCGATCAACCGTGACAACCCCAAGGAAGCCCTGCGCCAGGTAGCCAGCAAGGGTGATGAGTTGCTCAAGCAGAAGATCTGGGTGCTGATCTTCCCGGAAGGGACCCGTGTGCCGTTCGGCACCATGGGCAAGTTCTCCCGTGGCGGTACCGCGCTGGCGGTGAATGCCGGGCTGCCAGTGCTGCCGATTGCCCACAACGCCGGCAAGTTCTGGCCGAAAACCGGTTGGGGCAAGCGCGCTGGCACCATCGAGGTGGTGATTGGCAAGCCGATGTACGCCAACGGCACCGGGCCACGGGCCATTGCCGAGCTCAACGACCGCGCCGCGGCGTGGAATGAAGCGACCCAGCGGGCCATGGGTTCGCTGCCGCCAGCAGAGGAAAAACCCCAGGAGCAGATGGCCTGACCATCTGTGGATAACTTGTGAACTGTTTTTGGATTAAATGCCTGAAGTGATAGCTAAGTGTTTGAATTAGCTGTTTATTTCTGTGTATGACATTTTTCTGAAAATCGTGCATAAGTTTTTTTGGGGCATAAGAAAACCGGCTTTTACAGCCGGTTTTTTTATGGGCTCGGTAGCAGGATTGCACCCTCTGTGGGAGAAGACTGTGGGAGCGGCCTTGCGTCGCGAAAGGGCCGCAAGGCGGCCCCGGCAATTCATGCATCACAGCTGAAATCCTGGGGCCGCTGCGCAGCCCAATCGCGACACAAGGCCGCTCCCACAACAAGCGCTTCAGCGCCTGAGCATTTGGTGCAGGCCTTGAGCTGCGTCAGATCTTGTCGATATCCACATCCTTGGTTTCTTTCAGGCAGAAGATCCCCACCACCAGGCTGACCCCGGTCACCAGCACCGGGTACCACAGCCCGTAGAAGATATCCCCCGTATACACCACCAGCGCGAACGACACCGTTGGCAGGAAGCCACCGAACCAGCCGTTGCCAATGTGGTAGGGCAGCGACATCGAGGTGTAGCGGATACGGGTCGGGAACAGCTCGACCATTACCGCCGCCAGCGGCCCATAGGTCATCGTCGCGATCAGGATCATCGCCACGATCAGCACCACCACCATCACCTGGTTGACCTGAGCAGGGTCGGCCTTGGCCGGGTAGCCGGCCTGTTCCACCGCCGCACGCATGGCCGCTTCGTCGAAGCCGTTGATGGTCTTGTCACCGATGTTCACCACCACATCGCTACCGGCCACATCCACCGAGCTATAGGGCAGGCCCTGCTTGACCAGGAAAGTCTTGACCTTGTCGCACGGGCTGTCGAAACGCGCCTTGCCCACCGGGTCGAACTGGAAGGTACAGCCTTGTGGGTCGGCAGTGACCACGATCGGCGCCTGGCGGCTGGCCGCGTCGATCTGTGGGTTGGCGTAGTGGCTCAGCGCCTTGAACAGCGGGAAGTACAGCACCGTGGCCAGCAGCAGGCCGAGCATCAGGATCGGCTTGCGGCCAATACGGTCGGACAACCAGCCGAAGAACACGAAGAACGGCGCACCAATGACCACGCTGATGATCAGCAAGGTATTGGCCTGTGCCGGGTCCATCTTCAGCATCTGGGTCATGAAGAACAGCACGTAGAACTGCGCCGTGTAGAAGGTCACGGCTTGCCCGGCGTTAATGCTGAACAAGGCGGTAAGCACCACTTTCAGGTTCGGCCAGGAGGTGAACGACTCACGGATCGGCGACTTGCTGACCTTGCCTTGGGCCTTCATTTTCACGAAGGCCGGCGACTCGTGCATGCTCATGCGGATCCAGGTGGAAATCGCCAGCAGCACGATCGACAGCAGGAACGGCAGGCGCCAGCCCCAGGTTTCGAACTGGTCACCACTGATATAGCGGCTGCCCAGCACCACTACCAGCGACAGCAGCAGGCCGAGGGTGGCGGTGGACTGAATGAAGCCCGTGTGGAAGCCGCGCTTGCCGGGCGGCGCATGCTCTGCCACATAGGTGGCCGCACCGCCGTACTCACCGCCCAGCGCCAGCCCCTGCAGCATGCGCAGGACCACCAGGATGATCGGTGCTGCGATGCCAATGCTGGCGTAGGTGGGCAACAGCCCCACCGCGAAGGTGGACAGGCCCATCAGCACGATGGTGACCAGGAAGGTGTACTTGCGCCCGATCATGTCGCCCAGGCGGCCGAACACCAGCGCGCCGAACGGCCGCACCAGAAAGCCGGCGGCAAAGGCCATGAGGGCGAAGATGAAGGCGGTGGTATCGTTCACGCCAGCGAAGAACTGCTTGCTGATGACCGCTGCCAACGCACCATAGAGAAAAAAGTCATACCACTCGAAAACTGTCCCGAGGGATGACGCGAAAATGATCTTGCGTTCTTCACGGCCGCTGGCGCTGCTGGCCGCCGCACCCTGCTCTTGGATGTAATCCGACATCGTTGCTGTCCTCGGCCCGCAGGCCACAGTGATTATTCTTGTTGTTCCACTGTCGGCAGCTTCTGACCGCTAGCTGCCGGTACTGCACGCACCCCGGGGTCAGGGCGTCGGTATCGCGTCTTCGTTCAGATAGGTCTGGGTAGCAGCTCCTTTGAGAATCAGTTGCGCCGCCTTCTCGGCGATCATCAGGGTGGGTGAACAGGTATTGCCGGAGGTGATCTGCGGCATGATCGAGGCGTCAGCCACGCGCAGGCCGGGGATGCCGTGCACGCGCAACTGGTTATCCACAACGTCCAGTTCGCCATTGCCCATGCGACAGGTGCCGACCGGGTGAAAGATGGTGGTGCCGATCTTGCCGGCGGCTTCGAACAGCTCTTCCTCGGTTTGCAGGGCTGGGCCCGGCAGGTATTCCCTTGGGTCGAACGCAGCGAGGGCAGGGGCCTGGACGATGCGCCGGGTAAGGCGAATGGCATCGGCGGCGACGCGCAGGTCCTGGGGGTCGCTGAGGTAGTTGGGGTCGATCAGCGGCGTGCTGTTCATGTCGCTGCTGCGGATATCGATACGCCCGCGGCTGGCCGGGCGCAGGTTGCACACCGAAGCAGTAAAGGCCGGGAACCTGTGCAGTGGCTCGCCGAAGCGTTCAAGTGACAGCGGCTGCACGTGGTACTGCAGGTTGGCGGTGGCCTGCTCCGGGCTGGAACGCACGAATGCGCCCAGTTGGCTCGGCGCCATGGCCAGCGGGCCACTGCGGTCATAGAGGTAGCGCAGGCCCATGCCCATCTTGCCCCACAGGCTGTTGGCCATCTGGTTCAAGGTGCGGGTATTGCGGATCTGGTAGATCAGGCGCAGTTGCAGGTGATCCTGCAGGTTGCCGCCAACGCCTGGCATGTCGTGACGCACGCCGATACCCAGGCTTTCCAGCAGCTGCCGTGGGCCGATGCCGGAGCGCTGCAGGATACCGGGTGAGCCCACCGCGCCCGCACAGAGGATGATCTCGCGACGCGCCGCAAACTCGTGCCAGGCACCTTGCCAGAACGCCTTCACCGCCCGTGCTCGGGTGTTGTTGAGCAGCACCTGATCAACCTGGACGCTGGTCAGCACAGTGAGGTTGGGGCGGTCCTTGATCGGCCTCAGGAAGGCCTTGGAGGCGTTCCAGCGCACACCACCGCGCTGGTTGACCTGGAAATATCCACAACCCTGGTTGTCGCCGGTATTGAAGTCATCGACCTTGCCGATACCACTTTGTTCGGCGGCATCTCGGAAGGCATCGAGGATCGGCCAACTGTAACGCTGGCGCTCGACCCGCCATTCGCCTTCACCGCCGTGGTGCTCACTGGCGCCGGCAAAGTGGCTTTCGCTGGCCTTGAACAGTGGCAGGACATCCTTCCAGGCCCAGCCGTCGTTGCCTTGCTCGGCCCAACGGTCATAGTCGGTGGCCTGGCCGCGCATGTAGATCATGCCGTTGATCGAGGAGCAGCCACCCAGCACCTTGCCCCGTGGATAGCCCAGCGCACGACCGCCCAGGCCAGGCTGCGCCTCGGTCTTGAAGCACCAGTCGGTGCGCGGGTTGCCGATGCAATAGAGGTAACCGACGGGGATATGGATCCAGGGATAGTTGTCACGGCCACCCGCTTCCAGCAGCAGCACGCGGCAGGAAGGGTCGGCGGACAAACGATTGGCCAGCAGGCAACCGGCGGGACCGGCCCCTACGACCACGTAGTCGAAGACAGAATCGGCTGATGGCATGTGCAACCTCGGGCCTGATTATTATTCTTGTCCCGATCCATCTTAGTGAGTAATTTCGTGGAGGAAACACGAGATTTCGCGCAGCCGCTGTGCGTTTTAGCACAGGGGTAAGCCTGTACCGCCCTCTTCGCGGGCACGCCCGCTCCCACAGGGATCGCGTTACCTTGTGGGAGCGGGCGTGCCCGCGAAGAGGCCGCAACGAACTGCCAAAAAGGATCAGCATGTTCGACTGGAACGATCTGCGGTTTTTCCTCGAGTTGCAGCGCAGCGGCCGCTTGCTTACCGCCGCCAAGCGCCTCAACACCACCCACAGCACCGTGGCCCGGCACATCGAGAGCATCGAGCAAAGCCTGGGTACTGCGCTGTTCGTGCAGCATGCCCAGGGCTATGAACTGACCCCCTCGGGCCAGGCTCTGCTCAAGCACGCCGAGGCCATGGAAAACGTCGCCCTGCTGGCGCAGGAAGAAATCACCCAGGCCATCACGCCGCTGGGCAAGATTCGCCTGGGGGTGACCGAAGGCATCGGCATCATGTTCTTCACTCCGCGCATGAATGCGCTGTTCGACCGCTACCCCGGCCTGGAAGTGGAGCTGGTGGCGGTGCCGCGCTTCGTCAGCATCCTCAACCGCGAGGCAGAGATCAGCATCCACCTGGAACGGCCCAACGCCGACCTGCTGATCACCCGCAAGCTCACCGACTATCGCCTGGCCCTGTACGCCAGCCAGGCCTACCTGGACCGCGCGCCACCGCTGCGCAACCGCGAGGACCTGGCCCGGCACAGCTGGATCGGCTACGTCGACGACTTGCTGTTCAGCCAGGAACTGCTGTTTCTCAACAGCTTCTGCCGGGCCCCCAACGTGGTGTTTCGCAGCACCAGCGTAATCGCCCAGCAAACCGCCGCCCGCGCCGGGCTGGGCATTGCCGTACTGCCCAACTACATGGCCCGCCACGACCCGACGCTGGTGCGCGTGCTGCCTGGCGAAACCATCCAGCGTAGCTACTGGATCTGCACCCGCCGCGAACTGCACAAGTCGGTGCGCCTGCGGGTAGTGTGGGACTACCTGCTGGCGCTGTGTGCGGCAGAACAGGGCGAGCTGTTAGCCCAGTAGCGCCTTGCCGGCCAGCAGCAAGGCCGCAGCCCAACCGGCCACGGCAAACATCTGCTGCAAGCGCGGCCCGGCCAGCCTGGCCGCCAATGGCCGCGCCAGCAGCAGGCCGAGCACCGCGCCGCCGGCGAACGGGGCGCCAACCTGCCAGTGCATCACCCCTGCCAGGCTGGCGCTGACCACACTGCCGGTGGACACCAGGGCGATCACCGCCAGCGAGGTGGAGACGATGCTGGTCATGCGCAGGTTGGTGTAGCGGTTCAGGGCCGGGATGATGACAAAACCACCACCCACGCCCAGCAAGCCGGACAGCAGCCCGGACAATGCGCCGGTGAAGGCCAGGGCGCGCGCGCAGGGCAGGGTCCAGCGCAAACGGCCCTGCAGCGGGTTCAACACACAGGGTTCGATGTAGCGATGGGCGTCATTGCCTGCGCCGCGCAGTTCCTTGGCCGCCTTGCGCCAGATACGCACGCAGGCGTACACCAGCACCCCGGCGAACACCAACTGCAGTGGCGTGTTCGGCAGGCGGTGCGCCAGCATCAGCCCGAACGGCGCCGCTGCCACACCGATCAATGCGATGAACAGCGCCGCCCGGTAGCGCACCAGCCCCTGACGCAAGCCCAGCACAGCCCCCACCGCCGCTGCCATGCCTACGGCCAGCAGGCCGACCGGTGCCGCCTCGACCATCGACAGGCCCAGGCCGAACACCAGCAAAGGGACAGCGAGAATGCCACCGCCGGCACCGGTCAACGCCAGCACGGCACCGATGATCGCGCCCAGGCCCGCGCCTAATAATTGATGTTCGATCACTGCCCATCCTCGGCGACCAACTGCGGGCGCGCCAGCCACTCGCGGCCCTTGAGCATGCCTTTCCAGTACAAGGGTGGCAGCGCCTGTGCCTTGAGCAACCAGGCCAGACGCGTCGGTTTACGGCCATCCAGCAACCAGCTGGGGAAGCTCGGTGCCAGCTTGCCGCCATAGGTGAATTCGGCCAGGACGATCTTGCCGCGCTCGACGGTGAGCGGGCACGAGCCATAGCCATCGTATCGGGCCAGGGTGGGTAGCCTGCCCAGGGCCACCAGCACATTGTTGGCCACGACCGGCGCCTGCTTGCGGGCAGCGGCGGCGGTCTTGGCATTGCTGGTGTTGGCCACGTCCCCCAAGGCATGGACATTGGTGAAGTGGCGATGGCGCAGGGTGTGCGGATCGACATCGACCCAGCCGGCGCTGTCGGCCAATGGGCTTTCACGAATGAAGTCCGGTGCCACCTGCGGCGGTACCACGTGCAGCATGTCGAACGCCTCGATACGGGTTTCGCTGCTGCCATCGGCCAAGGTACGCGCGAAGGTGGCGCGCTTGTTCGGGCCATCCACGGCTACCAGGCGGTGGGAAAAATTGAGGTCCACAGCGTACTTCTCGATGTACTTCATCAAGGCGGGCACGTAGTCCGCCACACCGAACAACACCGCGCCGGCATTGAAGAAGCTGGCTTTTACGGCCCCCAGGTGACCGTGCCGCAGCCAGTGGTCGCAAGACAGGTACAGCGCCTTCTGCGGCGCGCCCGCGCACTTGATCGGCATGGGTGGCTGGCAGAACAGGGCGCGACCTTGCTTGAGCTTCTGCACCAGCTCCCAGGTATAGGGCGCCAGGTCGTAGCGGTAGTTGGAGGTGACGCCGTTGCGGCCCAAGGTCTCGCTGAGGCCATCAATGGCCGCCCAATCCAGCTTGAGGCCAGGGCAGACCACCAGCTGTTCATAACTGATGGCGCGGCCGCCTTCGAGGAGGACCAGTTGGCCCAGCGGGTCGAACCCCTGCACCCGTGCCTTTATCCAGCGCACACCCCGCGGGATGATCGAGGCCATGGTACGAGCAGTGCTGGGTGCCTTGAACACGCCGGCACCGACCATGGTCCAACCAGGCTGGTAGTAGTGCACCTCGGCGGGGTCGATCAAGGTCACATCCAGCGACGGGTCACGGCTGATCAGGCTGGAAGCAGTGGCGATGCCGGCGGCACCGGCACCGACGATGACCACTTTGTGGTGGTCGGTATTGGCAGGGGACAACAAGGCAGACATGGCGGTAAATCCTGGAAATCTGGTTATGGGGCAGGGCGGTCACAGCTTGTTCAGCGGAATCTTCAGGTAGCTCACACCGTTCTCTTCCGGCGCGGGGAACTGGCCGCTGCGCATGTTCACCTGCACCGAAGGCAGGATCAGCACGGGCATGTCGAGAGTCTTGTCGCGGGCTTCACGCATGGCGACGAAGCTGTCCTCATCGACACCCTGATGGATATGAATATTGCTGGCGCGCTGCTCGGCCACGGTGGTGACGTACTGCATGTCGCGGCCACCTGGCAGGTAGTCGTGGCACATGAACAGCCGGGTCTGGTCGGGGAAGGCCAGCAAGCGACGGATCGAGCGGTACAGGGTGCGAGCATCGGCCCCCGGGAAGTCACAGCGAGCAGTACCGTAATCGGGCATGAACAAGGTGTCGCCGACGAACACCGCGGTCTCGCCGGCGTCCTCGATCATGAAGCTCATGCACGCAGGCGTGTGCCCTGGGGTGTGCAGCGCGCGGGCATGCAGGTTGCCAATGCGGAAACCTTCCTCGTCTTCGAACAGCACATCGAACTGGCTGCCATCGCGGGCGAAGCCAGGCTCGGCATTGAACAAGGCGCCGAACACTTTCTGTACCTGGGTGATGTGGGCGCCGATGGCGGTATGGCCGCCGAGCTTTTCCTTCAAATAAGCCGCTGCCGAAAGGTGGTCGGCATGCACATGGGTTTCCAGCACCCACTGCACGCTGGCTTCAAGCTCGGCCACTCGCTGGATCAGGCGGTCGGCCGAGGCAGTGCAGGTGCGCCCGGACTTGGGGTCGTAATCCAGCACACTGTCAATCAATGCGCACTGGCGGGTTTCAAGGTCCATGACCAGGTAGCTGATGGTCGAGGTCGCCTGGTCGTAAAAGGCGTCCACGTGCAGGTTGTTGCCGATGATCATCACGTTCTCCAATTTATCCACCCGGCCTTGTACAGGCGCAGGCAGTGCCAGGAGGTTTATCAAGATGCATGCCAGGCATTTTCTCGCGAGCGGGCCAATGAAACCGGCCCGTTGCTGACAGTTGCCGATGACAGTGGCAGCGCGGCTGGCAGTCGACTGTCAGCCAATGGCAGTGTTTGGCAGTCCTTGTTACCCTGCGCCGGTCATCCAATCGGTGCCGTCATGCCTGAAGCCCATCCCCTCATCCTAGCCCTGGTTTCCTACCTTGAGCACGATGCCCTGCCAACCATCGTGCTGGATACCGACTACAACATCCTGGCCGCCAACGCTGCCTATCGCCGCCAGTTCGGTCGCCATGAGCAGGCGCCGCTGGGCGAAAAATGCCACAAGGTCTCGCACCACTATGCCGTACCTTGCGACCAGGCCGGCGAGCATTGCCCGATGCGCAAGGCATGGCACAGCAAGGTACCGGAGCGGGTGCTGCACATTCATCACACGCCACGCGGCCCCGAGCATGTGGATGTCGAGCTGCGGCCGATCCTGGATGAACAGGGCAGGGTGGTGGCCTTTGTCGAACGCCTGACCAGCATCACCCTCGCATCGGCGCAGCCCCAGGAGCAAGGTCTGGTCGGCCGGGCGCCAGCGTTCAAGGCGGCCCTGGCCAGCCTGCAGCGTGCTGCGCCGGCGCAGATCCCGGTGTTGCTGCAGGGTGAGTCGGGTACCGGCAAGGAACTGTTCGCCCGCGCGGTGCACATGGGCAGCCCAAGGGCCAACGGCCCGTTGGTGGTGGTCGACTGTACCGGCCTGACCGAGTCGTTGTTCGAGAGCGAGCTGTTCGGCTACGAGAAGGGCGCGTTCACTGGCGCCAACCAGCGCAAGATCGGCCTCGCCGAAGCGGCGCATGGCGGCACCCTGTTCCTCGATGAAATTGGCGAAGTACCGCTGGCGATGCAGGTGAAGCTGCTGCGCCTGATCGAGTCCGGCAGCTTCCGCCCTGTGGGTAGCCTGCGCACGGTGCATTCGGATTTTCGTCTTGTTTCAGCGACGCACAAACCCCTCCGGCAGATGGTGGCGGATGGTACCTTCCGCGAAGACCTGTATTACCGCATCAGCGGCTTCCCGATCCGCCTGCCGGCATTGCGCGAACGTGTGGAAGATTTACCCCTGCTAGCGCAGAGCCTGTTGCAACGCATGGCAGGCAAGCCGACGCCCAGGCTGAGCGACGATGCCTTGCAGCAGCTTGGCCTGCATCCATTCCCGGGCAACATTCGCGAGCTGCGCAACATTCTGGAAAGGGCACGCCTGTTTGCCGATGACGGGCTGATCCGGCCGGAGCATTTGCCGGAGGATATCGGACCGGCGGGGGCGATCAAGGCAGGTGGCCGGCGCAATCACCTGGGTGAACTGGCGCAGGCACTGGAACAGTTCAAGGGCTCGCGCAGTGAACTGGCCCGTCACCTTGGCCTGAGTGAGCGCACGCTGTATCGCCGGTTGAAGGAACTTGGCCTGAATTGACGCGTGGGCTGCGCCGGCCCTATCGCCGGCAAGCCGGCTCCCACAGGTACGTCACAGGACCTGAATACAGCACCACACCCGCTCCCATAGGGATGGCGCTTCACGGACCTTTACCGGACCTTTACCTCTGCACTGACATTAAGCGGGAAGGATTGTGGTCTGATCAGTTAACCGAACCTGGCAACCTGTCAGCTCCCGCCAGGCGTTAACATGCAGAGGACCGCATCAAATGAAAAAGACCCTAACCGTGATCTGCGCCGCGCTCATGCTCAGCGCCCCCTTGGCCAGCTTCGCGCAGCCGGGCCCACCTGATCGGCATGATGGCGGCCCTGCACACCAAGGCAACCCGCCCCATGGTCAGCCACAGCACCAAGGCCGCCATGACAATGGCCGCGGTCCCGCCTACCGCGACCCGAACTTCCGCCCACAACCGGGCATGCCGGTTCCGCATCAACAGTGGCATCGCGGTCATGTGGTTGACCCGCATTACCGTGGCGACCGTTACTGGGTGACCGACTGGAAAGCACGCCACCTGTATGCTCCACCCCGTGATCACCGCTGGTTGTATGTGAACGGGGACTATGTGCTGGTGGCTATTGCCAGTGGTGTGATCGTCAACGTCCTAAGCGGTTACTGATTTCTACAGGCACTAAAAAGCCCGCTTTCGCGGGCTTTTTAGTGCCTGTAGATCTACGCGAATCAGAAGTCCAGGTTCGACACCGACAACGCGTTGCTTTCAATGAAGTCACGACGCGGCTCGACTGCATCACCCATCAGGGTGTTGAAGATCTGGTCGGCAGCGATCGCATCCTCGATGGTGACCTTGAGCATACGGCGAACGGTCGGGTCCATGGTGGTTTCCCACAGCTGGTCCGGGTTCATCTCACCCAGCCCTTTGTATCGCTGAATCGTGTGTCGCTTGGTGGTCTCGTTCATCAGCCAATCCAGGCCTTCCTTGAACTCGACGATTGCCTTGCGGCGCTCACCGCGCTGCACGTAAGCACCTTCGCCCAACAAGCTGGAAAGCTTGGCACCAATGTTGACTACGGTACGGTAGTCATTGCTGCCGAAGAAGTCCCGGTTGAAGGTGACATAGCTGGCCAGGCCGTGGGAGGTAATTTCCACTTCTGGCAACCATACGTTGCGCTCTTTGTCTTCGCGCAGGCTGGCTTTGTAAACCAGGCCGGACTTCTGGCTGTTGTTCAGACGCTCCTGGAACTGGGCCAACCAGGCTTGCATCACAGCGTGGTCACCCAGCTGCTCCAGGCTCACCTCCGGCAGGTAGATGAAGTGCTCGGTCAGCTCTTCCGGGTACAAGCGCGACAGGCGCTTGAGGGTCTTCATGACGCTACGGAATTCATTCACCAGTGCTTCCAGCTGCACACCGGAAACCGCTGGCGCCGACTCGTCCAGGTGCAGGCTGGCATCTTCCAGGGCCGACTGGGTCATGTACTCTTCCATGGCCTCGTCGTCCTTGATGTACTGCTCCTGCTTGCCTTTCTTCACCTTGTACAGCGGTGGCTGGGCAATGTAGATGTAGCCACGCTCGACCAGCTCCGGCAGCTGACGGAAGAAGAAGGTCAGCAGCAGTGTACGGATGTGCGAACCGTCAACGTCAGCATCGGTCATGATGATGATGTTGTGATAACGCAGCTTGTCGATGTTGTACTCTTCGCGGCCGATACCACAGCCCAGCGCAGTGATCAGCGTGCCCACTTCCTGGGACGAGATCATCTTGTCGAAGCGCGCTTTCTCGACGTTGAGGATTTTACCCTTCAACGGCAGGATCGCCTGAGTACGACGGTTGCGGCCTTGCTTCGCCGAGCCACCCGCGGAGTCACCCTCCACCAGGTACAGTTCGGAAAGGGCAGGGTCCTTTTCCTGGCAGTCCGCCAGTTTGCCTGGCAAGCCGGCGATATCCAGCGCACCTTTGCGGCGAGTCATCTCACGAGCTTTACGTGCCGCTTCACGGGCACGTGCCGCGTCGATCATCTTGCCAACGACGGCCTTGGCCTCGTTCGGGTTTTCCAGCAGGAAGTCGGCGAAGTACTTGTTCATCTCCTGTTCCACGGCGGTTTTCACCTCCGAGGAGACCAGCTTGTCTTTGGTCTGCGAGCTGAACTTAGGGTCCGGTACCTTCACCGAGATGATCGCGGTCAGGCCTTCACGGGCGTCGTCGCCAGTAGTCGCGACCTTGTTTTTCTTGGCCAGGCCTTCCTGTTCGATGTAGCTGTTCAGGCTACGGGTCAGCGAGGAACGGAAGCCCACCAGGTGAGTACCGCCGTCGCGCTGCGGAATGTTGTTGGTGAAACACAGCAGGTTTTCGTTGAAGCTGTCGTTCCACTGTAGGGCGACTTCAACACCCACGCCATCGTCACGCTGGACGTTGAAGTGGAATACCTGGGAGTTGACCGGGGTCTTGTTGGTGTTCAGGTATTCGACGAATGCACGCAGGCCGCCTTCGTACTTGAAGAATTCTTCTTTACCACTGCGCTCATCCTTCAGCAGGATGCCAACGCCCGAGTTGAGGAACGACAGCTCGCGGATACGCTTGGCCAGGATGTCCCAGCTGAAGTGGATGTTCTTGAAGGTTTCAGCCGATGGTTTGAAGTGGATGTGGGTACCAGTGCTTTCGCTGTCACCGACAACCGCCATCGGCGCCTGTGGAACACCGTGAACATAGGTCTGTTCCCAGATCTTGCCGCTACGGCGAACGGTCAGTACCAGTTTCTCGGACAGGGCGTTCACAACAGAAACACCTACGCCGTGCAGACCACCGGATACCTTGTAGGAGTTGTCGTCGAACTTACCGCCAGCGTGCAGCACGGTCATGATGACCTCGGCTGCCGAAACGCCTTCTTCTTTATGCACGTCGACCGGAATGCCGCGACCGTTGTCGCGCACACTGATGGATTCGTCCGGGTGGATGATGACGGTGATGTCATCGCAGTGACCGGCGAGGGCTTCGTCGATCGAGTTGTCGACCACCTCGAAGACCATGTGGTGCAGGCCGCTGCCATCATCGGTGTCGCCAATGTACATGCCGGGGCGCTTGCGCACGGCATCCAAACCTTTCAGCACCTTGATGCTGGAGGAGTCGTACGTTTGATTTTCGCTCATGCATTCACTCCCGATGGTCGTGGGTCTGGGTGATACGGCCTTGTTCCACGTGGAACAAAGCAACTGGCGTTTCCGTCTGCCAGCCTTCCCTCAGTAATTCGTGATCTACACAGGTGATGAACACCTGGCAGCGTAATTCTTCAAGCAAGCGACACAGCGCGCGGCGATGCTGGTCGTCCAGCTCGGACGGCAAGTCATCCACGAGATAAATACAGTGACCGCGGCGAGCCTGACTAACGAGGTGGCCTTGGGCAATGCGCAATGCACACACCACCAGCTTTTGCTGACCACGCGACAGGATGTCGGCTGCGTTGTTGGCAGCCAGACGAAGACGCAGATCAGCACGCTGCGGACCGGCCTGGGTATGGCCCATCTGCTGATCGCGAAGGAGAGAGGAGGCGAGTACTTCTTGCAGTTCCCGGTCCTTGTCCCAGCCTCGGTAGTAGCTCAGGGTCAACCCGTCCAGCTCGACCAGTTCGCTCAGGGTTCGCTCGAAGACGGGCTTCAAGGCCTTGATGTAGTTGCGACGGTATTCATCTATTTCCGCGCTGGCCAGGCACAATTCCCGGTCCCAGGCGGCTTGCGAAGCTGGGTCAAGTGTACCATGCCGCAACCATGAGTTCCGCTGCCGCAGTGCCTTCTGCAGCCGTTGCCAAGCAGGCAGGAAACGAGGTTCCACGTGGAACACTCCCCAATCCAGGAACTGGCGGCGTATTTTCGGAGCACCTTCCAACAGGCGGAAACTGTCTGGGTTGATGAGCTGGAGCGGTAGCAACTCAGCCAGCTGCGCCGCGCTGCGCGCGTTCTGCCCATCGATGCGAATAGTGAACTCCCCTTGCCGCTCCCGGGATACACCCAGGTTGCTGCTGCCACCCTCGGCTAATTGCACTTCGCCGAACACGGTACAGGCAGGCTGTTCGTACTGGATAACCGGGTTCAGGCGGGTGCTGCGGAATGAGCGCGCCAGCCCGAGCAAGTGCACGGCTTCAAGCACGCTGGTCTTGCCGCTGCCGTTGGCGCCGTAAAGGATGTTGATGCGGGGGGAGGGTGAGAGTGTCACCGGGTGCAAGTTGCGCACCGCGGTGACAATGATACGTCGAAGGGACATTTCGCCTGCTACGGTTACAGGCGCATCGGCATGACAACGTAGGAAGAATCGTCATTGCCGGCTTCCTGCAGCAGGGCACTGCTGTTGGAGTCGGACAGGATCAGACGAACTTGCTCGGTAGTCATCACGCCCAGCACGTCCAGCAGGTAGCTGACGTTGAATCCGATTTCCAGCGAGCTACCTTCGTAGTCCACGCTGATTTCTTCTTCAGCTTCTTCCTGCTCGGGGTTGTTGGCCTGGATCTTCAGTTGGCCAGCAGCCAGTTGCAGGCGGATACCGCGGTACTTTTCGTTGGAAAGAATCGCAGTACGGCTGAAGGCTTCACGCAGCGCCTGGCGGTCGCCGACCACCAGCTTGTCACCACCCTTGGGCAGTACACGCTCGTAGTCCGGGAACTTGCCGTCCACCAGCTTGGAGGTGAAGGTGAACTCACCGGTGGTGGCGCGGATGTGGTGCTGGCCCAGGACGATGCTCACCATGCCTTCCGGGTCGGTCAGCAGGCGCGCCAGTTCGAGGATACCTTTGCGTGGCACGATGACCTGATGGCGATCATCCTGCTCGATGGGCGCGCTCATGGAGCACAGCGCCAGGCGGTGGCCGTCGGTGGACACAGCACGCAGGGTGTTGCGGGAAACCTCCAGCAGCATACCGTTGAGGTAGTAGCGCACATCCTGCTGGGCCATGGCGAAACTGGTGCGCTCGATCAGGCGGCGCAGCTTGCTCTGTTCCAGGTTGCAGGTCAGCGAGCCCGGGCCTTCTTCCACGGTCGGGAAGTCATTGGCTGGCAGGGTCGACAGGGTAAAGCGGCTGCGACCGGCCTTGACCAACAGTTTCTGCTCGTCAACCTTGATATCGATCAGGGCATCGTTCGGCAGGCTTTTGCAAATGTCCATCAGCTTGCGCGCCGGGACAGTGATTTCGCCAGGCTCGGCCGGCTCTTCCAGTTGCACGCGGCCTACCAGCTCGACTTCCAGGTCGGTACCAGTCAACGACAGTTGCTGGCCTTGCACGACCAGCAATACGTTGGACAGGACCGGCAAGGTCTGACGGCGCTCGACGACACCGGCGACCAGTTGCAGGGGTTTCAACAGGGCTTCGCGTTGAATGGTGAAATGCATGGTCTAGTCCCTTGCCTTCAATTAGCTGCGCAGACGGCCATCAGGTCGTCAGCGTCCGCAGCAGGTTCTTGTAGTCCTCGCGGATGTCCGCGTCGGATTCCTTAAGTTCGTTGATCTTGCGGCAGGCATGCAGCACGGTCGTATGGTCGCGCCCACCGAACATGTCGCCGATTTCCGGCAGACTGTGGTTGGTCAGCTCCTTGGACAGGGCCATGGCCACCTGACGTGGACGCGCCACGGAACGCGAACGACGCTTGGACAACAGATCGGAGATCTTGATCTTGTAGTACTCGGCGACGGTACGCTGAATGTTATCCACACTGACCAGCTTGTCTTGCAGCGCCAGCAGGTCCTTGAGCGACTCACGGATCAGCTCGATGGTGATGTCGCGGCCCATGAAGTGCGAGTGAGCGATCACCCGCTTCAATGCACCTTCCAGTTCGCGGACGTTGGAACGGATACGCTGGGCAATGAAGAAGGCTGCGTCATGCGGAAGTTCGACCTTGGCCTGGTCGGCCTTCTTCATCAGGATCGCCACGCGAGTTTCCAGCTCTGGTGGCTCGACGGCCACCGTCAGGCCCCAACCAAAGCGCGACTTCAGGCGCTCTTCCAGGCCTTCGATCTCCTTGGGGTAGCGGTCAGAGGTAAGGATTACCTGCTGGCCGCCCTCGAGCAAGGCGTTGAAGGTGTGGAAAAACTCTTCCTGCGAGCGCTCTTTACGGGCGAAGAACTGGATATCGTCGATCAGCAACGCATCCACAGAACGGTAGAAGCGCTTGAATTCGTTGATGGCGTTGAGCTGCAGCGCCTTGACCATGTCCGCGACGAAGCGCTCCGAATGCAGGTACACGACCTTGGCGTTCGGGTTCTTCTTCAGCAGGTGGTTACCCACAGCATGCATGAGGTGGGTCTTACCCAGGCCCACACCACCATAAAGGAAGAGCGGGTTGTAGCCATGCTTGGGGTTGTCGGCCACCTGCCAGGCAGCCGCGCGCGCCAGCTGGTTCGACTTACCTTCGACGAAGGTGTCGAAGGTGAAGGTGCGGTTCAGGTAGCTGGTGTGCTTGAGCGCGCCTTCAACTTGCACGGTGCGCTGTTCTGTCCGGGCACTGCCGGCCGTCGCCGGAGCCGGCTCGGCCATGGCATCGAAGCTGTCACGCGAAGATGGCTCGGCCAGTTCATCGACCAGCACAGGCTCGGCCGCTGCCACGGCTACCGGTTCGACCACTGCCGGCACTGCCTTCTGTGTCTGGCTCTGCGCCTGGGTGTGCGCCAGCGAAGCGGCCACGGCGGCACTCACAGGTGCGTTGGGCGCCGCACGTGGTGCCGAGCTGCGGCGGCTGCCGATCAACAAGGAAAGGGCAGGCGCAATACCGCTGCCGTTTTCGCCCAACAGCTCGAGCAAGCGACCCAGGTACTTTTCATTGACCCAATCGAGAACGAAACGGTTAGGCGCATAGACGCGCAACTCGTCGCCTTCGGCTTCGACCTGTAGCGGACGGATCCAGGTGTTGAATTGCTGGGCAGGCAGTTCATCGCGCAGAAGCTCCACGCACTGCTGCCAAAGTTCCACTGACACGGATATCCCCTGAGTTTGAAAGCCGGATGAGGCAAAAACAAACCGCCATTGTACCGGTCGAGCGTTCAGTTATCCACATGTGGACACGCTAGGAACCATGACAAAACAGCCATTTATCGACCGAAACGGCTTCGCGGCGCTGTGAATAAGCCCTGTGGATAAGCGACCATGAGCGCTATGCACAACCCTGGGGTCAGCCCTGTTGATAACTCAACTGTGGATAAGCGTTGTTTTCATCCACAGCTTTTGACCATGAAGGAAACAAGCGCAGCACCGGTTGAGAACACAGTTGTAAAACTCTGTACAGCGCGTATTTTATGGCCTCAAGAAGGTTATCCACAGAAGGTTATCCACTTAAGATTTATAGATTCTTCAGAAAAGCTTTTTATATGTCTCTTCTTTTTTTTCATGTTGTCCCCAATTCGTGTGTCCGATCAAGCACCCCGTGGTGATGGACAAGCACGCACCGTCCATCACGTGCTCTATATGGAAAGACTGGTTGGAAATTGACCTACGGGCTTGCTTTCTCTAGAATCGCCGGTCTCTTAAAAAGGGGGCCATCCCGGCCCGTCGTCGACAAACCAGGTAATACGCCATGAAACGTACTTTCCAACCAAGCACCATCAAGCGCGCGCGCACCCACGGCTTCCGTGCCCGTATGGCTACCAAGAACGGCCGCGCTGTTCTGTCGCGTCGTCGTGCCAAAGGCCGTAAGCGTCTGGCCATTTGATTTTTCGGCACAGGTGGTGAGTCAGGACTTCAGTCGGGAAAAGCGACTGCTTACACCCCGACATTTCAAAGCGGTCTTCGACTCCCCAACCGGCAAGGTTCCAGGGAAAAACCTGCTGATCCTTGCTCGCGAGAACGGCCTCGATCACCCACGCCTTGGCCTGGTGATCGGCAAGAAGAGCGTCAAGCTCGCCGTTCAACGCAACCGCCTCAAGCGCTTGATGCGCGATTCCTTTCGTCTGAACCAGCAATTGCTTGCCGGGTTGGACATCGTGATCGTCGCGCGCAAGGGATTGGGTGAGATAGAAAACCCGGAATTGCACCAACACTTTGGCAAACTCTGGAAACGCCTGGCGCGCAGCCGGCCCGCTCCAGCAGCGACTGCCAATTCCGCAGGGGTAGACAGTCAAGATGCGTAAACTGGCGCTCGTTCCGATCCAGTTTTACCGTTATGCCATTAGTCCTCTGATGGCCAATCACTGTCGTTTCTTCCCCAGTTGCTCCTGTTACGCTTATGAAGCCATCGAAAACCACGGCCTCTGGCGTGGTGGGTGGCTAGCCGTTCGTCGCCTGGGGCGTTGTCATCCGTGGAACGACGGCGGTTTCGATCCCGTTCCTCCCGCTCCTTCCTCCCGAACTTCTTCGATAGCCGAGTAATCATGGATATTAAACGCACGATCCTGATCGTCGCCCTGGCAATCGTGTCCTACGTCATGGTCCTCAAGTGGAACCAGGACTACGGCCAGGCTGCCCTGCCGACTCAGAATACTGCTGCCAGCACTGTTGCCCCGGGCTTGCCGGACGGCGTACCGGCCGGTAATGCCGGCGCCAGCGCCGATGTACCAAGTGCCAACGCCGAAACCAGCGCAGCCGAACTGGCGCCGGTCGCGGTCAGCAAGGACCTGATCCGGGTCAAGACCGATGTTCTGGAACTGGCTATCGATCCGGTCGGTGGTGACATCGTCCAGCTGAACCTGCCGCAGTACCCACGTCGCCAGGATCATCCGGACATTCCGTTCCAGCTGTTCGACAACGGTGGCGAACGTGTCTACCTGGCACAAAGCGGCCTGACCGGCACCAACGGTCCGGATGCCCGTCCTGCCGGTCGCCCGCTGTACGCTGCCGACAAGAAGGCTTACCAGTTGGCCGATGGCCAGCAGCAACTGGTGGTCGACCTGAAGTTCAGCGATAACGGCGTCAACTACATCAAGCGCTTCAGCTTCAAGCGCGGCGAGTACGACCTGACCGTCAGCTACCTGATCGACAACCAGAGCGGCCAGGCCTGGAGCGGCAACATGTTTGCCCAGCTCAAGCGTGACGCCAGCTCCGATCCGTCGTCGAGCACCGCCACCGGCACCGCTACCTACCTGGGCGCCGCCCTGTGGACAGCTTCCGAGCCTTACAAAAAGGTCTCGATGAAGGACATCGACAAAGGTAGTTTGAAAGAAAATGTGTCCGGCGGCTGGGTTGCCTGGTTGCAGCACTACTTCGTGACCGCCTGGATTCCGGCCAAGTCGGACAACAATGTTGTTCAGACCCGCAAGGACAGCCAGGGCAACTACATCATCGGCTACACCGGCCCGGCCATCAGCGTGCCTGCTGGCGGCAAGGTCGAAACCAGTGCCATGCTGTACGCCGGCCCGAAAATCCAGTCCAAGCTGAAAGAGTTGTCCCCAGGCCTGGAACTGACCGTCGACTACGGCTTCCTGTGGTTCATTGCCCAGCCGATCTTCTGGCTGCTGCAACATATCCACAGCCTGCTGGGTAACTGGGGCTGGTCGATCATCGTGCTGACCATGCTGATCAAAGGCCTGTTCTTCCCGCTGTCGGCTGCCAGCTACCGTTCGATGGCGCGCATGCGTGCCGTTGCGCCGAAGCTCGCTGCACTGAAGGAACGCTTCGGTGACGATCGCCAGAAGATGTCCCAGGCGATGATGGAGCTGTACAAGAAAGAGAAGATCAACCCGCTGGGCGGCTGCCTGCCGATCCTGGTGCAGATGCCGGTGTTCCTGGCCCTGTACTGGGTACTGCTGGAAAGCGTGGAAATGCGCCAGGCCCCATGGATGCTGTGGATTACCGACCTGTCGATCAAGGATCCGTTCTTCATCCTGCCGATCATCATGGGCGCCACCATGTTCATCCAGCAACGCCTGAACCCGACGCCGCCAGATCCGATGCAGGCCAAGGTGATGAAAATGATGCCGATCATCTTCACCTTCTTCTTCCTGTGGTTCCCGGCTGGTCTGGTGCTGTACTGGGTTGTGAACAACTGCCTGTCGATTGCACAGCAGTGGTACATCACCCGCAGCATCGAAGCAGCCAGCAAAAAAGCTGCTGCTTGACAGGCTGCTACGCTAGCCTGTGAATAAAAACGCCCCCTAGTGGGGCGTTTTTGCTATCTGTCGTTTTTGTCGTAGAGGCTTTCGAGCATGAACACTGTGCGTGAAACCATCGCCGCCATCGCCACCGCCCAGGGCCGCGGCGGTGTGGGTATTGTCAGGTTGTCCGGCCCTCTGGCTGCCCAGGCCGGCCAGTTGATCACCGGCCGTACGCTTACCCCGCGCCACGCCCATTACGGCCCGTTCCGCGACGAGGAAGGGCTGGTGCTGGACGAAGGGATTGCGCTGTTCTTCCCCGGGCCGAACTCGTTCACCGGCGAGGACGTGCTGGAACTGCAGGGCCACGGCGGCCCGGTGGTGCTGGATATGCTGCTGCAGCGCTGTGTACAAGTGGGTTGCCGGCTGGCCCGCCCGGGGGAGTTCAGCGAGCGTGCGTTCCTCAACGACAAGCTCGACCTGGCCCAGGCCGAAGCCATTGCCGACCTGATCGAGGCCAGTTCCAGCCAGGCCGCGCGCAATGCCCTGCGTTCGCTACAGGGGGAGTTCTCCAAGCGCGTGCATTTCCTGACCGAGGCGTTGATTGCGCTGCGCATCTACGTCGAGGCGGCGATCGACTTCCCTGAGGAGGAAATCGACTTCCTCGCCGATGGCCACGTGCTGGCGATGCTCGATACAGTGCGGGGAGATTTGTCCAGAGTACAGCGTGAAGCCGGGCAGGGGGCCTTGCTGCGTGATGGCATGACCGTGGTCATCGCCGGCCGGCCGAATGCAGGCAAGTCGAGCCTGCTGAACCAGCTGGCCGGGCGGGAAGCAGCCATCGTCACCGATATTGCCGGTACCACCCGGGACATCCTGCGCGAACATATCCACATCGACGGCATGCCGCTGCACGTGGTCGATACTGCCGGCCTGCGCGATACCGATGACCATGTGGAAAAGATCGGCGTGGAACGCGCGCTGAAGGCCATTGGCGAGGCAGACCGCGTGCTGTTGGTGGTGGACTCCACCGCGCCCGAGGCCAGCGACCCGTTTGCCCTGTGGCCGGAATTTCTCGACCAGCGGCCGGACCCGGGCAAGGTCACGCTGATTCGCAACAAGGCCGACCTGAGTGGTGAGCGGGTCGCGCTGGAACAGTGTGATGACGGCCATGTGACGATCACTCTCAGCGCCAAAGGGGATGACGCAGGGCTGCAGCTGCTGCGCGACCACCTGAAGGCCTGCATGGGTTATGAACAGACCGCTGAGAGTGGTTTCAGCGCCCGCCGGCGCCATCTGGATGCCCTGCGCCAGGCCAGCGAGCACCTGGAGCACGGCCGTGCACAACTGACCCTGGCTGGTGCGGGTGAACTGTTGGCGGAAGACCTGCGCCAGGCGCAGCAGGCCCTGGGGGAGATTACCGGGGCATTCAGCTCGGATGACCTGCTGGGGCGGATTTTCTCCAGCTTCTGCATCGGCAAGTAATCCACAGCCAGGCAAGGCCGAGCGCCGCTCCTTCGGGAGCGGCTTTTTTTTGCCTCAAATTTCACAGCTCCTACGGAAATCGCGCCGCACCTGAAGGCTGTGCAGAACCCTGTGGGAGCGGGTTCACCTGCGAAGAGGCCGGTGCAGGTTCACATTTTTTCATTCGCCTACACCAATCTGCTCTCAGGAGCCCTGTGGAAAACTCGCATTGAGCTCCGTTGATAAGCAGGCTTTTTTGCTGAGGACAAACCCGCTTGTGGGTAAACAGCCATTTAATCCACAGGCTAAATCATGTTATCCATAGCCCTCATGGCACTCCAGCCACAGGGTTTAATTTTTCTCTATGCAGCATGGATAAAGGGCTGCATAACCTTATCCACAGACAGGCATGTGCATAAGAATAAACATAAAAACAAAGCTTTTTTAAATTTTTCCTCTTTGATTTCTGTTGTCTGCCATTCATCCACAGACTGGTCAAATTTTGCTCAGACGGTTTCTTTAAAGGGGCTGAAGTCCCTATACTTGTCCGCTTACCTTCTCTATTCGCAAAAACAGGCACGAGGTGCGTGGTGGATTTCCCTTCCCGTTTTGAAGTGATCGTCATCGGCGGCGGCCATGCCGGTACCGAGGCTGCGCTTGCGTCTGCACGCATGGGTGTGAAAACCCTGCTGCTGACCCATAACGTGGAAACCCTCGGTCACATGAGCTGCAACCCCGCCATCGGCGGTATTGGCAAAAGCCATCTGGTCAAAGAGATCGATGCCCTCGGCGGCGCCATGGCGCTGGCCACCGACAAGAGCGGCATCCAGTTCCGCGTTCTGAACAACCGCAAGGGCCCGGCCGTACGCGCCACCCGTGCACAGGCCGACCGCGCCATCTACAAGGCCGTGGTCCGTGAAATCCTGGAAAACCAGCCGAACCTGTGGATATTCCAGCAGTCCTGCGACGACCTGATCGTCGAGCAGGACCAGGTCAAAGGCGTGGTAACCCAGATGGGCCTGCGTTTCTTCGCCGAATCGGTGGTTCTGACCACCGGTACCTTCCTCGGCGGGCTTATCCACATTGGTCTGCAAAACCATTCCGGTGGTCGCGCCGGTGATCCACCTTCGATCGCCCTGGCCCACCGCATGCATGAACTGCCGCTGCGCGTCGGCCGCCTGAAAACCGGTACCCCGCCACGCATCGACGGCCGTTCGGTGGACTTCTCGGTGATGACCGAGCAGCCAGGTGATACGCCTATCCCGGTCATGTCGTTCATGGGCAATGCGCAGATGCACCCGCGCCAGGTAAGCTGCTGGATTACCCACACCAACGCGCGCACCCACGAGATCATTGCCTCGAACCTCGACCGTTCGCCGATGTACTCGGGTGTGATCGAAGGTGTCGGCCCGCGCTACTGCCCGTCGATCGAAGACAAGATCCACCGCTTCGCCGACAAGGAAAGCCACCAGGTGTTCATCGAGCCGGAAGGCCTGACCACCCATGAGCTGTACCCCAACGGTATTTCCACTTCGCTGCCGTTCGACGTGCAGCTGGAACTGGTGCGTTCGATCCGCGGCATGGAAAATGCCCACATCGTGCGCCCGGGCTATGCCATCGAATACGACTATTTCGACCCGCGCGACCTCAAGTACAGCCTCGAAACCAAAGTCATCGGTGGCCTGTTCTTCGCCGGCCAGATCAACGGCACCACCGGTTACGAAGAAGCCGGCGCCCAGGGCTTGCTGGCCGGGACCAACGCTGCCCTGCGGGCGCAGGGCCGTGACAGCTGGTGCCCGCGCCGCGACGAGGCGTACATCGGCGTACTGGTCGACGACCTGATTACCCTGGGTACCCAGGAGCCGTACCGCATGTTCACTTCGCGTGCCGAGTACCGCCTGATCCTGCGCGAAGACAACGCCGACCTGCGCCTGACCGAAAAGGGCCGCGAACTCGGCCTGGTCGACGACCAGCGCTGGGCCGCTTTCTGCGCCAAGCGCGACGGCATCGAGCGCGAGGAACAGCGCCTGAAGTCGACCTGGGTACGCCCGAACACCGAGCAAGGCCAGGCCATTGTGGATAAGTTCGGCACCCCGCTCAGCCACGAGTACAGCCTGCTCAACCTGCTGGCACGTCCGGAAATCGACTACGCCGGGCTGATCGAGGCAACCGGCGGCGAAGCGATCGATCCACAGGTCGCCGAGCAGGTCGAGATCCGCACCAAGTACGCCGGTTACATCGACCGCCAGCAGGATGAAATCGCCCGCCTGCGTGCCAGCGAAGACACCCGTCTGCCTGTGGATATCGATTACTCGACGATTTCCGGCCTGTCCAAGGAAATCCAGGGCAAGCTGGGCCAGACCCGTCCGGAAACCCTGGGTCAGGCTTCGCGCATCCCGGGCGTGACCCCGGCGGCGATTTCCCTGTTGCTGATTCACTTGAAAAAACGCGGCGCTGGCCGCGAATTGGAGCAAAGCGCTTGAGTTCCCTGGTCACCCCGCAACACGCTGAAGAGTTGTCCACAGGTGCGCGCCAGCTCGGTGTCGAGCTGAGCGCCGAGCATCACGAAAAGCTGCTCGGCTATCTGGCCCTGTTGATCAAATGGAACAAAGCCTACAACCTCACCGCCGTGCGCGACCCTGACGAGATGGTGTCGCGCCACCTGCTCGACAGCCTCAGTGTCATGCCGTTTATCCATAGCGAGCGTGACAACTGGCTGGATGTCGGCAGTGGCGGTGGCATGCCCGGTATCCCGTTGGCTATCCTGCATCCGCACAAGCGCGTGACGGTGCTGGACGCCAATGGCAAGAAGACCCGCTTCCTGACCCAGGTGAAAATGGAGCTCAAGCTGGACAACCTCACGGTTATCCACAGCCGGGTCGAAGCCTTCCAGCCGGCACAACCGTTCAGCGGAATCATCTCTCGCGCCTTCAGCAGCATGGAGAACTTCACCAACTGGACCCGCCACCTGGGCGACACCGGGACGCAATGGCTTGCAATGAAGGGGCTGCATCCTGCCGATGAACTGGTAGCATTGCCCGCAGACTTCACAGTGGAAAGCGAGCAGGCCCTGACCGTTCCAGGTTGCCAGGGCCAGCGCCATCTGCTGATACTGCGCCGCAAGGCATGACTGGGAACACACGCAACAATGGCTAAGGTATTCGCAATCGCGAACCAGAAAGGTGGTGTGGGCAAGACAACCACCTGTATCAATCTCGCCGCCTCGCTGGCCGCGACCAAGCGTCGTGTGCTGCTGATCGACCTCGATCCGCAGGGCAACGCCACCATGGGCAGCGGTGTGGACAAGCACGAGCTCGAGCACTCGGTCTACGACCTGTTGATCGGGGAATGCGACCTGGCCCAGGCCATGCATTACTCCGAGCATGGTGGTTTCCAGTTGCTGCCGGCCAACCGTGACCTGACCGCCGCCGAAGTGGTGCTGCTGGAAATGCAGGTCAAGGAAAGCCGCCTGCGCAACGCCCTGGCGCCGATTCGCGAGAACTACGACTACATCCTCATCGACTGCCCGCCGTCGCTGTCGATGCTCACGCTAAACGCCCTGGTCGCTTCTGATGGCGTGATCATCCCGATGCAGTGCGAGTACTACGCACTGGAAGGTCTCAGCGACCTTGTGGATAACATCAAGCGTATCGCTGCCCGGTTGAACCCGGAGCTGAAGATCGAAGGCCTGCTGCGGACCATGTACGATCCGCGCCTGAGCCTGAACAACGATGTTTCTGCGCAGCTTAAGGAGCACTTTGGCCCGCAGCTGTACGACACGGTCATTCCGCGCAACATTCGCCTGGCCGAGGCCCCGAGCTTCGGCATGCCGGCCCTGGCCTACGACAAGCAATCGCGCGGCGCACTGGCTTATCTGGCCCTGGCTGGGGAACTGGTACGCCGTCAACGTCGTCAATCCCGCACTGCACAAACAACTTAAGGAATCCGTATGGCCGTCAAGAAACGGGGTCTCGGACGTGGGTTGGATGCACTGCTCAGTGGTCCTTCCGTCAGCGCGCTCGAAGAGCAGGCTGTGAAGATCGACCAGAAAGAACTGCAACACCTGCCGGTCGAGCTGATCCAGCGTGGCAAGTACCAGCCACGCCGGGACATGGACCCGCAGGCGCTGGAAGAGCTCGCGCACTCGATTCGCAACCATGGCGTGATGCAGCCGATCGTGGTGCGCCCGGTCGATGGCAACCGCTACGAGATCATCGCCGGTGAGCGCCGCTGGCGTGCCACCCAGCAGGCTGGCCTGGACAAGATCCCGGCCATGGTCCGCGAAGTGCCCGACGAAGCCGCCATCGCCATGGCGCTGATCGAGAACATCCAGCGCGAAGACCTCAACCCGCTGGAAGAAGCCCTGGCCCTGCAGCGCTTGCAGCAGGAGTTCGAGCTCACCCAGCAACAGGTGGCCGATGCCGTGGGCAAGTCGCGGGTAACCGTGGCCAACCTGCTGCGCCTGATCACCCTGCCCGATGCGATCAAGACCATGCTCGCCCATGGCGACCTGGAGATGGGCCACGCCCGTGCATTGCTTGGCCTGGAAGAACACCGTCAGGAGGAGGGGGCGCGTCATGTTGTCGCACGTGGCCTCACCGTGCGCCAAACCGAGGCACTGGTCCGTCAGTGGCTCAGCGACAAGCCTGATCCGGTCGAACCGAGCAAACCTGATCCGGATATCGCACGCCTTGAACAGCGGCTCGCAGAGCGTCTGGGCTCGGCCGTGCAGATCCGTCATGGCAACAAGGGCAAAGGCCAGTTGGTTATTCGCTACAACTCGCTTGACGAGTTGCAAGGCGTGCTTGCTCACATCCGTTGAAACAATTCCCGTTGTAGCGCGCAGTCGGAAATCACTACGAAGAGTTGAATAGGGGTTAATCCACCCCTATACTCTGCGCGCATTTTGTCGGCACAAATTATGCCAAGTCATAACTGACTTGTTGGTCGACTTCCGAGGAGCAGTTGTGATGGAAATCCGCACGCCAAACCGCCTGCCTTTCCATCGCTGGGCGGTTTTCCCGGTACTGCTGGCTCAATTCGTCGTACTGCTGCTGGCAACGTTGGTGTTGTGGCAGTGGAAAGGGGCGGTCAGTGGATATTCAGGCCTTTGCGGAGGTTTGATTGCCTGGCTACCCAATGTGTATTTCGCCTGGAAGGCTTTTCGCTTCAGCGGGGCCCGGGCGGCACAAGCCATCGTCAAGTCGTTCTACGCTGGCGAGGCAGGCAAGATGATTTTGACGGCAGTGCTTTTTGCACTGACCTTCGCAGGAGTGAAGCCACTGGCGCCGTTAGCAGTATTCGGCGTCTTCGTGTTGACCCTTTTGGTCAGCTGGTTCGCGCCCCTGCTGATGAATAAAAGACTTTCGAGACCTTAGGGCGTTTGAGGCAACCATGGCAGCAGAAACCGCTTCGGGCTATATCCAGCACCACTTGCAGAACCTGACCTACGGTCAACTACCAGACGGCAGCTGGGGCTTCGCCCATTCGGCTGCAGAAGCCAAGGCAATGGGCTTCTGGGCGTTCCACCTGGACACCCTGGGTTGGTCCGTCGCGCTGGGTCTGATCTTCCTGTTCATCTTCCGCATGGCGGCCAAGAAGGCGACTTCCGGCCAACCTGGCGGCCTGCAGAACTTCGTTGAAGTGCTGGTGGACTTCGTCAACGGCAGCGTGAAGGACTCCTTCCACGGCCGTAGCCCGGTAATCGCCCCGCTGGCGCTGACCATTTTCGTCTGGGTGTTCCTGATGAACGCCATCGACCTGGTACCGGTCGACTGGATTCCTCAGCTGGCCATCCTGATCTCCGGTGACCCGCACATTCCGTTCCGCGCCGTGTCGACCACCGACCCGAACGCGACCCTGGCCATGGCCTTCTGTGTGTTCGCCCTGATCATCTTCTACAGCATCAAGGTCAAGGGCCTGGGCGGCTTCATCGGTGAGCTGACCCTGCACCCGTTCGGCAGCAAGAACATCTTCGTGCAGATCCTGCTGATTCCGGTCAACTTCCTGCTGGAATTCGTCACCCTGATCGCCAAGCCGATCTCGCTGGCACTGCGTCTGTTCGGCAACATGTACGCCGGCGAGCTGGTGTTCATCCTGATCGCCGTGATGTTCGGCGCCGGCATCCTCTGGCTCAGCGGCCTGGGTGTGGTGCTGCAGTGGGCGTGGGCTGTGTTCCACATCCTGATCATCACCCTGCAAGCCTTCATCTTCATGATGCTTACCATCGTCTACCTGTCGATGGCTCACGAAGATAACCATTAAGACCGCCTGGCGTGTCTGATAGCCTTCCCCGCTCGTTTGGGGGGAGGGCTTAAAAAGTCCGCAAGGGCATGCTGTACCAAACGATTTGTTTTACCGCTTCAAACTAAAAACCTAACCAATACGACGTAAAAGTCGGGAGGAAAGATGGAAACTGTAGTTGGTCTGACCGCTATCGCTGTTGCTCTGCTGATCGGCCTGGGTGCTCTGGGTACCGCCATTGGTTTCGGCCTGCTGGGCGGCAAGTTCCTGGAAGGCGCTGCTCGTCAACCAGAAATGGTTCCGATGCTGCAGGTGAAAATGTTCATCGTTGCCGGTCTGCTCGACGCCGTAACCATGATCGGTGTTGGTATCGCTCTGTTCTTCACCTTCGCGAACCCCTTCGTTGGTCAGATCGCCGGCTAATCACTCGTTTCTACGAGTTGATTGATGTGATGGACAAAGACCGAGCGAGGTGTTGGCGTGAACATTAATGCAACCCTGATTGGCCAATCCGTTGCTTTTCTGATTTTTGTACTCTTCTGCATGAAGTATGTATGGCCTCCGGTCATCACTGCCCTGCAAGAGCGCCAAAAGAAGATTGCCGACGGCTTGGACGCTGCCAACCGCGCAGCTCGCGACCTGGAGCTGGCCCAAGAGAAAGCGGGTCAGCAACTGCGTGAAGCGAAGGCACAGGCAGCCGAAATCATTGAGCAAAGCAAGAAACGCGCTGCTCAGCTTGTCGAGGAAGCCCGTGAACAGGCTCGCGTCGAAGCTGACCGTGTGAAGGCTCAGGCTCAAGCCGAGATCGAACAGGAACTGAACAGCGTCAAAGACGCCCTGCGTGCCCAAGTGGGTGCCCTGGCTGTTGGCGGTGCTGAAAAGATCCTTGGCGCCACAATCGATCAAAACGCGCATGCGGAGCTGGTTAACAAACTGGCCGCTGAAATTTAAGCGAGGGCGATCATGGCAGAACTGACCACGTTGGCCCGACCTTACGCTAAGGCTGCCTTTGAGCATGCCCAGGCCCATCAGCAACTGGCCAATTGGTCAGCCATGCTCGGCCTGGCTGCTGCGGTGTCGGAAGACGACACCATGCAGCGCCTGCTCAAGGCCCCGCGACTGACAAGCGCAGAAAAGGCCGCCGCATTCATTGAAGTGTGCGGTGACAAGTTCGATGCACAGGCACAGAATTTCATTCATGTTGCCGCGGAAAACGACCGTCTCCTGCTCCTGCCGGAGATTGCCGCCCTGTTCGACCTGTACAAGGCCGAGCAAGAAAAATCCGTGGACGTGGAAGTCACCAGTGCTTTTGCGTTGAACCAAGAACAGCAAGACAAACTCGCCAAGGTTCTCAGTGCACGGCTCAGCCGGGAAGTGCGCCTGCACGCGTCGGAGGATGCCAGCCTGATCGGCGGCGTCGTCATCCGCGCCGGCGACCTGGTAATCGATGGCTCGGTTCGCGGCAAGATCGCGAAACTGGCCGAAGCATTGAAATCTTGAGTTTGAAGGGGCAGCAGAGCAATGCAGCAACTCAATCCTTCCGAAATTAGTGAAATCATCAAGGGTCGCATCGAGAAGCTCGATGTCGGCTCCCAAGCCCGTAACGAAGGTACCGTCGTAAGCGTTTCCGACGGTATCGTACGGATCCACGGTCTGGCCGACGCTATGTACGGCGAAATGATCGAGTTCCCGGGCGGCGTATACGGTATGGCACTGAACCTGGAGCAAGACTCCGTAGGTGCGGTGGTACTGGGTGCGTACACCTCCCTCGCCGAGGGCATGAGCGCCAAGTGCACCGGTCGCATCCTGGAAGTTCCGGTTGGCAAAGGCCTGCTGGGCCGCGTCGTCGACGCTCTGGGTAACCCGATCGATGGCAAAGGTCCTCTGGCCACCACCGAAACCGACGCGGTCGAAAAGGTCGCTCCGGGTGTTATCTGGCGTAAGTCGGTAGACCAGCCTGTACAGACTGGCTACAAGTCGGTTGACGCCATGATCCCGGTTGGCCGTGGCCAGCGCGAGCTGATCATCGGTGACCGTCAGATCGGTAAGACCGCCATGGCGGTCGACGCGATCATCAACCAGAAAAACAGCGGTATCTTCTGCGTATACGTGGCCGTAGGCCAGAAGCAGTCGACCATCGCCAACGTTGTGCGCAAGCTGGAAGAAGCCGGCGCCCTGGCCAACACCATCGTTGTTGCCGCCAGCGCCTCGGAATCGGCCGCGCTGCAGTTCCTGGCTCCTTACGCCGGCTGCACCATGGGCGAATACTTCCGTGACCGCGGTGAAGACGCCCTGATCGTTTACGATGACCTGTCCAAGCAGGCCGTTGCCTACCGTCAGATTTCCCTGCTGCTGCGCCGTCCGCCAGGACGTGAAGCGTACCCAGGTGACGTGTTCTATCTCCACTCCCGTCTGCTGGAGCGTGCATCGCGCGTTTCGGAAGAGTACGTCGAGAAGTTCACCAACGGCGCAGTCACTGGCAAGACCGGTTCCCTGACCGCCCTGCCGATCATCGAAACCCAGGCTGGCGACGTTTCCGCGTTCGTTCCGACCAACGTGATTTCCATCACCGACGGTCAGATCTTCCTGGAATCGGCCATGTTCAACTCGGGCATCCGCCCTGCAGTGAACGCCGGTGTTTCGGTATCCCGCGTAGGTGGTGCCGCTCAGACCAAGATCATCAAGAAGCTGTCCGGTGGTATCCGTACCGCTCTGGCTCAGTACCGTGAACTGGCTGCATTCGCCCAGTTCGCTTCCGATCTGGACGAAGCGACCCGCAAGCAGCTGGAGCATGGTCAGCGCGTTACCGAGCTGATGAAGCAGAAGCAGTACGCGCCGATGTCCATCGCGGACATGGCTCTGTCGCTGTACGCCGCTGAGCGTGGTTTCCTGACTGACGTGGAAGTCAACAAGGTCGGTAGCTTCGAGCAAGCACTGATCGCCTACTTCAACCGTGATCACGCCGAACTGATGGCGAAGATCAACGTGAAGGGTGACTTCAACGACGAAATCGACGCTGGCATGAAAGCCGGTATCGAGAAGTTCAAGGCCACCCAGACCTGGTAAGCCGCAGCGGGGGCTGCGGCCCCCGCTTGCTAACCTGATAGGTGATACATGGCAGGCGCAAAAGAGATTCGCAGTAAGATTGCGAGCATCAAAAGCACGCAAAAGATTACCAGCGCCATGGAGAAAGTGGCGGTCAGCAAGATGCGCAAGGCACAACTGCGCATGGCTGCTAGCCGTCCTTACGCGGAGCGTATCCGCCAGGTGATCGGTCATCTGGCCAACGCCAACCCGGAATACCGCCACCCGTTCATGATCGAGCGCCCTGTAAAGCGCGCCGGTTATATCGTGGTGAGCAGTGACCGTGGTCTGTGCGGTGGCTTGAACACCAACCTGTTCAAGGCCCTGGTCAAGGACATGAACGAAAACCGCGAACAGGGCGTGGAAATCGACCTGTGCGTGATCGGCAGCAAGGGTGCGACTTTCTTCCGCATCTTTGGCGGCAACGTCGTAGCCGCGATCAGCCACCTGGGCGAAGAGCCATCGATCAACGATCTGATCGGCTCCGTCAAAGTGATGCTGGACGCCTACCTGGACGGCCGTATCGATCGCCTCTCGGTGGTTTCGAACAAGTTCATCAACACCATGACCCAAAAACCGACGGTCGAGCAATTGGTACCGTTGGTGGCAACCCCGGATCAGGATCTCAAGCACCACTGGGACTACCTGTACGAACCCGACGCAAAAGAGCTGCTGGACGGCTTGATGGTGCGTTACGTGGAGTCGCAGGTGTACCAGGCGGTGGTCGAGAACAACGCTGCTGAACAAGCGGCCCGGATGATCGCCATGAAGAACGCCACAGACAACGCCGGTGATTTGATCAGCGAACTCCAGCTGATCTACAACAAGGCGCGTCAGGCTGCGATCACCCAGGAGATCTCGGAAATCGTCGGCGGCGCTGCCGCGGTTTAACGGTTCAAATATTCAGAGGATCCAGCTATGAGTAGCGGACGTATCGTTCAAATCATCGGCGCCGTCATCGACGTGGAATTCCCACGTGACGTCGTGCCGAGTGTTTACAACGCGCTGAAAGTACAAGGCGCGGAAACCACCCTGGAAGTTCAGCAGCAGCTGGGCGACGGCGTGGTTCGTACCATTGCGATGGGCTCGACCGAAGGCCTGAAGCGCGGTCTGGATGTCGTCGACACCGGCGCTGCCATTTCCGTTCCTGTTGGTAAGGCCACTCTGGGCCGTATCATGGACGTACTGGGCAACCCGATCGACGAAGCCGGCCCGATCGGCGAAGAAGAGCGTCGTGGTATCCACCAGAAGGCTCCTTCCTTCGCTGACCAGGCAGGCGGCAACGACCTGCTGGAAACCGGCATCAAGGTTATCGACCTGGTTTGCCCGTTCGCCAAGGGTGGTAAGGTTGGTCTGTTCGGTGGTGCCGGCGTCGGCAAGACCGTTAACATGATGGAACTGATCCGTAACATCGCCATCGAGCACAGCGGTTACTCCGTGTTCGCCGGTGTGGGTGAGCGTACTCGTGAGGGTAACGACTTCTACCACGAGATGAAGGATTCCAACGTTCTCGACAAGGTAGCACTGGTCTACGGTCAGATGAACGAGCCACCAGGAAACCGTCTGCGCGTAGCGCTGACCGGCCTGACCATGGCCGAGAAGTTCCGTGACGAAGGTAACGACGTTCTGCTGTTCGTCGACAACATCTATCGTTACACCCTGGCCGGTACCGAAGTATCCGCACTGCTGGGCCGTATGCCTTCCGCAGTAGGTTATCAGCCGACCCTGGCCGAAGAGATGGGCGTTCTGCAAGAACGTATTACTTCGACCAAAGAAGGTTCGATCACCTCGATCCAGGCCGTATACGTACCTGCGGACGACCTGACCGACCCGTCGCCAGCCACCACCTTCGCCCACCTGGACGCCACCGTCGTTCTGTCCCGTGACATCGCCTCCCTGGGTATCTACCCGGCGGTCGACCCACTGGACTCGACTTCGCGCCAGCTGGACCCGAACGTGATCGGCAACGAGCACTACGAAACTGCTCGCCAGGTTCAGTATGTTCTGCAGCGCTACAAAGAGCTGAAAGACATCATCGCGATCCTGGGTATGGACGAACTGTCCGAAGCCGACAAGCAACTGGTAGCCCGCGCTCGTAAGATCCAGCGCTTCCTGTCGCAGCCGTTCTTCGTGGCCGAAGTCTTCACCGGTTCGCCAGGCAAGTACGTTTCCCTGAAAGACACCATCGCTGGCTTCAGCGGCATCCTCAAAGGTGACTACGACCACCTGCCAGAACAAGCGTTCTACATGGTCGGCAGCATCGACGAAGCGATCGAGAAAGCCAAGAAACTGTAATCCCGGCGCCCCGAAAGGGGCGCTAATCAGGTTGAGGCAAGCAGATGGCTATGACAGTCCATTGCGATATCGTCAGCGCGGAAGGAGAGATCTTCTCCGGCCTGGTCGAGATGGTAGTTGCGCACGGTAACCTGGGTGATCTTGGTATCGCTCCGGGCCACGCGCCGCTGATCACCAATCTCAAGCCTGGTCCGATCACGCTGACCAAGCAGGGTGGCGAGCGCGAGGTGTTCTACATCTCCGGTGGCTTCCTGGAAGTGCAGCCGAACATGGTCAAGGTACTCGCCGACACCGTGCAGCGTGCAGCCGACCTGGACGAAGCCTCCGCTCAGGATGCCGTCAAGGCAGCTGAGAAGGCCCTGCATGAGAAAGGCGCGGATTTCGACTACAGTGCCGCATCCGCACGTCTGGCCGAGGCCGCAGCCCAGCTGCGTACCGTCCAGCAGATCCGCAAGAAGTTCGGCGGTTAATTCCGCAAGCTTCATGTAGATTGAGAACAAGGGTAGCCATCGGCTACCCTTTTTCTTTTTTTGTAACCTATGAAACCGGTCATTTCACTGACCGCCCAGGATTGGTAGCCAGTAATGTCACTCGATATCGTTATTCTCGCCGCCGGCCAAGGCACCCGCATGCGCTCGGCGCTGCCCAAGGTGCTGCATCCGGTAGCCGGCAATTCCATGCTCGGCCATGTTATCCACAGCGCGCGCCAGTTGCAGCCGCAAGGTATTCACGTGGTCATTGGCCATGGTGCCGAGCTGGTTCGCGAGCGCCTTGCCGCTGACGACTTGAACTTCGTCATGCAGGACAAGCAGCTGGGTACCGGCCATGCGGTTGCCCAGGCATTGCCGGCGCTGACCGCCGACACCGTGCTGGTGCTGTACGGTGACGTGCCGTTGATCGAAGTAGAGACCCTGCAGCGTCTGCTGGCCAAGGCCAACGAGCAGCAGCTGGGCCTGCTCACGGTGACCCTCGACGACCCGACCGGCTATGGCCGCATCGTGCGCGACGAGCAGGGCAAGGTGACTGCCATCGTTGAGCACAAGGACGCCAACGATGCGCAGAAAGCGATCAAGGAAGGCAACACCGGTATTCTGGCCCTGCCAGCCGCGCGCCTGGCCGACTGGATGGGCCGCCTGTCGAACAACAACGCCCAGGGCGAGTATTACCTGACCGACGTCATCGCCATGGCTGTGGCCGATGGCCTGGTGGTGGCTACCGAACAGCCCCACGACCCGATGGAAGTGCAAGGCGCCAACGACCGTCGCCAGCTGTCCGAGCTGGAGCGCCACTACCAGTTGCGCGAAGGCCGTCGCCTGATGGCCCAGGGCGTGACCCTGCGCGACCCGGCGCGCTTCGATGTGCGCGGTGAAGTGACCGTTGGCCGTGACGTGCTGATCGACATCAACGTGATTCTCGAAGGCAAGGTGGTCATCGAGGACGATGTGCAGATCGGCCCTAACTGCGTGATCAAGAATACCACCCTGCGCAAAGGCGCAGTGGTCAAGGCCAACAGCCACCTCGAAGGCGCCGTGATGGGCGAGGGCAGCGATGCCGGCCCGTTCGCCCGCCTGCGCCCGGGCAGCGTGCTGGACGCCAAGGCCCATGTGGGTAACTTCGTCGAACTGAAAAACGCCCACCTGGGTGAGGGCGCCAAGGCCGGTCACCTGACTTACCTGGGCGATGCCGAAATCGGTGCGCGCACCAACATCGGCGCCGGCACCATCACCTGCAACTACGATGGCGCCAACAAGTTCAAGACCGTGATGGGCGAGGACGTGTTCATCGGCTCCAACAACTCGTTGGTAGCGCCTGTGGAAATCAAGGCTGGTGCGACCACTGCTGCCGGCTCGACCATCACCCAGACCGTGGAGGCAGGCGACCTGGCGGTGGCTCGTGCGCGTCAACGCAACATCTCGGGTTGGAAGCGGCCGGAAAAGATCAAGAAGAGCTGAGTTATACACAGCTGTTTCGATCGAAAGCCGACTTATGTGAATAAGTCGGCTTTTTTATTGGCAGGTCGCACTCAATTGCAGTCCGGCGCAATCCTTGTGGGAGCGGGTTCACCCGCGAACACCGTGCTCTTTCTTCGCGGGTAAACCCGCTCCCACAGGGCGCCAATTTGCCGTGACGATTTATCCACAGCTTGACGAATCGTTCATCTTAGGTTTTGATTGCCACCATTATCTTTCGAAACGAAACTTAAGCGCTCATGTCGAAACGAAACACCCCGCAGCGGCGGCACAACATCCTGGCTTTGCTCAGCGAGCAGGGCGAGGTGAGTGTGGACGCTTTGGCCAAGCGTTTCGCAACCTCGGAAGTCACCATCCGCAAGGACCTTGCTGCCCTCGAAACCAATGGCCTGTTGCTACGGCGCTACGGTGGCGCGGTCCCGGTGCCGCAAGAGCTGCTGGGTGAGCCCGCCCAGCCCGTGTCTTCCTATAAAAAGGCCATCGCCCGCGCCGCCGTCGCGCGTATCCGCGAGCATGCGCGCATCATCATCGACAGCGGCAGCACCACGGCAGCCATGATCCCCGAGCTGGGGCGCCAGCCTGGCCTGGTGGTGATGACCAATTCAATGAACGTGGCCCGCGCCATCTGCGAGCTCGAACACGAGCCGGTGCTGCTGATGACTGGTGGCACCTGGGACCCGCATTCCGAGTCCTTCCAGGGCCAGGTGGCCGAGCAGGTGTTGCGCTCCTACGATTTCGACCAGCTGTTCATCGGCGCTGACGGTATCGACCTCGGCCGCGGCACCACCACCTTCAACGAACTTCTCGGGCTGAGCCGGGTCATGGCCGAAGTCGCCCGTGAAGTGATCGTGATGGTCGAATCGGACAAGGTCGGGCGCAAGATCCCCAACCTCGAGCTGCCCTGGGGCAGCGTGCACACCCTTATTACTGACGAACGCCTGCCCGCAGCGGCACGCGAACAAATTCAAGCCCGCGGCATCAACCTGATCTGCGCCGCGATCAGCCAGGAGCAATAAACCATGTGTGGAATCGTTGGTGCCGTCGCCGAGCGCAACATCACAGCCATCTTGATCGAAGGCCTCAAGCGTCTTGAGTACCGTGGGTACGACAGCGCCGGCCTGGCCGTCCTCACCCAGAACGGTGAGCTGCAGCGCCGCCGCCGTATCGGCAAGGTCAGCGAGCTGCAAGCCGCTGTTACCGCCGAGCCACTGGCCGGCCAGCTGGGCATCGCCCACACCCGCTGGGCCACCCACGGTGCGCCGACCGAAGGTAACGCCCACCCGCACTTCTCGGGCAGTGATGTGGCCGTGGTGCACAACGGCATCATCGAGAACCACGAAGAACTGCGCGAAGAGCTGAAAGACCTTGGCTATGTCTTCACTTCGCAGACCGATACCGAAGTCATCGTTCACCTGATCCACCACACGCTGAAGAGCATCCCGGACCTGACCGATGCCCTGAAGGCTGCGGTGAAGCGCCTGCATGGCGCTTATGGCCTGGCGCTGATCAGCGCCAAGCAGCCCGACCGCCTGGTAGCCGCACGCAGCGGTAGCCCGCTGGTCATCGGCCTGGGCCTGGGCGAGAACTTCCTGGCTTCCGACCAGCTGGCCCTGCGCCAGGTCACCGACCGCTTCATGTACCTGGAAGAAGGCGACATCGCCGAGATCCGCCGTGACCAGGTCTCCATCTGGGATCAGGACGGGCACAAGGTCCAGCGTGAAACCGTGCAGTACCACGAAGGTGCTGAAGCCGCCGACAAGGGCGCCTACCGCCACTTCATGCTCAAGGAAATCCACGAGCAGCCAAGCGTGGTGCAGCGCACCCTGGAAGGCCGTCTGGGCAAGGACAACGTGATGGTCCAGGCTTTCGGCCCGAAGGCTGCCGAACTGTTCGCCAAGGTGCGCAACGTGCAGATCGTTGCCTGCGGCACCAGCTACCACGCCGGCATGGTCGCCCGTTACTGGCTGGAAAGCCTGGCCGGCATCCCGTGCCAGGTGGAAGTGGCCAGTGAGTTCCGTTACCGCAAAGTAGTGGTGCAGCCGGACACTCTGTTCGTCTCCATCTCGCAGTCTGGCGAAACTGCCGATACCCTGGCCGCGCTGCGCAACGCCAAGGAACTGGGCTTCCTCGGCAGCCTGGCGATTTGCAACGTCGGTATCAGCTCGCTGGTACGTGAGTCGGACCTGACCCTGCTGACCCTGGCCGGCCCGGAAATCGGCGTGGCCTCGACCAAGGCCTTTACCACCCAGCTGGTATCGCTGATGCTGCTGACCCTGGCCCTGGGCCAGGTGCGCGGTACCCTGGAAGCTGGCGTCGAAGCCGAGCTGGTTGAAGAACTGCGCCGCCTGCCGGCCCGCCTGGGCGAAGCCCTGGCCATGGACGCCACCGTCGAGAAAATCGCCGAGCTGTTCGCCGACAAGCACCACACCCTGTTCCTCGGCCGTGGTGCGCAGTACCCGGTGGCGATGGAAGGTGCACTCAAGCTCAAGGAAATCTCCTACATCCACGCCGAAGCCTACCCGGCAGGCGAGCTGAAGCACGGCCCGCTGGCGCTGGTGGACAACGACATGCCGGTGGTTACCGTTGCGCCGAACAACGAGCTGCTGGAGAAGCTGAAGTCCAACCTGCAGGAAGTGCGTGCCCGTGGTGGCGAGCTGGTGGTGTTCGCCGACGAGCAGGCCGGGATGACCAATGGCGAAGGTACCCATGTGATCAAGGTGCCACACATTGCCGACGCCCTGGCGCCGATCCTGTACACCATCCCGCTGCAGTTGCTGTCGTACTACGTGGCCGTGCTCAAGGGCACCGACGTGGACCAGCCGCGTAACCTGGCCAAGTCGGTTACGGTCGAGTAAGCCAGAAGCCGGGGCGCTTCGCGCCCCATAGCGACACAAGGCCGCTCCTACAGGAAATCGCGTTCTCCTGTAGGAGCGGCCTTGTGTCGCGATGGGCTGCAAAGCAGCCCACGGCTATCTCGCATCAGATCTGCATCGCCATCCCTTCCACATTCATCGCTGCCTGGCGCAAGGCCTCGGAGCGGGTGGGGTGGGGGTGGCAGGTGAGGGCGATGTCTTCCGCCGAGGCCGAGAACTCCATGGCCACGCAGAACTCACCAATCATCTCGCTGACACTTGGGCCCACCAGGTGCACACCCAGCACTTCATCGGTCTCGGCATCGGCGATGACCTTGGCGAAGCCTTCGGTCTCGTGGTTGATCTTGGCGCGGCTGTTGGCCGTGAACGGGAACTTGCCGACTTTATAGGCACGCCCTTCGGCCTTGAGCTGCTCTTCGGTCTTGCCCACGGTGGCCAGCTCCGGGCGGGTGTAGATCACACCAGGGATAAGGTTGTAGTTGACCTCATGGGGCTTGCCGGCGATGCGTTCGATGCAGGCCACCGCTTCGTCTTCGGCTTTGTGCGCCAGCATCGGGCCGGAGGTGACGTCGCCAATCACCCAGATACCCGGCACGGCAGTGCGGTGGTGGTCGTTGCCGAGCATGCCGCGCTTGTCGGTCTCCAGGCCCACGCTTTCCAGGTTCAGCCCTTTGGTATAGGGGCGGCGACCGATGGCGACCAGTACGTAGTCAGCCTGCAGCGTTTCTGCGGTACCGCCAGCGGCTGGCTCCAGGGTCAGGCTCACGCCATCGGCGCTGGCGCTGGCCTGGGTCACCTTGCTGCCCAGCTTGAATACCATGCCTTGCTTGGCCAAGGCCTTCTGCAGGGTCCTGGCGGTTTCTTCATCGGTGCCCGGGCAGATGCGGTCGAGGTATTCGATGACCGTGACCTGGCTGCCCAGGCGACGCCATACCGAACCCAGTTCGAGGCCGATCACGCCGGCGCCGATGACGACCAGGTGCTTGGGTACCTGTGGAAGCGACAGCGCGCCGGTCGAGTCGATGATGCGCTGGTTGTCGATGGTCACGCCCGGCAGCGGGGTAGGCTCGGAGCCGGTGGCAATGACGATGTCCTTGGCCTGCAATGCGGTTTCGCTGCCGTCCTCAGCCTTGACCACGACCTTGCCGACACCATCCAGGCGGCCCCAGCCCTTGATCCAGTCGACCTTGTTCTTGCGGAACAGGTACTCGATGCCCTTGGTCAGGCCGGTCACGCTCTCGTCCTTCTGTTTCATCATCTGGGCGAGGTTTAGGGTAGGTTTGACTTCGATACCGAGGTGGGAGAACTCGTCACCGCTGGCGGCTTCGTACAGCTCGGAAGCATGCAGCAACGCCTTGGAGGGCATGCAGCCCACGTTCAGGCAGGTGCCACCCAAGGTCGAGCGGCCCTCCACGCAGGCTACGCTCAGGCCCAGCTGGCCGGCACGGATGGCTGCGTTGTAGCCGCCAGGGCCACCGCCGATGATCACCACGTCATAGGATTTCATGGGTTCAACTCCAGGATGAAGAAGCGCAAGAGGGGCACAAGGTTAAGCTGAGATGCAAAAATTGTATACAATCTGCTGTATGGATAAGATCAGTCGGTTCTAGACCATGGTCTGGTTTAGAGGAAACATCCCACGAATGAACTACTCTGATCCGGCGACGTTCGAAATATTAGGCGTCGTGGCCAAATACGGACAGGAGGGTCGTTCATGCTTGCGCAACTTCCACCGGCACTGCAGAGCCTGCATCTGCCGCTGCGGCTGAAACTGTGGGACGGTAACCAGTTCGATCTGGGGCCTAGCCCGCAGGTCACCATCCTGGTCAAGGAGCCGCAGCTGATCAGCCAGTTGAGCCACCCGAGCATGGACCAGCTGGGCACGGCATTTGTCGAAGGCAAGCTGGAGCTGGAAGGCGACATTGGTGAAGCCATCCGCGTATGTGATGAGCTGAGCGAAGCGCTACTGACCGACGAGGACAACGTCCCACCGCAACGGCGGGCCCATGACAAGAGCACCGACGCTGAAGCCATTTCCTACCATTACGATGTTTCCAACGCGTTCTACCAGCTCTGGCTGGATCAGGACATGGCCTACTCCTGCGCCTACTTCCGCGAGCCGGACAACACGCTGGATCAGGCACAGCAGGACAAATTCGATCACCTGTGCCGCAAGCTGCGGCTGGACGCCGGTGACTACCTGCTCGACGTTGGTTGTGGCTGGGGTGGGCTGGCGCGTTTCGCTGCTCGCGAATATGGCGCCAAGGTGTTTGGTATCACCTTGAGCAAGGAGCAGCTCAAGCTCGGCCGCGAGCGGGTCAAGGCCGAGGGGCTGGCCGACAGGGTCGACCTGCAGATTCTCGACTACCGCGATCTGCCTCAGGATGGCCGCTTCGACAAGGTTGTCAGCGTTGGCATGTTCGAGCATGTCGGGCATGCCAACCTGGCGCTGTATAGCCAGAAACTGTTCGGAGCCGTGAGGGAAGGGGGCCTGGTGATGAACCACGGTATCACCGCCAAGCATGTGGATGGCCGCCCGGTCGGGCGTGGCGCTGGCGAGTTCATCGACCGCTACGTGTTCCCCCACGGCGAGCTGCCGCACCTGTCAATGATCAGCGCCAGCATCTGTGAAGCGGGGCTGGAGGTGGTGGACGTGGAAAGCCTGCGTTTGCACTACGCCAAGACTTTGCACCACTGGAGCGAGAACCTGGAGAACCAGTTGCACAAGGCAGCGGCGCTGGTGCCCGAGAAGACCTTGCGCATCTGGCGCCTGTACCTGGCCGGGTGTGCCTATGCCTTCCAGAAGGGCTGGATCAACCTGCACCAGATACTGGCCGTGAAGCCCTACGCCGATGGGCACCATGATCTACCCTGGACGCGTGAAGACTTGTATCGCTGAATTGCAACCAAGCACGCAAGCGCGACACCATACCCTGTGGGAGCGGGTTTACCCGCGAATGCGTCGGTACAGCCACTGACGTCTTCGCGGGTAAACCCGCTCCCACAAGGGCCGCGATACCTTGCGAGGTGCGCAGACGCATCACAGAATCGGCGAAATCAGCCGCGCAATCCGCATCCCCAGTTGCTGCAGCCGATGGGTATCGCGGCTGTCCTCTGCAGTAATTTCCCGTGCCTGTTCAAAGTCATTGATCAGCATGTTCTCGACCTGGTCGGCGAAGCCGCGGTCGACCGTCAGCAGGGTGATCTCGAAGTTCAGGCGGAACGAGCGGTTGTCCAGGTTGGCACTGCCGATCGCACTGACATCGTCATCCACCAGCACCACCTTCTGGTGCAGGAAGCCCGGTTGATAGCGGAACATGCGTACACCCGCACGTACCGCTTCGAAGGCGAACAGACTGGAGGCGGCATAGACGATGCGATGGTCTGGACGTGACGGGATCAGCACGCGCACATCGACCCCACGCAGTACCGCCAGGCGCAGGGCGGCAAACACCGCCTCGTCGGGGATGAAGTACGGGCTGGTGATCCACACGCGCCGGGTGGCTGAATGAATAGCCTCAAGAAAGAACAGCGAGCAGGTTTCCTGTGGGTCGGCCGGGCCGCTGGCCAAGGCTTGGCACAGCACGCCGTTGTCCGGGTAGGCGTCCGGCAGGATCAGCGGCGGTAGCTGGCGCGCGGCCCAATACCAGTCCTCGGCGAACGACTCCTGCAGGCAGGCCAGCACCGGCCCGCTGATCTGCACATGGGTGTCGCGCCAGGGTGAGAGCTGCAGGTCGCCACCAAGGTACTCATCGCCCACGTTATGCCCGCCGATGAAACCGAGCAGGCCATCCACCACCACGATCTTGCGGTGGTTGCGGAAGTTCACCTGGAAGCGGTTGAACCAGCCACGACGGGTAGCGAAGGCATGGATCTGTACACCACCGTCACGCAGTAGCTGGCTGTAGCTGGCCGGCAAGGCATGGCTGCCGACGCGGTCGTACAGCACGAACACCTGCACCCCCTCGGCGGCTTTGCGCAGCAGCAGTTGCTGCAACGCCTTGCCCAGGCTGTCGTCATGGATGATGAAGAACTGCACCAGCACCACGGCGCGGGCTTTTTCGATGGCGGCGAAGATGGCATCGAATGTCGCCTTGCCATCGATCAGCAGCTTCACCTGGTTGTTGGCAAGGCAGGGCATGCGCCCGAGCTTGGGCATGGCGCGCAGGGCCGCATAGCTTTCCGACTCGCGGGCGGTGAGGGCTTCTTCTACCCAAGGCCGCCAGTTGAGGTTGGCCATGGCCACGTGCATTTCCTGGTTGGCCTGTCGCCGGGCCTTGATATAGGCGTAGAACGAGCGGGCACCGAAGATCAGGTAAGGGATCAGGGTGAGGTAGGGGATGAAGAACAACGGCATCGCCCAGGCGATTGCGCCCTGGGCAGTGCGCACGGTGAACAGTGCGTGCAGTGCGGCGACGATACCCAGCAGATGAACCAGGCCGAGTAGATAACCGAAGAAGTAGGGGCTGTGGTAGTCCATATGCATCCTGCTGGCCGAGTACACTTGAGTAACAGAACACGTTCCCGGTCCGTCTTGCAACCTGCGGGTGGATTTGGCGTCTAAGGCTCAGCCCGGCCCGCTTGGCCGGCTTTTTTCCAGGAGCGTTCGTCCATGAAGATTCGTCTGCCACTGTTGGCGTTGGCCCTAGGTGTGAGCAGCCCGCTGGTGCATGCCCAGATGCTGCAGCCAGGTTTGTGGGAGCTGACCACCAGCAACATGCAGGTCGATGGCAAGCCGTTACCCGACATGGAGTTCATGCTCGGCCAGTTGAAGAACCTGCCGCCGGAGCAGCGTGCGATGATGGAAGGGGTGCTGGCCAAACAGGGGGTGACTGTTGGGGGCAAGGGGGTGCGCTCGTGCCTGACGCCAGAACAGGTGGCAACCAACGATATCCCGCTGCAGGACCCGAAGTCAGGTTGTACCCAGAAGATCACCGACCGCACCGGCAATGTGTGGAAATTCCAGTTCAGTTGCCCCAAGGCACAGGGCAGTGGCCAGGCGACTTTCCTCAGTGACCGGGAGTTCACCACACAGGTCAATGGCACCTTCAACGCCTCGGGTGTTCAGCAGCAAGGCAGCATGAACACCCGTGCCGTGTGGCTGGGTAATGATTGCGGTTCGGTCAAGCCGCGCAGCTGACATCCCATTGCCACTGGCTGGTCGCGACAGCGTCGTGGGCATGCAGGCTTTCTGCATGTTCCACGCGCAGCTTGAAGGCCGTGCTCCACTCTATTTCCCGTAGCGCCTTGTGCAGGCGTCGTGCGGCGTCTTCGCAGAACATCAGGTTCTGGCCGTTGGCCAAGGCAAAGGCTTGCTCGTCTGCGCGCTTTACCGCGGTCTGTACCGCTGTCCCCAGGCTGGCTTCTATGCGGTCGATCAGCTCGGTGATTGGCAGTACCTGCTGATTGCTGCGCAGCCTTACCCGGATTTGTGCGCTACTGCGTTGGCTATGGGGCGTCGCTACGATGCCTTCGGCGCTGCCAAGCCACTGCAGCACTGCAGATTTTTCGACCTGCTCAGCGCCGAAATGCGCCTGGAACTGCTGCTGAATCAGCTGCCGTGCAAGTGCAGCCGAGCATGGGCAGGTCGACGAGTAAGGCACGGAAACGGATAGTTCCACGTGGAACATTTCGTTTTCCATCCTTGCGTCGACTGTTACCGCATAGCTTTTCCAACCATCCAATGGGCTGACCAGGGCTGGCCTTTTCAGCAGATGGTCGAAGTGCAGGCGCAGATAAGCCGCAGAAGAAAGGCCTTCGTGGCTGCTCAGAAAGTCAGCCAGCAGTTGGCGGATGGCGAGCGGCGTCAGGGGCTGATGCTCCAGGGAAGCCAGGGCAAGGTAAAGCCGAGACATATGGATACCCCGTGAGCTGCCGTCTACCAGGCTTACACCGGCATCGACGGTTGCAGCCGCCGTGCGCCCTTCGAACTGCACAGGCAGGGCGATCCCGCACATACCCACCCAGTTCAACGGCAAGGCATATTCCTGGGATTGGGCGGCAATGTCGGGGAGCTTGAGCTGGTTCATTTGGCATTCCAAACAGAAGGGGAGCACGCGTCCGTCGAGAACGGGCTTGGCGAAATTGTATTGTTACTTTATAACATTGTGCAATGCATCGTTTCGAATGCGCTCGCCTGAAGAGGTTTCGCCATGTCCAACCGTCTCCCTGTCACCGTGCTGTCCGGCTTCCTTGGTGCCGGCAAGAGCACTTTGCTCAACCATGTGCTGCGTAACCGCGACAACCTGCGGGTCGCGGTCATCGTCAACGACATGAGCGAAATCAACATCGACGCCAGCGAGGTGCAGCGCAACGTCAGCCTCAACCGTGCCGAGGAGAAGCTGGTGGAGATGAGCAATGGCTGCATCTGCTGCACGCTGCGAGAAGACCTGCTCGAGGAAGTGGCACGGTTGGCCGAAGAAGGGCGTTTCGATTATTTGCTTATCGAGTCCACCGGGATCTCGGAGCCGCTGCCGGTGGCCGAGACCTTCACCTTCCGTGACGAACAGGGCCGCAGCCTGTCCGACATGGCGCGGCTGGACACCATGGTCACCGTGGTCGATGGCCTGAACTTCCTGCGTGATTACCAGGCAGCAGACAGTCTGGCCAGCCGTGGCGAAACCCTGGGTGAGGAGGACGAGCGCTCGATCAGTGACTTGTTGATCGAGCAGGTCGAGTTCGCCGATGTGCTGTTGCTGAGCAAGATCGACCTGATCAGCCAGCACGAGCGCGAAGAGCTCATGGCCATTCTGCGCAGCCTCAATGCCCGGGCGCAGATCGTGCCCATGGTCATGGGCCAGGTGCCGCTGGCGCGCATTCTCGATACCGGCCTGTTCGACTTCGACCAGGCTGCCCAGGCAGCGGGCTGGCTGCAGGAGCTACGTGGCGAGCATGTGCCGGAGACCGAAGAGTACGGCATTGCCGCCACCACCTGGCAGGCCCGGCGTCCGCTTCATCCACAGCGCTTCTTCGATTTTATCCACACGCCCTGGAGCAATGGCCGACTGCTGCGTTCGAAAGGTTTTTTCTGGTTGGCCAGCAAGTACCAGGAGGCCGGAAGCTGGTCGCAGGCGGGCGGCATGATGCGCCATGGCCTGGCGGGCCGCTGGTGGCGTTTTGTGCCGCGCGAGCAGTGGCCACAGGATGTGGATAACACCGCGGCGATCATGAAAAACTGGGCTGCCGAGAGTGGTGACTGCCGCCAGGAACTGGTGTTCATCGGGCAGAACATCGACTTCGAAAAATTATCCACAGCACTTGATGCATGCCTGTTGACCGATCAGGAAATGGACTTGGGGCACATGGGCTGGTTGCGTCTGCCCGATCCGTTCGGCCCATGGCATGAGGAGGCGGCAGCATGAACCCCGCACGCAAGCCTGTGGATATCTTCCAGGTGTTCGGCGAGACACCGCAGGTGCTGACCGAAGTGCTGCAGGACGGCGTGAACCTGGCGGTATGGCGCCGGCGTTTGCCGCCGCAGCTGGAGGACTTTGCCATGCTGGTAGTCGGCCTTGGCCAGCCCTTGGCAGACCAGCGCGTCATCGATGTGGACGAGCAGCACATGCCGGTACTGACCGAGTTGTTGCGCGAAGCGGCGGACTTGCACGGCTACGAGGCATTCGTGGCCGATGTGACCTGGCTGGTGGCAGCTTATACCTGCCTGGTGGGTGCGCGGCGGGTCGGTTTGCGCCTGCGGGTACTGGCTGGCCCCATGTGCCCGCGCTTTCATGTGGATAACGTGCCGCTGCGTCTGCTCACCACCTATACCGGTCCGGGCAGCGAGTGGTTGCAAGAGCACGGGAGTCAACGCGGTGAGTTACACGCAGCCCTACCTTCTGTGGATAACATCCAGCACCTGCAAGCTGGTGATGTGGCGGTGCTCAAAGGTGAGAAGTGGCAGGGCAACGAAGGTGCCGGCCTGGTGCACCGTTCGCCCTCGGGCCAGCAGGGGCGCCTGTTGCTCAGCCTTGACTGGCTGGCATGACGGCGCATAGTGAGGCATCACTATTGCCCGAAGCCACCCATGCTGCAGAACATTCCCACCCATGTGATTGCCGGCCCGTTGGGGGCCGGCAAGACCACCCTGATCCGTCATCTGCTGGCCCAGCGCCCGGCCAATGAGCGCTGGGCTGTATTGATCAACGAATTCGGCCTGGTAGGCCTGGATGCCGCCTTGCTCAGCCGTGACGAAGACGGCATCGCCATCGGCGAGGTCGCAGGTGGCTGCCTGTGCTGCGTCAATGGCATGCCGTTCCAGGTGGGCCTGGGCCGGCTGCTGCGCAAATCCCGGCCTGACCGGTTGTTTATCGAGCCGTCCGGGCTGGGTCATCCCTTGCAGTTACTTGCCCAGTTACAACAGGCTCCTTGGGCTGGAGTGCTGACAATACAGCCATTGCTGATGGTCGTGGATGCGCAGTCGATGGTCCGCAACGAGCAGCTTCCGGAGGCTCAACAGCAGGCGTTCGATGCTTCTGAAAGCATTGTCTTCAACAAATCAGAGGCTGTGAATGAAGATTATAAGTTGTTGATAAATAACAGATTATATGGAAAGAAAATATTCTGGACCGTCCAAGGGAAGCTGCCCTTTTCGGACCTTCCAACTATACCCAAGGGCATTGTCGACAGCTCGTTTGTGGATAACAGGATTGTCGACAATCCTGTAGATCCACCGGCAGCGCTATGGGCGGACCCCGGCCAGCCGATCTGTCTTGCCCAGCAGGGAGAGGGGGGTTGGAGCATCGGCTGGCGCTGGCACCCCGGGCAGCAGTTTTATCCACAGCGGCTGCAGGCGTTCCTGCGTGCCTGGCCGTGGCGGCGCGCCAAAGGGGTTATCCACAGTGTGGAGGGTTGGCAATCATTCAATGGCCTGAATGGAGACATGCCCACCTGGCAGCCCAGCGACTGGCGCAGGGATACTCGCATCGAGCTGATTTTCGATCAGCCGCAATCGCAACCCGCGTTGCAAGCCGGGTTGAGCGAATGCCGCGTCAGCTGATCAGTTGCGCCAGCGGTTGTGCTCCTGGCGCCACTGCTGCATCTCGATGACATTGTCGGCGCGGGGCGGGGTCTTGATCTCGAACGGGTAGGGCGCCAGTTCGATCTGCACGCTGTGGGCGCCGAACTGGGTCACGGTACCGGGGTGGCGCTGCTCGCCGGTGACGGTGAATTCGAAGGCGTAGACGCGCGCCAGGCGCTTGCGGCCGTTGGCGTCACGGACAAAGGCGATACGCTTGAGTGCGACCGCATCGTCGAGCAGTTCGAGGTCGAGCTTGGCGCAATGCTGTTTGACCCGCTCCAGGGCTTTTTCGCGCAACCCGTGGTTGTGCCACAACCAGGCGCCTGCCGTGGCGACCAGCATCAGGACGAAGAGGTTTTCCAGGGTCAACATTTGCATATGCTCCAAACAGGTCGATCCAGCTTAACTGCGTCCCTGGCCTGTCGTACAGGTGGCAATCGAGTTCATACTGCGCTGCGCACAATCCCTGAAACAGCTTTGGAAACCTCCCGCATGAAACGTACCCCGCACCTGCTCGCCATCCAGTCCCATGTGGTGTTCGGCCACGCCGGCAACAGCGCCGCGGTGTTTCCCATGCAGCGTATCGGGGTCAATGTGTGGCCGCTCAATACCGTGCAGTTCTCCAATCACACACAGTATGGCCAGTGGGCGGGTGAAGTGCTTGCCCCGGCGCAAATTCCTGCGTTGGTGGAAGGCATTTCCAACATCGGCGAGCTGGGCCACTGCGACGCGGTGCTGTCCGGCTACCTGGGCAGTGCCGAACAAGGGCGGGCGATTCTGGCCGGCGTCGAGCGGATCAAGGCAGTAAACCCAAAGGCCTTGTACCTGTGCGACCCGGTCATGGGGCACCCGGAGAAGGGCTGCATCGTGCCAGCGGAAGTCAGCGAGTTCCTGCTCGACGAGGCGGCCGCCAGGGCTGACATCCTGTGCCCCAACCAGCTGGAGCTGGACAGCTTCTGTGGGCGCCGGGCGCAGTCGCTGGAGGACTGTGTGAACATGGCCCGTAGCCTGCTGCAGCGCGGGCCGCAGGTGGTGCTGGTCAAGCACCTGGCTTACCCCGGGCGTGCCGAGGACCAGTTCGAGATGCTGCTGGTGACTGCCGAGCACAGCTGGCACCTGCGTCGCCCGCTGCTGGCGTTCCCACGGCAGCCGGTGGGGGTGGGTGACCTGACCTCAGGCCTGTTCCTGGCCCGCGTGCTGCTCGGCGACAGCTGGGTGCAGGCGTTCGAGTTCACCGCTGCAGCCGTGCACGAAGTGCTGCTGGAAACCCAGGCCTGCGCCAGCTACGAGCTGCAACTGGTGCGGGCCCAGGACCGCATCGCGCACCCGCGGGTGCGCTTCGAGGCACAGCTGCTGACGCTTTAAATGGCGTCGGTTTTCAGGTCCTGGTAGCGCTTTTCCAGTTCCTGGCGGATCTGCCGGCGCTGCTGGCCCTGCAGGAAGCGGCGCTTTTCTTCGCTGCTTTGCGGCTGGCGTGGCGGCACCGGCACCGGGCGACGGTTGTCGTCGACCGCGACCATGGTGAAGAAGCAGCTGTTGGAATGGCGTACCGAGCGCTCGCGGATGTTCTCGGTCACCACCTTGATCCCCACCTCCATCGAGGTGTTGCCGGTGTAGTTGACCGACGCCAGGAAGGTCACCAGTTCGCCCACGTGCACCGGCTCGCGGAAGATCACCTGGTCGACCGACAAGGTGACCACATAACTGCCGGCATAGCGGCTGGCGCACGCATAGGCCACTTCGTCGAGGTACTTGAGCAGGGTGCCGCCATGTACGTTGCCAGAAAAGTTGGCCATGTCCGGGGTCATCAGGACGGTCATGCTCAGCTGGGCGTTTCCAGGTTCCATAGTGTGCTCGCGGTGAGGTTGCGCTGAATCGGGCGAATGGGGGGTATTATCTGCAGACACTTCTGTTCCCCTCTTTTGAATTTGCCTTCCTGGTACGGGACGTTGGCTGACGCTCCATCGTCACGCCGATCATGCCATCAGCGGCGCTTTTCCAGCCGATCTGTTTCTGCATATTGCACCGCCTTTTTGCGGCGGGGTGCGATGTTAACCTGACTACGCCCATGCAACATGGGCCTTTCCTGCATTCAAAACAGTATGTACTTGCTGCTCGCTCAGGTTTGCCTTGGCAGAGGAGCGGTCTGCCCAGGCATCCGGCAACGGACGAGAAAAAGGAGTATCACGCCATGCATGCCATCAGCTTCATCCAGGACCTGGCTGTCATCATGCTGGTTGCCGGCGTGGTCACCGTACTCTTTCACCGCCTCAAGCAACCCGTGGTGCTGGGCTACATCGTCGCCGGCTTCATCATCGGCCCGCACACCCCACCGTTCGGCCTGATCCACGACGAAGACACCATCAAGACCCTCGCCGAACTGGGGGTGATCTTCCTGATGTTCTGCCTGGGGCTCGAGTTCAGCCTGCGCAAGCTGTTCAAGGTAGGCGCCACGGCGTTCATCGCGGCGTTCCTGGAAATCGTGCTGATGATCTGGATCGGCTTCGAGATCGGCCGCTGGTTCGGCTGGAACACCATGGATTCGCTGTTCCTCGGTGCCATCCTGGCAATTTCCTCGACCACCATCATCGTCAAGGCGCTCAACGACCTGAAGATGAAGAACGAGCGTTTCGCCCAGCTTATCTTCGGCGTGCTGATCGTCGAGGACATTCTCGGCATCGGCATCATCGCTCTGCTGTCGGGCATCGCCGTCAGTGGCACGGTCAGCTCGGGCGAGGTGTTCTCCACTGTTGGCAAGCTGTCGCTGTTCATGATCGTCGCGCTGGTCATCGGCATCCTGCTGGTGCCGCGGCTGCTGGCCTACGTGGCCAAATTCGAAAGCAACGAGATGTTGCTGATTACCGTACTGGGCCTGTGCTTCGGCTTCTGCCTGCTGGTAGTGAAGCTGGAATACAGCATGGTGCTGGGTGCCTTCCTGATTGGCGCGATCATGGCCGAATCGCGCCAGTTGCTGAAGATCGAGAGCCTGATCGAACCGGTACGCGACCTGTTCAGCGCCATCTTCTTCGTCGCCATCGGCCTGATGATCGACCCCCAGGTGCTGATCGACTACGCCTGGCCGATCGTGGTCATTACCTTGGCAGTGGTGTTGGGCAAGATGCTGTCATGCGGCATGGGCGCGTTCATTGCCGGCAATGACGGGCGCACATCGCTGCGGGTGGGCATGGGGCTTTCGCAGATTGGCGAGTTTTCCTTCATCATCGCCGCGCTGGGCATGACCCTGCAGGTGACCAGCGACTTCCTCTACCCGGTGGCTGTGGCGGTATCGGCAATCACCACGCTGCTGACACCCTACCTGATCCGCGCCGCCGACCCGCTGTCGCTGAAGCTGGGCAAGGTAGTGCCCAGCCGTCTGGCGCGGGTGCTGTCGTTGTATGGCGAATGGTTGCGCAGCATCCAGCCGCAGGGCGAGAGCGCCATGCTGGCGGTGATGATCCGGCGCATCCTGTTGCAGGTGGGGGTGAACCTGGCGCTGGTGATCGCCATCTTCTTCAGTGGTGGCTACTTCGCCGGGCGTATCGGCAACTGGCTCAGCGAGTGGGTCAGCGATGCCAGCCAGCAGAAAGCGCTGATCTGGGGGGCGGCGTTGTTGCTGTCGCTGCCGTTCCTGATTGCTGCCTATCGCAAGCTCAAGGCGCTGTCGATGCTGTTGGCAGAGATGGGCGTCAAGCCCGAAATGGCCGGGCGGCATACCCAGCGTGTGCGCCGAGTGATTGCCGAGGTGATCCCGCTGTTGTCGCTACTGGTGATTTTCCTGCTGCTGTCGGCGCTGTCGGCAAGCATTCTGCCGACCAGCGAGTTGCTGCTGGTGATTGCCGTGGTGGCTGCGGTGGTGGTGGCCTTGCTGTGGCGCTGGTTTATCCGCGTGCATACGCGCATGCAGATTGCCTTGCTGGAGACGCTGGAGAACAGCCGCGAGAATACGCACTGAAGGGGGCATGCTTCCTGCGCAAGATTTCACCGTCGTCCGAGGGGATGGAGCGGTAGCGATGTCGCCAGGCGCAGAAAGCCCGGCGATTTTAACTACATTGATGGCACTGGGCCATAGATTTTCCTATTCCTGTGCCGGCCACTTCGCGGGTAAACCCGCTCCCACAGGGACTGCACAGGTGTTGAACATTGTGCAGTCCCTGTGGGAGCGGGTTTACCCGCGAAGTGGCCGGCACAGTCAGCATCAAATCAGAGGTTGGAATCAGCTCTCCAGCCAGACATCCCGCGCCCAGTGCCACACCGATTCCCAGCTGTCTTCGCCGACGATTTCCTCTTCGGCATCCCACAGCACCACGGTGCCGTCTTCTTCGACGCAGTAGTAGTTGTCGCCGTCCTGGCACAGCGGAATCAGGTCACGGGGTACGCCGGCATCCCAGGCATTGGCGGCGACGTCGGGCAGGTAGGTATGCGACTGTGGGTCGGTAACTGTCACTGGTTCCAGAGAGCCATACACCACGTCACTGACGGTCAGCAGGAACTCTTTGAACACGAACGGAATGTTGATGAACAGCTCTTCTTCGATCTCGACCAGCAGGTCCTCGTCGGGAAGCTCAAGGGGCACCGGCACTGGCTCGTTGGCTTCACGGAGTTGTTCGATCACTTCTTCCACGGTTCGCTTCCTCTGACCTAGATGACAACGCTGCGCGTTATACCCTAGTAGGCCACTCCGGCAAAAGCAAAACCCCGGGACAGGCCCGGGGTTTTTTGTGCAGCACGCAGCGATTAGCCGTTTTGACGGATACCGGCCACCAGCCAAGGCTGGTTTTCGCCCTGGGCGCGGACCATGTGCCAGCTTTCGCTGAACACTTCGCCCTGGTCGAAGCGCGAGTTCTTCGACACGCCACGGAAGGTCAGGGTGGCGTCGGTACGGTCGGCGCGGTCGTCGACACCGTCCAGCTGCACATCGAGGTTGTCGATGTAGGTGGACTGGAAGCCATCACCCAGTTCAGCGCGCTCGCGCTTGAGGAACTCGAGCATCTGCGGGGTGACGAACTCGGCGATCTTGTCCATCTCGTTGGCGTCCCAGTGCTGCTGCAGCGCCTGGAAGTGGTTGCGGGCGGCAGCCAGGAAGTTCTGCTCGTTGAACCAGGCCGGGGCGTTGATCACCGGGGCGGCTGCGGCAGCAGGTGCGGCCGAACCACCGAAGATCGACGGCTGGGCAGGCTGGGCGTGAGCTTCACGGTGCATTGGTGCATGGCCCGGCATGGCCATTTGCGGCTGCTGCTGGCGACGGCGCGCGGCGATGAAGCGGAACACCAGGAAGGCGATCAGCGCCACGATCAGGAAGTCCATGATCTGGAAGCCTTCGAAACCGTCGCCCATGAACATGGAAGCCAGCAGGCCACCGGCGGCGAGGCCGGCCAGTGGGCCCAACCAGCGCGAAGCACCGCTGGCGGCCGGAGCTGCACGGCCAGGTGCGGTCGGCGCGGCGGCAGGCGTGGTTGGCGTGGCCTGGCGGGTCTGGTGAATAGGCGCGGAGCCCGAGCTCTTGCCGCCGCCAAAGCGCTTGGCGTTGGCGTCCAGGCTCAGCGTCAGGCCGACGCAGAGCGCCAGAGCGATGCTAAGAAAACGTTGCATAAGTGGGATATCCCCTGTTGTGGATTGCACGCGCGTCATGGTGCACAGGTTCCCGGGCACATGACCAGCGACATAATGTTTCGAGCTTTTGCCTGAATGTTACAAACCTGCCACGACCGGCCCTCTGAATGCTGGCGCAATACCTGTAGGAGCGGGCATGCCCGCACAGGTATTGCGCAGGCTTCTAAAACTTTGAGCAAGCCTCCACCAGGGCCGGTGCAGGCTTTAGATGGCCTCGAGCTTGGCGTACCCCAGCATCAACCATTTGCTGCCCTCGGCAAAATTCACCTGCACCCGCGCCTGAGCGCCGGAGCCCTCGAAGTTGAGGATCACACCTTCGCCGAACACCGCATGCTGCACACGCTGGCCCAGGTTGAACGCGGTCTGCGGAATGCTGGCATTGGCGAACAGGTTGCTGTTAGTGGCCGTCTTGGCCCCGCCGAACGGGCGGCTGACACTGTTGGACAGACGCACTTCCTGAATCAGGCCCGCCGGAATTTCGCGTACGAAACGTGACACCTTGTTGTAGGTTTCGCTGCCGTACAGGCGACGCGTTTCGGCGTAGGTCATGACCAGCTGGCGCATGGCGCGGGTGATGCCCACATAAGCCAGGCGGCGTTCCTCTTCCAGGCGGCCGGGCTCTTCCAGGCTCATCTTGTGCGGGAACAGGCCTTCTTCCATGCCCACCAGGAACACATACGGGAACTCCAGGCCCTTGGCGCTGTGCAAGGTCATCAGCTGGACGCTGTCTTCGTGCTCGTCGGCCTGGGCATCACCTGCCTCGAGCGAGGCGTGGCCGAGGAACGCCGAGAGTGGCGAGAGGTCGGCGTCTTCGTCGGTGGACTCGAAGTTGCGCGCTGCGCTGACCAGTTCCTCAAGGTTTTCTACCCGTGCCTGGCCCTTTTCACCCTTTTCTTCCTGGTGATAGATGATCAGCCCGGACTGCTCGATGGTGGTCTGGGTCATGGTATGCAGTGGCATGTCCACGACCTTGGCAGCCAACCCCTCGATAAGCTCGATGAACGCACCCAGGGCACTGGCGGCGCGGCCTTTCAGGGCCTTGGCAGCGAGCAACTGGCACATGGCCTCCCACATCGACAGCTGGCTGTGGCGGGCGTGCTCGCGGATGGCTTCGACGGTTTTCTCGCCAATGCCACGTGGCGGTACGTTGATCACCCGCTCCAGGGCGGCATCGTTGCCACGGCCTTCGATCAGGCGCAGGTAAGCCATGGCGTTCTTGATTTCGGCGCGTTCGAAGAAGCGCTGGCCACCGTAGATGCGGTAGGGGATGCGCTCGCGCAGCAGGGCTTCTTCCAGCACCCGTGACTGGGCGTTGGAACGGTACAGGATGGCGATCTCGTTGCGCGCATTGCCCTGCTTGACCAGGCTCTCGATGGTTTCCACCACGTAGCGCGCTTCGTCGTGCTCGTTGTAGGCCGCGTACAGGGTCAGCGGCTCTCCTTCGCCCATGTCGGTCCACAGCTCCTTGCCCAGGCGCCCGCTGTTGTTGGCGATCAGCGCGTTGGCTGCCTTGAGGATGCCGCCGGTGGAGCGGTAGTTCTGCTCCAGGCGGATCATTTCGGCGTCGGGGAAGTCGGCAGTGTACTGGTGGATGTTTTCGATCTTGGCGCCGCGCCAGCCGTAGATCGACTGGTCGTCATCGCCCACCGCCATCAGGCTGTCACCGCCGCGCGCCAGCAGGCGCAGCCAGGCGTACTGCACGGCGTTGGTATCCTGGAACTCGTCCACCAGCACGTGGCGGAAGCGCCGCTGGTAGTGCTCCAGCAGGCCCGGGTGGTCGCGCCACAGGTCCAGACCGCGCAGCAGCAACTCGGAGAAGTCGATGACCCCGGCGCGCTCGCAGGCCTGCTCGTACGCGGTATATACGTCGCGCATGGTCGACAGGAACAGGTCGCCCCCGGCCTGGATATGCTGCGGGCGCAGGCCTTCGTCCTTTTGCCCGTTGATGAACCACTGGGCCTGGCGTGCTGGCCATTTCTGCTCGTCCAGGCCCAGCTCGCGCATCACCCGCTTGATCAGGCGCTGCTGGTCGTCGCTGTCGAGGATCTGGAAGTTCTGCACCAGCCGTGCTTCCTGCCAGTGGGCCCGCAGCAGGCGATGGGCCAGGCCGTGGAAGGTGCCGACCCACATGCCTGCCGGGTTGATGCCCAGCAGTTGCTCGATCCGCTGGCGCATTTCTGCCGCAGCCTTGTTGGTGAAGGTCACCGACAGGATCGAGTGTGGCGATGCCTGCTCCACCTGGATCAGCCAGGCAATGCGGTGCACCAGCACGCGGGTTTTACCGGAACCGGCGCCAGCAAGCACCAGTTGACGCCCGAGCGTGGCCGCTACGGCCTGGCGTTGGGCATCGTTGAGGGAATTCAGCAGGAGGGAGAGGTCGTCTGTGTGCATCGGGCCATTCTAGGGCGCGGCAGGAAATGGGGCAAACTTCTACTGTATGAATATTCACCTGCCACATGCCCGTTCATCGAGCCGATGGCAGGTGCCAGGTCGCCACTCGGGCGACCTGGCCGTCAGCGGCTCAGTCGACCGTCTCTATGTTGCGTATTTCGCAGCGCTGCGAACCGTCGCCATGAATGATTTCCACGGTTTTCCAGGGCGTGCCGCCTGCACGTTCGAACACCACGGTTTTTTCCGTCACCACCTGCGGGGTGATTGCGCCGCTATCCTGCAGTTGAAGCTCCAGCACCTCCCAGCCGCCCTTGTGGCGCACCTTGGGTTCGACCAGCACCGGTTCGATGGCCGGGCAGCCGACCATAACGGTGCCGTGAACCCTGAAAACCTGCTCGCCGTTGGCGATGTCATTGATTGCAACGAGGTTGGCGATAGTAGCCATTGTCTGCTCCTGTCTCGGGTTGAAAGTAGCGCCAGTGCGCGGGGGCTACTTTCTGCCCTTTCACCTGCCACAGGAGCAGGGCAGTGCTTCAGCTATGCCAGTGCCTGCCATGCCTGGCGAGCAGGCTGTTGGCTTGCTCCGGCCCGTTGCTGCCTGCCGGGTACGGTCGCGGCGCCTGGAAGTGCTCTTCACAGCCCTTGATGATCGGGTCGATCCAGGCCCAGGCCGCTTCCACTTCATCGCGGCGCATGAACAGCGTCGAGTCGCCCTCCAGCACATCCAGCAGCAGCCGCTCGTAGGCTTCCCAGCGGCGGGTCTGGCTGAACACCTGGGCCAGGTTCAGGTCCAGGTCCACCGGCTCCAGGCGCATGCCTTTGCCCGGGCTCTTGGTCATCATGCGCAGGCTGATGCGTTCGTCCGGTTGCAGCTGGATCAGCAACTGGTTGACCTGGCCACCCTTGAACAGCTCGTGGGGCACTGGCTTGAACTGGATGACGATCTGCGATGAGCGCCGTGCCATGCGCTTGCCGGTGCGCAGGTAGAAGGGCACGCCCGCCCAGCGCCAATTGTCGATGTGCGCCTCGATGGCGATGAAGGTTTCGGTGTCGCTGTCGTTGTCGACGTCCTTTTCGAAGTAATAGGCCGGCACGTCCTGGCCGCCGATGTACCCGGCGCCATACTGGCCGCGTACGGTCTTGTCCTGAACGTCCTGGCCAGTGATGGGTTTGAGGGCCCGCAGGATCTTCACTTTTTCGTCACGCACCGCTTCGGCCTCGAACTGTGCGGGGGGCTCCATGGCCACCAGGCATAGCAGCTGTAGCAGGTGGTTCTGCAGCATGTCGCGGGTGGCCCCGGCGCGGTCGTAGTAGGCGCCGCGGTTCTCTACTCCCAGGGTCTCGCAAACGCTGATCTGCACGTGGTCGACCTGGTTGTTGCGCCATACCGGCTCCAGCAGCGCGTTGGCAAAGCGCAGGGCCATCAGGTTCTGCACGGTTTCCTTGCCCAGGTAGTGGTCGATGCGGAATACCTGGTTTTCCTCCAGCACTGCGCCAATCGCTTCGTTGATGGCGGTAGCCGATTCCAGCGAGTGGCCGATCGGCTTTTCCAGCACGATGCGCGCTTCGGCGTCGGCCAGGCCGGCGTTATGCAGGTGTTTGGCAATCGGCACGAACAGGTTGGGGGCGGTGGCCAGGTAGAAGATGCGCGTCAAGCCGCCGGGCTCGCCCAGGTAGCGTGCCAGGCGGCCGAAGTCGGCGCTTTGCGAAGCATCCATGGCGAAATAGTCGATCCGCGCGGAAAACCGCTGCCAGACCTCTTCTTCGAAATCGTTGCGGGCGATCTGTGCCCGGCAATGGCGTTCGGCGAGCTTGAGATAATCGTTACGTGGCAGGTTGCGGCGCGCCAGCGCGATGATCCGCACGGCAGGGTCAAGACGGGCCTCGCGAAACAGGTGGTAGAGCGCCGGAAGCAATTTGTGCAGGGCCAGATCGCCGGTGCCACCGAAGACCAGAATGTCGCAAGGAATAGTCAAACCACCACTCTCCACGTTCGTTTAACTGGGCGGGTTGGCGTCCATGTAGTATAACTACAAGAAAGCTACAACCCGGCCAGCCGATCATAACCGAGTCCAGCCCGTGAATCTGTTGCAACATATCGCCCAATCGCGCCACCTGCTGCGCAAATCGGAACTGAAAGTGGCCGACCACGTGCTACTCGACCCGGCTGCCGTCATGCACAGTTCCATGGCCGACCTGGCGCACAGCGTGGGTATCAGCGAACCGACCATCGTGCGTTTCTGCCGCGCGATCGGTTGTTCGGGCTTCCAGGACTTGAAGCTGAAGCTGGCGCAGAGCCTGGCCGCGGGGGCCAGTTTCGGTCAGTTCGCCATCCATGAAGACGATTCGGTCGCCGACTACAGCCTGAAGATCTTCGACACCACGCTGCATACCCTGATGGAAGTGCGCGAGCACCTCGACCCGCAAGCGCTGCAGCAGGCGGTGACCGCCATGGCCCAGGCGCAGCGTGTGGAGTTCTATGGCTTTGGTGCTTCCGGTGCGGTGGCGGCCGATGCCCAGCACAAGTTCTTCCGTCTGCTGCTCAGCGCGGCAGCCTATTCCGACCCGCACATGCAGGCGATGTCGGCGGTGACCCTGAAACCGGGCGATGTGGCAGTGTGCATTTCCCAGTCGGGCCGTTCCAAGGACTTGCTGATCACCGCCAACCTGGTCCGTGAGAGCGGTGCCAACCTGATTACCCTGTGCCCCAGCCAGACACCGCTGGCAGAGCTGTCGACGGTCAACCTGGCGATCGACGTGCATGAAGACACCGAAATCTATACCCCGCTGACCTCGCGTATCGCCCACCTGGTGGTGATCGACGTGCTGGCCATGGGCGTGGCCATGGCGCGCGGGCCGAGCCTGGTCAACCACCTGAAGAGCGTGAAGCGCAGCTTGCGCAGCCTGCGTTTGTCGCCCAAGTCGATCAAGGCTACCGACGACTGATTGTCGTTGCCTGTGCCGGCCCTTTCGCGGGTGAACCCGCTCCCACAGGTACTGCACCGTCCTGAGGCTGGTGAGCACCTGTGGGAGCGGGTTTACCCGCGAAGAGGCCGGCACAGGTGCTATAAATTTCACTGTTTTGTCACCATTCCACAGCCAAACCGTAAACCATCAAGGCCAGTCTGAAACTCCCGCATCCTATCAGGGAGACAGGCAATGGCTCGTGACTTCGACGGTACGTACCAACCCAGCGCCAAGGCTCGCAAGCAGCAGGAAAAAGATCAGCGCCGCATGGAATACCGCCGCGCGATCGAAAGCTATTGCGACCAACGTCAACTGCTCCGCGACCTGGTGGACTACCCCGAGTTGCAAGAGCTCACGGTCTGGCAGGTGTCGGCGGCAACTTCCCCGAAAAACGCTCAACCAGCGCGCTGATCAACGCACGTTCGCTGCGGATGAACGCCAGAAAGGCCAAGGCCACCGGCGACTGCCGTTTGGCCTTGGACTGCACCACGCACCAGCTGCGGTACAGCGGCAGTTCCTCCACCGGCAGCTCCTTCAGCACACCGGTGGCCAGCTCCAGGTTGACCGCATGGCGGGTCAGCAGGGCAATGCCCAGGCCGGCGATCACGCACTCGCGCTGGGCGTCGGCCGAGGCCACTTCCAGGGTCTGGGTGAAGTGCACGCGTTTGTCCTTGAAGTATTCCTCGCAAGCCTTGCGCGTGCCTGAACCTTGTTCGCGGACCAGCAGGGTATGAGGCTCCAGGTCCTGCAGGCGCAGCTGTTCCAGCTTGCACAGCGGGTGCTCGGGCGGCGCCACAGCGATGATCGGGTTGTTGAGGAACGGCAGGAACTCCAGCCCCATGTCCTGCGGCACCATGGACATGATGATGAGGTCGTCGCGATTGTCCGACAGGCGGCGGATGGCCTGGGCCCGGTTGACCACAGTCAGGGTCAGGTTGACCTCCGGGTGACGCTGCTTGAAGGCCGCGAACAGGTGTGGCACGAAGTACTTGGCACTGGACTCGATTGCCAGTTTCAACTGCCCCTGCAGTGAACCCTGCATGTCCGACAGCTGCATGTCCAGGCTCTCCAGGCGCCCGAAGATATCGCGACTGGCGCGTTGCAGGGCCTCGGCAGCTTCGGTCAGGTAGAGCTTCTTGCCCACGTACTCGAACAGAGGCTGGCCGATCAGTTCTTCGAGCTGGCGGATTTGTAGACTAACGGCGGGTTGCGTCAGCGCCATCTCTTCCGCCGCACGGCTGTACGAACGCAAATCGCACACCTCGTTGAAGATCTGCAATTGACGCAAAGTCATACGCATCAAGGACTTACGCATTTTAATCCGCCCTTCGGCAACACCTTGTTACCGCACTATAAGCTTTTACTAATACAGCCTCTAACAAATATTGATTTTTGTTTATCAACCTACAGCGCTAGGGTGAATGTGCGACTGGCCAGCAACGTCTGGTCACGCGCCGACCGGGAGAACCGGCTCGACTGTTCCTACGGCTTTGGGAAGACTCCAGTGATAAAAAAAATCCTGATCGCCAACCGAGGTGAAATTGCAGTTCGGATCGTGCGTGCTTGCGCCGAGATGGGCATTCGCTCGGTAGCGATCTATTCCGACGCCGACCGCCACGCCTTGCACGTCAAGCGCGCCGACGAAGCCCACAGCATTGGTGCCGAGCCGCTGGCCGGTTACCTGAACCCGCGCAAGCTGGTGAACCTGGCTGTGGAAACCGGCTGTGATGCCCTGCACCCGGGTTATGGTTTCCTGTCGGAAAACGCTGAACTGGCGGAGATCTGCGCCGAGCGCGGTATCAAGTTCATCGGCCCGGCCGCCGATGTCATTCGCCGCATGGGCGACAAGACAGAAGCGCGCCGCACCATGATCGCCGCCGGTGTGCCGGTAACCCCGGGCACCGAAGGCAACGTTGCCGATATTCACGAAGCCCTGAGCGAAGGTGACCGCATCGGTTACCCGGTCATGCTCAAGGCCACCTCGGGTGGTGGTGGCCGTGGTATTCGCCGTTGCAACAGCCGCGAAGAACTGGAACAGAACTTCCCCCGCGTCATCTCCGAGGCTACCAAGGCCTTTGGTTCCGCGGAAGTGTTCCTGGAAAAGTGCATCGTCAACCCCAAGCACATCGAGGCGCAGATCCTGGGTGACAGCTTTGGCAACGTCGTACACCTGTTCGAGCGCGACTGCTCGATCCAGCGCCGCAACCAGAAGCTCATCGAAATCGCCCCGAGCCCCCAGCTCACCCCTGAACAGCGCGCCTACATCGGCGACCTGGCGGTGCGTGCGGCCAAGGCGGTGAACTACGAGAACGCCGGTACCGTGGAGTTCCTGCTCGCCGATGGCGAGGTGTACTTCATGGAAATGAACACCCGGGTGCAGGTGGAGCACACCATCACCGAGGAAATCACCGGTATCGACATCGTCCGTGAGCAGATCCGCATTGCCTCGGGCCTGCCGCTGTCGGTCAAGCAGGAAGATATCCAGCACCGCGGTTACGCGCTGCAGTTCCGCATCAACGCCGAAGACCCGAAGAACAACTTCCTGCCCAGCTTCGGCAAGATCACCCGTTACTACGCCCCCGGTGGCCCTGGCGTGCGTACCGACACGGCGATCTACACCGGCTACACCATTCCGCCGTTCTACGACTCCATGTGCCTGAAACTGGTGGTGTGGGCGTTGACCTGGGAAGAAGCCATGGACCGCGGCCTGCGTGCCCTGGACGACATGCGCGTGCAAGGGGTGAAGACCACCGCCGCGTACTACCAGGAAATCCTGCGCAATCCGGAATTCCGTAGCGGCCAGTTCAACACCAGCTTCGTCGAAAGCCACCCGGAACTGACCAACTACTCGATCAAGCGCAAACCCGAAGAGCTGGCCTTGGCCATCGCCGCCGCCATCGCCGCCCACGCAGGCCTGTGAGGAACCCCATAATGTCCAAGAAAATTCACGTAACCGACACGATCCTGCGCGACGCCCACCAGTCCCTGCTGGCCACCCGCATGCGTACCGAAGACATGCTGCCGATCTGCGACAAGCTCGACAAAGTCGGCTACTGGTCGCTGGAAGTCTGGGGTGGCGCCACCTTCGACGCCTGCGTGCGCTTCCTCAAGGAAGACCCGTGGGAGCGCCTGCGCAAGCTGCGCGCGGCGCTGCCCAACACCCGCCTGCAAATGCTGCTGCGCGGCCAGAACCTGCTGGGCTACCGTCACTACAGCGACGACGTGGTCAAGGCCTTCGTCGCCAAGGCCGCGGTCAACGGTATCGATGTGTTCCGCATCTTCGACGCGATGAACGACGTGCGTAACCTGCGCGTGGCCATTGAAGCGGTCAAGGCCGCCGGCAAGCACGCCCAGGGTACCATCGCCTACACCACCAGCCCCGTGCACACCATCGACGCCTTTGTTAACCAGGCCAAGCAGATGGAAGCCATGGGTTGCGACTCGATCGCGATCAAGGACATGGCCGGCCTGCTGACCCCGTTCGCTACTGGCGAACTGGTCAAGGCACTGAAGGCCGAGCAGTCGCTGCCGGTGTTCATCCACTCCCATGACACTGCCGGCCTGGCTGCCATGTGCCAGCTCAAGGCTGTGGAAAACGGTGCCGATCACATCGACACCGCCATCTCCAGCTTCGCCTGGGGCACCAGCCACCCAGGTACCGAGTCGATGGTTGCTGCGCTCAAGGGCAGCGAATTCGACACCGGCCTGGACCTGGAGCTGCTGCAGGAAATCGGCCTGTACTTCTATGCCGTGCGCAAGAAGTACCACCAGTTCGAAAGCGAGTTCACTGCCGTGGACACCCGCGTGCAGGTCAACCAGGTGCCGGGCGGCATGATTTCCAACCTGGCCAACCAGCTCAAGGAGCAGGGCGCCCTCAACCGCATGAATGAAGTGCTGGCAGAGATCCCGCGCGTGCGTGAAGACCTCGGCTTCCCGCCGCTGGTGACCCCGACTTCGCAGATCGTCGGCACCCAGGCGTTCTTCAACGTGCTGGCCGGTGAGCGCTACAAGACCATCACCAACGAGGTGAAGCTGTACCTGCAAGGCGGTTACGGCAAGGCCCCGGGCGTGGTCAACGAGCAGCTGCGCCGTCAGGCGATCGGCAGCGAAGAAGTGATCGACGTACGCCCGGCCGACCTGCTGAAGCCGGAAATGGCCAAGCTGCGTGCCGACATCGGCTCCCTGGCCCGTTGCGAAGAAGACGTGCTGACCTTCGCCATGTTCCCGGACATTGGCCGCAAGTTCCTCGAAGAACGCGAAGCCGGCACCCTGACCCCTGAAGTCCTGCTGCCAATTCCTGAAGCCGGCGCAGTGGCGTCCCATAGCGGCGAAGGCGTACCGACCGAGTTCGTCATCGACGTGCACGGCGAAACCTACCGCGTCGACATCACCGGCGTGGGCGTGAAGGCTGAAGGCAAGCGCCACTTCTACCTGTCCATCGACGGCATGCCGGAAGAAGTGGTGTTCGAGCCGCTCAACGAATTCGTCGGCGGCGGCAGCAGCAAGCGCAAGCAGGCCAGCGCCCCGGGCCATGTCAGCACCACCATGCCAGGCAACATCGTCGATGTGCTGGTCAAGGAAGGCGACATGGTCAAGACCGGCCAGGCCGTGCTGATCACCGAAGCCATGAAGATGGAGACCGAAGTGCAGGCGGGTATCGCCGGCAAGGTCGTGGCCATCCACGTGGCCAAGGGCGACCGTGTGACACCGGGCGAAATCCTGATCGAGATCGAAGGCTGAGATAAGCCTTCATCTACAAGCGGTTAACCTCTGGGGAGCGGAATGCTCCCCTTTTTTTATGGAACGATATGCAATTTAATGCAGATTATAGGCGCAAAAGCCGCCATATCTGCACTAAAATGCATAAACTGGGTGTGGTTCAGAAATACATCTGCACTATACTGCAGGCTGACGGCTGAGGCTGATCGAAGATATGCAGTAAATTGCAGGTGGCCAATGTACCGACTCACGTTCCAATTACATGACCAAGGTAAATGGCATGATGCTATTGCCATCGCCTTCGCCGAACCGGAAAGAAGCCTCTCCAGCCCTTGCGAGTTCGGATACACATCCAACTACGTCAAGGCCAATCTGCATGCTTACGACAGCCTGTTCAGCCTGGCGGCCAGTGCCAAGCTCCCGGTGGACTTTGGCTCTCATCGTCTACCGCATGCTCCTGCATTCCTTTACGACATAGCGCCTGCAGGGGCTGCGAAGCGTTTTCTGCTGAGGCATATCGGTCGTGAAAGACCGGCAGGCATGGGGGAAGACTTGTTTCTGCTAGGGCGCTCCACCCCAGCTCCGATTGGCAATATGCGCATCAGGGAGTCGGCTGAATTACTGGACCTTGCGGACCCCATCGGTTTTGCTCGCCAGGACGTCATCGTTCGCGATCAGCGTTTTCTGGAGTACGCCTACGAGCAGGGCGCGGCCATAGGTGGCGCGACAGGCGCCGGTGGAGAGGCGCCAAAGCTGCTGATGACCGAAGATGAAAACGGCCAGCTTTACCCGGACGCGGTGCTTGCGGATGAGGGGGCCTGTCGCCATTGGTTCATCAAGTTCGCCAGGCACCCGGCCTTGGCCGATGATCAGGAGATCCTGCGGGCCGAGTACCTCTATTACAGGGCGTTGCAGCAGCTTGGCATCGAGACGGTGGCCAGTGAACACATGGCGCTGGAAGAGGGAGCCAAGCCCAGCCTGTGGATGGAACGCTTCGACCGTCAGGTTACCGATCAGGGAGTACAGCGGTTTGCCGTGGAATCGATGTATTCCTTGTGTGGTGTAACCGAACCCGGTAGCCGGATGGGGCATTTGGAGGTGATCGAGACGCTCGTTGGCTTGTGGAAGATGGCCGGGCAGGGTAAAGAGGTGCCTGATCTGATCGCGGATTACCTGCGGCGCGACCTGATCAACAAGATCCTGGGTAACGCCGATAATCATGGACGCAATACAGCGATCATTCGTACCCGCGACACGGTGCGTCTTGCACCCATTTACGACTTGGCACCGATGGTGATGGATCAGGAGGGTGTAACCAGAACGACGAAGTGGCCCGCTTTGATCGAAAGAGCAGGCGAAATCGACTGGCACGCAGCCTGTGTTGCGCTGGCCGAATTCATCGATCCGGATGAGGCTTACCAGCGTCTGCGCCAGGAGGCCCGGCACCTATTGGCATTGCCCGATATCTTGTCCGGCCTTGGGCTCCCGGAGGCAGTGATGAATCACCCGGCGATTGCGCTGGGCAAGCTTGAGCGCCGGATGGCGGAGTGGGGGTTGGCATGACGGTTTCCATCGATGCCCGAGGTCTGATGATCGATGGCGTGCGCGAAGGTATTGCCGACGGCACAATCGAGTTGGGTACTGCTGTTCGCCGCCTGCGCGTAGAAGTAGCAAAGATGCAGCAGACCCAGTTTGCGCTGATGTGCAAGATTTCCGTGCGAACGCTCATTCAGATCGAGCAGGGGGACGGTAACCCCACGCTCAAATCGTTGAACGCAGTATTCAAACCGTTCGGTTTGCAGATGGGCGTCGTCAGGCGTGTGAGCCCGATCAGATAACCGGGCTTGCACCGATCGCGGGCCTGCCGGCCCGTGATCGGTTATGCCGATCCCCCCCTACGGCAGTCCTCAAGTGTCCGCACCTGGCCTTGCGGCCGCTGGTTCTCTTCACTCAACCAGCGCTCGAACGCGGCCGCCAGCGCCGGCCACTCATCATCGGTAATCGAATACCACGCCGTATCCCGATTGTGGTCCTTCACCACCAGGTGCTTGCGGAAAACTCCCTCGAACACAAAGCCAAACCGCTCCGCGGCACGCCTGGAGCGGGCGTTGGCGTTGTTGCACTTCCACTCCAGCCGGCGGTTGCCCAGTTCGAAGGCCGCCTTGCCCAGCAGGTACACCGCCTCGGTGCTCTTGGGCGTGCGCTGCATGGCGGCGCCGAAGGCGACGTGGCCGATTTCGATGCGGCCGTGGTCGGGCACGATCGACATCAGGCTGAGGATGCCCTGGGCCTGGCCGCTGGGGCGGTCGATCACGGTGTAGAACAGCGGGTCGCGGCCGGCGGCGTTGCCTTCCAGCCAGCGATCGAAGGCGGCACGTTCGGCGAACGGGCCATAGGGCAGGTAGTCCCACAGCAGCGGGTCGGCAGCCGGGCCTTGCAGCGCCTCCCAGAGGTCGTCGCCATGGCGCGCCGGGTCGAGCTTTTCCAGGCGGATGAAGCGGCCGTCGATGGGCTCGGCCTTGGGTGCTGCAGCGGGTTTCCAGTTCAATGCGTCGGTCATGTTCGGCTTAGAACTCTTTGCGGAATTGAATGAAGCCCGAGCGCTCGGCAACCTGCTGGTACAGGCTGATGGCGGTGGCGTTGGTCTCGTGGGTCACCCAGTACACCTTGCTGCAGTTGTCGGCCTTGGCTCTGGCGTAGACGTGCTCGATCAGCTGGCGGCCAATTCCCAGGCCGCGCTGCGCGCTGTCCACGTACAGGTCCTGCAGGTAGCAGGCGTTGCCGATGCTCCAGTTGGAACGATGGTAGATGAAGTTGACCATGCCCACCGCCTTGCCATCGACCCAGGCCAGGGCTGAATGGGTCGGTTCACTCGGGTCGAGCAGGCGTTGCCAGGTGCTGAGGCTGACCTCTTCGGCCAGTTCGGATTCATAAAAATGCAAGTAGGCCTGCCACAGGGCGTGCCAGGCAGCGTGATCTTCGGGGGTGACAGGACGCAGGGTAACGCTGGACATGGGCTGTTCCTTCAGAGTTGGCGCATATGCGCCGCGAGTTGGTTATCCAGGTAATCGGGGCTGGCGCTCAGGCCTTCACGCACGCCGGCAATGTCTTGCTCAGAGCGGTTCTGGCTGAGCTTGCGCGCGCCTTGCAGGCGAGCGATGGGCAGGCGGATGCCGACGATGGCGCGGAGCATGCCGTCGAGGTAGTCACGCGGGGCGTCGGTGACTTTCCACGGTTCGCTGCGGCCTTGTTCGTGGCGCTCGGTGAGGCGACTGACAATGGCCAGCAGAGGCTCGGCGTCGTGGATCACTTCTGCCGGGCCATAGGCGTGCACGGCCAGGTAGTTCCAGGTTGGCACCACCTTGGGGTTGTCGGCCTTGCTCGGGTAGTAGCCGGGGCTGACATAGGCATCGGCGCCGGGAAACACCAGCAGGGCTTCGCCACCTTGCTCCAGGTCGTGCCACTGGCGGTTGACCCGCGCCAGGTGGGCATAGACGGTGCCGAATTCGCCTTCGGCGATATCGACCAGCACCGGCAGGTGCGTGGCCAGCAGGCCTTGCTCGCCCTGGCTGACCAGGATGGCCAGTCGGGTGTCGAGCATGTGCTGGTGCAGACGCCCGAGGTCGTGTTCCTGATGGGGTTTGCTGTTGTACATGCTCGGTTTCCTTGTGCGATGGCGCCATCCTAGGCAGGCTATTGGTTCATAGTAAGATCCATTCAAAGCTGATTTCATAGGTCCAATGCCATGAGCGAGCGCCCCCTCGTATTGCCTTTCGACCCTGCCGGGATCGCCCTCGATCGCCGCCGCGGGCTCAGCCAGCAGTTGTACCAGGCGCTGCGTGCGCGGGTGCTGGACGGGCGCCTGAGCAGTGGCACGCGGCTGCCGGCCACCCGAGATCTGGCTGCCATGCTGGCGCTGTCACGCAACAGCGTGGTGCGGGCCTATGACCAGCTGTATGCGGAGGGCTACATCGAAAGCCGGGTAGGCGACGGCACCTATGTCAGCCAGCTACCGAAACTTTCCGCCGCAAAACTATCCACACAAGTATCCACAGGGTTATCCCGGCTGTTATCAACAGACTTATCCACATTTCCTTCCGAAAATACTGAGGATTTATCCAGCAGCCGACGTACCAGTGAGCCTTTGCTGCGCCTGAAAAGTAACCATTTGCCGCCGCCAGGAAGCGGTGCACCGCGTGCTTTTCGCGTCGGTATTCCGGCGTTCGATCTGTTCCCGTTCGACGTCTGGGCCAAGCTGCAGGCGGGTTTCTGGCGCAACCCGGCTCCGGCGCAATTGGGCTATGGCGACCCGGCAGGAGAGCCGCTGCTGCGCGAACTGATCGCGGCCTACCTGCGTCGCTCGCGTGGACTGACTTGTACGGCTGAACAAATTGTGATCACCAGTGGTGCGCAGCAGGCCATCAGCCTTTGTGCACAGTTGCTGTTGCAGCCGGGCGACGGCGTGGCTGTGGAAAACCCGGGTTACCGCGCAGCTGGGCATGCCTTTGCGCTGGCCGGTGGCAGGTTGCATGGCGTGCCAGTGGACGAGGACGGCATGGACTGTCGCCGGCTCGGGCAGCTGGCGGATTGCCGGCTGGTCTATGTCACGCCGGCCCACCAGTACCCGACCGGGGTGACCATGAGCCTGGCGCGACGCCTGGAATTGCTGGCCTGGGCCGAGCGCAGCGATGGCTGGATCATCGAAGACGACTACGACGGCGAATACCGTTACAGCGGTGCGCCCTTGGCCCCGCTTGCTGCGCTCGACCGCCACGGGCGGGTGCTGTACGTCGGTACCTTCGGCAAGATCGCCTTTCCGGCGTTGCGCCTGGGCTACCTGGTATTGCCGGCGCAACTGGCGCAGGCGTTCAGCCAGGCCAGGGCGCTGGCGGTGCGGCATTCGGAGGTCAGTAGCCAGTGCGTGATGGCCGAGTTCATGGCACGGGGGCATTTCCAGCGGCATATCCGGCGCATGCGCAAGGCGGCGTTGAGCCGGCGAAATGTGCTCAAGGCCGGCTGGCCTGTGGATATTCCGGGGTTGGGCGGCATGCCGGAAGTGGCGGCCGGGCTGCATGTGAAAGTCGATGTGGATAACTTTGCGCGGGAGCAGGAACTGGTGGCCAAGGCTGAAGCGGTGGGGGTGGAGGTGACGCCGCTGAGCAATTTCTGGCTGGCGGACAGCGAGGTACCTGTGGATAAAAGGGCAGGGCTGGTGCTGGGGTTTGCGGCGGTGCCGGAGGGGGAGATTGCCGAGGCGTTGATGAAATTGCGCAAGGCTTGGCGGCCTATTCGCGGGTAAACCCGCTCCCACAGGTACAGCGCTGGCCTTGAGTGTGGCGCAGATCCTGTGGGAGCGGGCGTGCCCGCGAAGCAGGCGACTCAGGTTCCGGACTTGATCCGCGTCCAGGCCCGCGTCCGCGCCCGCTCTGCATCTCGCGCCAGGGGCTTGAGGGTATACAGCTTGGCCATCGCCTCCGCCGTCGGGTACAGGTTGGGGTTGTTGCGAATCGCCGGGCTCACCTTGTCGGTCGCATCCTTGTTCGGGTTCGGGTAGCCGACAAAGTCGCTGATCGGTGCAATTACCTCGGGCTGCAGCAGGTAGTTGATGAATGCATGGGCATCTTCCGGGTTGGCCGCGTTCTTCGGAATCGCCAGCATGTCGAACCAGATCGGCGCACCTTCCTTGGGCAGGCGCATGTCCACCACCACGCCATTCTTCGCATCGCGGGCGCGGTTGGCGGCCTGCGAGAAGCTGCCGCTGTAGCCCACAGCCACGCAGATATCGCCATTGGCGATGTCGGCCATGTATTTCGAGGAATGGAAGTAGGTGATGTGCGGGCGGATCTTCAGCATCAGCGCTTCGGCTTTCTTGTAATCAGCCGGCTTGTCGCTGTTCGGTGGCAGGCCCAGGTACTGCAATGCCAGTGGCAGAATCTCCGAGGGCGAGTCGAGCAGGGCCACGCCGCACTGCTTGAGCTTGGCGATGTTCTCTTCCTTGAAGATCAGATCCCAGCTGTCCACCGGGGCGTTGTCGCCGAGCGCAGCTTTGACCTTGGCCGGGTTGAAGCCGATCAGTACGGTGCCGTACATGTAGGGCACGGCAAACTTGTTGCCGGGGTCGTTGGCCTCGATCAGCTTCATCAGTGCCGGGTCCAGGTGCTGCCAGTTCGGCAGCTTGCTGCGGTCCAGCGGCTGGAACACCCCCGCTTCGATCTGCTTGGCGAGGAACACGTTGGACGGCACCACCACGTCATACCCGGAGTTGCCGGTCAGCAGCTTGGCTTCCAGCGCCTCGTTGGTGTCGAAGATGTCATACACCAGCTTCACCCCGCTGTCCTTCTTGAACTCGGTGAGGGTTTGCGGGGTGATGTAGTCGAACCAGTTGTACACCCGCAGGGTGCGCTGTTCGGCCTGGGCCTGCAGGGCACCGGTGAACAGGGTCGCGGCGATGAACGGGGCGAGCAGGCGCTTGAGTCGGACCATTATCGGGCTCCTGGCTGGGCGCGCTGGAAGCCTTCCAGCACATTGACTGCGTTGATACCGATTTCTTCCACAGCGTAGCCGCCTTCCATCACGAACAGGGTCGGCTTGCCGAGCCGGGCGATGCGCTTGCCCATTTCCAGGTAGTCCGGGCTGTCCAGCTTGAACTGTGAGATCGGGTCGTCCTTGAAGGTGTCGACGCCCAGGGAGATCACCAGCACGTCGGCGTCATAGGCGGCGATACGCTGGCAAGCGTCCTCCAGGGCGTCGCTCCAGGCGGCCCAGTCGCTGCCGGCCGGCAGTGGGTAGTTGATGTTGCAGCCTTGGCCGGCACCCTCGCCGGTTTCGTCGGCATAGCCGAGGAAGAACGGGAACTCGTCGCGCGGATCGCCGTGGATCGAGGCGAAGAACACATCGTTGCGGTTGTAGAAGATGTCCTGGGTGCCGTTGCCGTGATGGTAATCGACGTCGAGGATGGCGACCTTGCGCCGGCCCTGGTCGAGGAAGGCCTGGGCGGCGATGGCGGCGTTGTTCAGGTAGCAATAGCCGCCCATGACTTCGCCAGCCGCGTGGTGCCCTGGCGGGCGGCACAGGGCAAAGGCGGAATGTGCGCCTTGCTGAATCGCCGCCTGGGCGGTGAGGGCGACCTGGGCGGCACTGTAGGCGGCCTGCCAGGTGCCGGCGGTGATCGGTGCACCGGCATCGAAGCTGTAATAACCCAGTTCACCGTGCAGGCCGGTGGGTTTTACCTGGCGCAGGGTGCGTGCGGGCCAGGTGAACGGCAGCAGGTCGCCTTCCTGGCCCAGTGCGGCCCAGCGCGCCCAGGCGCCTTCGAAGAAGTTCAGGTAATCGGCGCTGTGGATGCGCAGCAAAGGGGCGCGGCCGAAGTCGGTGGGGCCCTGGATGTCGCCGAGGTTGCGCTTTTTGACCTGGTCGAGCACATGGTCGGCGCGTGACGGCATTTCGAAGCAGGGCATCAGCTTGCCGTCGATCAGCTCGCAGCGGCCGTGGTGCAGGCGGTGGTCATCGGAATAGATCGTCAGCATTGTTGTTCTCCGGTGGGTACTGGCGTGGGTCCATTTTCATGGGCGGGCCAGTGGGGGAGAACGACGCAAGTGGCCAAAAGGGGATCGATGTGGCCAAGCTCTTTTGGCTGGATTGTTGGTGGCCTGTACCGGACCTTTCGCGGGTGAACCCGCTCCCACAGGTACAGTGTTGCACCTGAGTGGGTGCAATCCCTGTGGGAGCGGGTTCACCCGCGAAAGTGACTGGGTGCCACTCCACTCCAACGCTGGAAGGCATGCCGGAAACTGGCGGTCTCGCTGAAGCCCAGGGACTCGGCAATCCGGTAGATCGGCATCTGCTCATCGGCCAGCAACTGCTTGGCCCGCTCGAACCTCAGTTCATCCAGCAGCTGTTGATAACTGCTGCCCAGCGCCTGCAAGTGCCGGCGCAGGGTGCGCGATGAGCAGTTCATCTGTCGCGCCAGCCCTTCCAGCCCGGGCGCTGCATCCAGTTGCTGCGCCAGCAGTTGGCGAATCCGCCCCAGCCAGGCCTGGCGGCCGGTGAACTCCAGGTTAAGGCGCCGGCAGCGTTCGCTCATGGCCTTGTGGGTAATCGGGTCGGCCAGTGGCAGTGGGGTGTCCAGCCAGCGCCGTTCGAAGGCAAAGGCATTGTCCTCGGCGTCGAAACGGACCGAGCCCTGGAATGCCCCGGCATAGAGCGCGTGGTAGCCAGGCCGCGGGTGCTCGAAGCGGGCGCCCAGCAGGGGCAGCGGGCGACCGAGCAGGTCGTCGCAGATGACCTTCAGCGACACCAGGCAGAACTCGGCGTTGAAGGCGGTCAGCGCCGGGCTGTCGTGGTAATCGCTGGCGCTGAACCAGACGCGCTGGCCGTCGTCGAGCAAACGCAGCTTGAAGACTGTTCCCAGCAGTGCCGGATACTGCAGCGCCAGGCGCAAGGCGTCACCCAAAGTGGCACTGGAGAGCAGGGCGTAACCGAGCATGCCGTAGCACGACACATGCATGCGCCGGCCCAGTTCCAGGCCGATATCCTCGCGCCGGGCAACGGCGTTGGCGCACACCTGCAGTTCCTGCTGGGTGGTGATGCGCGCATCGGCATGGCCCAGGTCTGCCGGGCCGATGCCGCTGCCGGCCAGCAGCGCCGACGCCTCGCAGCCGTCTGCCTGGAAGACGTTGAGGATCAGCGAAACCGCGTTGAGGGTGGTGAGGTGGCTGTGCAGCATGCTGGGTAATCCCGTTGGGCTGGGACGCATTATCGAGCAAGTTGTGTGCCGATAGGGCTGCAAGGCAGCCGCAAAATCCTGCAGGCGAAAAAAAAGGCCCGAAGCATAGGCTCGGGCCTTGGAAAGGTTGAGAGGTGTCTAGTCCCTCGACCTGGTGAGACTGTTTACAGCGGCCTGGTTACGCCTTCAGCGGAACCAGACGGGGAGCGATCATGTTTTCCGGACGCAGGATGTCGTCGAGCATCGCGTCGTCCAGCAGCTTCTCTTCGCGCACCAGTTCCAGCACGCCGCGGCCGGTTTCCAGGGCAACGCGGGCGATACGGGTGGCGTTTTCGTAGCCGATGTACGGGTTCAGGGCGGTGACCAGGCCGATCGAGTGCTCGACCAGTTCACGGCAGCGCTGTTCGTTGGCGGTGATGCCGACGATGCAGTGCTCGCGCAGCATGTCCATGGCGCGTTGCAGCAGGCGGATCGAGTCGAAGATCTTGTAGGCGATCAGCGGCTCCATCACGTTCAACTGCAGCTGGCCACCTTCGGCGGCGACGGTCAGGGCCAGGTCGTTGCCCATGATGGCGAAGGCCACCTGGTTGACGGCTTCCGGGATAACCGGGTTGACCTTGCCTGGCATGATCGAGCTGCCTGGCTGACGCGCTGGCAGGTTGATCTCGTTGATGCCGGTGCGTGGGCCGCTGGACAGCAGGCGCAGGTCGTTGCAGATCTTCGACAGCTTGACGGCGGTACGCTTGAGCATGCCGGAGAACAGCACGAAGGCGCCCATGTCGGAGGTGGCTTCGATCAGGTCGGCAGCCGGTACCAGCGGCTGGCCGCTGATGGCAGCCAGGCGCTGCACGGCCAGGGCCTGGTAGCCAGGGTCGGCGTTGATGCCGGTGCCGATGGCGGTACCGCCCAGGTTGATTTCGGTCAGCAGTTCCGGGGCCAGCGAGCGCAGGCGCTGCAGGTCTTCGGTCATGGTGGTGGCGAAGGCGCGGAATTCCTGGCCCAGGGTCATCGGTACGGCGTCCTGCAGCTGGGTACGGCCCATCTTCAGTACGTGATCGAACTCTTTACCCTTGGCAGCGAAGGCCTGGATCAGGCTGTCGAGGCTGGCCAGCAGGGCGTCGTGGCCCAGCAGCAGGCCCAGGCGGATGGCCGTCGGGTAGGCGTCGTTGGTCGACTGCGCCATGTTCACGTCGTTGTTCGGGTGCAGGTACTGGTACTCACCCTTCTGGTGGCCCATGGCCTCCAGCGCGACGTTGGCGATGACTTCGTTGGCGTTCATGTTGGTAGAAGTACCAGCACCGCCCTGGATCATGTCCACCACGAACTGGTCGTGGTAATCGCCTTTGATCAGGCGGGCGCAGGCTGCGGTGATGGCAGCGTGCTTGGCATCGCTCAGGTGACCCAGCTCACGGTTGGCGTCGGCAGCAGCCTGCTTGACCATGGCCAGGGCCACGACCAGCTTCGGGTAGTGCGACAGCGGAACACCGGAGAGGTGGAAGTTGTTGGCAGCGCGCAGGGTCTGGATGCCGTAGTAGGCATCTGCAGGAACTTCAAGGGTGCCCAACAAGTCTTTTTCGACGCGGAACGATGCAGCGGAGGACATGATGTATATCATCTCGATTTTGACCCGGCACATGCCGGAATGGCGCCAATCCTAGGCCTGAAGGTGATTTTGCGGCCAATGCTGTTGCACGCTAACCTATGCACAAACGGCATAGTGTTTCATGTGACGCCAATTGACATTCGAGCGTGTTCCATTTTGGTGCACGCCAGGAGATGTGCTTCGTGAACCTTGAAAGCAAATGGCTGGAAGACTTCAGCGCGCTGGCCGCCACCCGCAGTTTTTCCCAGGCGGCAGAGCGGCGTTTCGTCACCCAACCGGCCTTCAGCCGACGTATTCGCAGCCTGGAAGCCGCCTTGGGCCTGCAGTTGGTGAACCGTTCCCGCACGCCGATCGAACTGACCGAGGCCGGCCAGCTGTTTCTCGTCACGGCGCGTACTGTTGTCGACCAGTTGAGCGAAATTCTCCGCCATTTGCATCATCTGGAAGGTGGCCAGGGCGAGGTGGTGCAGGTGGCCGCGGCACACTCCCTGGCATCGGGCTTTTTCCCACGTTGGGTGGCCCAGTTGCGCAACGACGGGTTGAACATCGCCACCCGCCTGGTTGCGACCAACGTCGGAGATGCCGTGCATGCATTGCGCGAAGGTGGCTGCGACCTGATGCTGGCCTTCTATGACCCGGATGCCGCCCTGCAGATGGATGCCGAAATCTTCCCGTCGCTGCACATGGGTACCACTGAAATGTTGCCGGTATGCGCCGTGGATGCCGACGGCAAGCCGTTGTTCGACCTGGAAGGCGAGGGTAGCGTGCCGCTGCTGGCCTATACCGCCGGCGCTTTCCTCGGTCGCTCGGTCAATTTGCTGCTGCGCCAGCGCAACCTGCGCTATACCACCGTCTATGAAACCGCCATGGCAGACAGTCTCAAGAGCATGGCGCTGGAAGGCATGGGCATTGCCTGGGTGCCGCGGCTGTCGATGCGCGGCGAACTGGAGCGGGGCGAACTGGCGATCTGTGGCGGTAGCCAGTGGCATGTGCCGCTGGAAATTCGCCTGTACCGCTGCGCACTGGTGCGCAAGGCCAATGTAAGGCTGTTGTGGCGCAAGCTCGAAGGGGCGGCAATGGTTGACCCGAAAGTCAGCCAAAGCCCCGAAAAATAAGGGGCGACAGTTGGTCGCCGGGGTGCCTTAAACGCACCACCTTACGGTATACTGCGCGGCCTTTCGACCGGATGCGTCCGGTCCTGATCAGCAAACAAGCCACGCCGGTCGTCCCGCGTGGCTTGTTGTTTTTTGACGCGCCCAAGGGCGCACAAGCGAAGAGGCTCGACGATGAGTGCACTGGTTGGCGTGATCATGGGCTCCAAGTCCGATTGGTCCACCCTTAGCCACACCGCCGATATGCTGGAAAAACTCGGCATTCCCTACGAAGTGAAGGTGGTTTCCGCCCACCGCACCCCGGATCTGCTGTTCCAGTATGCCGAGGAGGCTGAGGGCCGTGGCATCGAGGTGATCATCGCCGGTGCCGGTGGTGCAGCCCACCTGCCAGGCATGTGCGCCGCCAAGACCCACCTGCCGGTGCTGGGCGTGCCCGTGCAATCGTCGATGCTGTCGGGTGTCGATTCGCTGTTGTCGATCGTGCAGATGCCAGCCGGCGTACCGGTAGCCACTCTGGCCATCGGCCGTGCCGGTGCGGTCAACGCCGCGCTGCTGTCGGCCAGCATCCTTGGTGCCAAGTACCCGCAGTACCACGCGGCGCTCAAGCAGTTCCGCACGGAACAGACCGACACCGTGCTGGACAACCCAGACCCGCGCCAGGCTTGAGGCTCAACCCATGAAGATCGGTGTAATCGGTGGCGGCCAGCTGGGCCGCATGCTGGCTCTGGCGGGTACCCCGCTGGGCATGAACTTCGCCTTCCTTGACCCGGCGCCGGACGCCTGCGCCGCGCCGCTGGGCGAGCACCTGCGTGCCGACTACGGCGACCAGGATCACCTGCGCCAGTTGGCCGACGAAGTCGACCTGGTCACCTTCGAGTTCGAAAGCGTCCCGGCCGAGACCGTGGCCTTCCTCTCGCAGTTCGTGCCGGTGTACCCCAGCGCCGAAGCGCTGCGCATCGCCCGTGACCGCCTGTTCGAGAAGAGCATGTTCCGCGACCTGGGTATCCCCACCCCGGCCTTCGCCGACATCCTCTCGCAGGCCGACCTGGACGCCGCGGTGGCCAGCATCGGCCTGCCGGCCGTGCTGAAAACCCGCACCCTGGGTTACGACGGCAAGGGCCAGAAGGTACTGCGCACGCCTGAGGACGTGGTCGGTACCTTTGCCGAGCTGGGTAGCGTACCGTGCCTGCTGGAAGGCTTCGTGCCGTTCACCGGCGAAGTGTCGCTGGTGGCCGTGCGTGCCCGCGATGGCGAAACCCGCTTCTACCCGCTGGTGCACAACACCCACGAAAGCGGCATCCTGCGCCTGTCGGTCGCCAGCCAGGCGCACCCGCTGCAGGCCCTGGCCGAAGACTACGTGGGCCGCGTGCTCAAGCAACTGGACTATGTGGGCGTGATGGCCTTCGAGTTCTTCGAAGTCGATGGTGGCCTGAAGGCCAACGAAATCGCCCCGCGTGTGCACAACTCCGGGCACTGGACCATCGAGGGCGCCGAGTGCAGCCAGTTCGAGAACCACCTGCGGGCCGTCGCCGGCCTGCCGCTGGGCTCGACCGCCAAGGTCGGCGAGAGCGCGATGCTCAACTTCATCGGTGAAGTGCCGGCAGTGGACAAGGTGGTTGCCATCGGTGATTGCCACCTGCACCACTACGGCAAGGCCTTCAAGGTCGGTCGCAAGGTTGGCCACGCCACCCTGCGCTGCCACGACATGGCCACCCTCGAGCGCAAGATTGCCGAAGTGGAAGCCCTGATCGGCAACTGATCGAACTTCTACAGCGGCTTGCCCTCTGAAATGGCGACAAGCCAAAGCGCTGTCTAGGCTTTGGCTTGTTCCATCTTCACTGCAGAGGGATTGCCATGGGTATCATTGGAACCATCTTCATCGGCCTTATCGTCGGCCTGCTGGCCCGCTTCATCAAGCCGGGCGACGACAGCATGGGCTGGATCATGACCATCCTGCTGGGGATTGCCGGCTCCCTGCTGGCCACCTACGGCGGCCAGGCGCTGGGCATCTACCAGGCCGGGCAGGTTTCGGGTTTCCTTGGCGCGCTGGTCGGTGCCGTGATCCTTCTGGTGGTCTACGGATTCATCAAGAAACGCTGAATAGTGGTTAGAATGCCCGGCAATTCATTCGAGTTGCCGAGCATTTTCATGCGTGCCTTTTTCCTCGCTCCACTGCTGTTGGCCAGCGCCCTGGCCCATGCCGAACTGCCTGAAACCGACTGGCTGGAGCTGATGCCCGAGTCGGACCAGCAGGCGCTCGAGCAAATGCCCGAAATCGACCACAACTCGCCGGAAGCCATGGGCACCTTTACCGACAAGGGCGGCCTGAAGCAGGGCAAGGGCCTGCCGGCGGTGATGTACTCGACCAAGACCGTGGCGGCCATGAACGGCAAGGACATTCGCCTGGGTGGCTACCCGGTGCCGCTGGAGAGCGACGCCAAGGGCAACAGCACACTGTTCTTCCTGGTGCCATACCCGGGCGCGTGCATCCATGTGCCGCCACCACCGCCTAACCAGCTGGTGCTGGTGCGCTACCCGAAAGGCCTGAAGATCGATGACATCTACACACCGCTGTGGGTCAGCGGCAAGCTGAAGGTGGAGAAGGTCAGCAATGACCTGGCCGATGCGGCCTATGCGCTGGATGCGGGGAAGGTCAGGGTGGTGGAAGACGCAGACCTCTGATTGCCTGCGCCGGCCCTTTCGCGGGTAAACCCGCTCCCACAGGGTCTCCACAAATCCTGAATATTGTGGCGACCCTGTGGGAGCGGGTTTACCCGCGAAGGGGCCCGAACAGGCACTGCAAGACTCAGATCATTTCACAGCCAATCCTGACCCCCAGCGAGCTGCTGGCCCCAGGCTTCAATTCCACCAGGTCATCCCACACGTTCGCCGTCTCGATGCACAGCATCCGCTGCCACCCGTCATCGGCCATGTCCGGCAGATCCTTGGCCCGCTCGGTCCAAGGGTTCCAGATCACCGCCGAGCGCGACCCGCTGCTGGTCAAGGTAATTCGCCGGCTCCAATGTGGGTCGACAATGCTCAGCGTCTGCGGGGTTGCCAGGTAGATCCGGTCAGTCTCCCCGGCAAACCCCAGCGGCCCCTGCTGCTGGCGTTGTTCCCAGCCAGCCAGGGTCTCGATATAGCCCAGCCCTTCGACCCCTTCGACCCGCGCCTGGCGCACGTCACTGACCGCGAAGTAGCTGTGCAGGGCCTGGCTGATGGTAACGGGGGTATTGCCCATGTTGCGGCTGGTCAGGTTCAGCTGCAGGTCCTCGCCCAGCTCCACTACCAGCTTCAGCTCGACGTCATGAGGCCAGCCAGGCAGGTCACCCTGCGCTTCTGGCAGTTCGAATTCGATGCGCAGGCCATCACCTGCTTCCTCGATACCCAGCAATTGCCAGTCGCGCGCGCGCGCCAAGCCGTGGGCAGGTGCCTGCTCGCCGCGGTACATGGCCTGCACGGCCTGGGGGTTGCGCTGCAGGTTGCCGAACCACGGCCAGCACACCGGCACACCGGCGCGTACCGACTTGCCCTGACGGAAGATGGCCTGGTCGCTCAGCCACAGCAGCGGTGGCTGGCCAACGCGCTGGTAGCTGAGGATCTGCGCGCCCTGCTGGGCGATCAACAGTTCGGCGTGGTCGCTGCTGATACGCCAGCAGTTGAGTTCGCCATGTTGCTCGGTTACGACCTGGAAGGTAGCCATTGCATTTATCTCATTGATTGCCAGTGGGCCTTGGACCCGGGCACATGCAATGAGTTTACCGCCGGCGTGGCTCAGCGACGAGGTACGGAGCGGGTGCGGCCACTGCCGTCGATGGCGACGAAGACGAACACGGCTTCGGTGACCTTGCGCCATTCACTGGACAGCGGGTCGTCGCTCCACACTTCGACCATCATCTGGATCGAGCTGCGGCCGATTTCCAGGGTCTGGGTATAGAACGACAGCTGCGCGCCGACGGCGACCGGTACCAGAAAGGCCATGCGGTCGATGGCTACGGTGGCCACGCGGCCGCCGGCGACACGGCTGGCCATGGCGGTGCCGGCCAGGTCCATCTGGGCGACCAGCCAGCCGCCGAAGATGTCGCCAAACCCGTTGGTCTCGCGCGGGAGTGCGGTGATCTGCAAGGCCAGGTCGCCTTGCGGGATTGGATCTTCTTGTTCGAGCTCAATCATGCGATGGGGCCTCTGACCCGTGACGCTTTTCGTTGGTGTGGCGCAAAGGCCGGGTAAACGATTCAGCTTGAAACATACTACGCCGATTTCGTTTCACTGGGCGGCCGTAGGGAAACTCTGCGAAACCGTCTGACAATAATGACCGGCGTTTTCGCACAACATCCCACGTTAGGAGCAACCTTTTCCTACGAATCGCCAGTATATAGAGCATAACGGCCAGCGACGACCGCGCATTCATGAATATGTGTAGGGATTTTGTATCGCTTTCGGCGCAGCTCAGCAATTTGCTATCTTCGCCTGTCTCCCAATCCAGAAGCCGCATGCCAAGCGGCCTGCATGCCCACAAAGAGAACAACGAGCGATGACTTCCGTGCCCAGCAGTATCGAGCAGCCTTCGCGGCCGCTGACCCGCAGTGACTACAAGACTCTCTCACTGTCCGCCCTGGGCGGCGCGCTGGAGTTCTACGATTTCATCATTTTCGTGTTCTTCGCCACGGTGGTCGGCAAGCTGTTCTTCCCGGCTGACATGCCCGAATGGCTGCGCCTGATGCAAACCTTCGGCATTTTCGCCGCCGGCTACCTGGCGCGGCCGCTGGGCGGCATCATCATGGCCCACTTCGGTGACCTGCTCGGGCGCAAGAAGATGTTCACCCTGAGTATCTTCATGATGGCCCTGCCAACGCTGATCATGGGCCTGCTGCCTACCTATGCACAGATCGGCATGTGGGCGCCGATCCTGTTGCTGCTGATGCGCGTGATCCAGGGCGCGGCGATCGGTGGCGAGGTACCGGGCGCCTGGGTGTTCGTGTCCGAGCACGTGCCAGAGCGCAACACCGGCTACGCCTGCGGCACCCTCACCGCAGGCCTGACCGCGGGTATCCTGCTGGGCTCGCTGGTGGCAACCCTGATCAACAGCGTCTACAGCGCGCAGGAAGTGGCTGATTACGCCTGGCGCATCCCGTTCCTGCTCGGCGGTGTATTCGGCCTGTTCTCGGTGTACCTGCGCCGCTGGCTGCACGAAACCCCGGTGTTCGCCGAGATGCAGCAGCGCAAGGCGCTGGCCGAGGAGCTGCCGTTGCGCGCGGTGCTGCGTGACCATCGCGGCGCGATCATCCTGTCCATGCTGCTGACCTGGATGCTGTCGGCCGCCATCGTGGTGCTCATCCTGATGACCCCGGCACTGCTGCAGAGCATCTACCACATCAGCCCCACCGACTCGCTCAAGGCCAACAGCCTGGCCATCGTGCTGCTCAGCTTCGGCTGCATCGGTGCTGGCAGCCTGGCCGACCGCTTTGGCGCGGGCCGGGTATTCGTGATCGGCAGCCTGCTGCTGCTGGCCAGTTCCTGGACCTTCTACCACAGCCTGCCGACCCGGCCCGAGCTGTTGTTCCCGCTGTATGCGGTGACCGGTTTGTGCGTGGGTGTGATTGGCGCGGTGCCTTATGTAATGGTCAAGGCCTTTCCGGCGGTGGTGCGCTTCAGCGGGCTGTCGTTCTCGTACAACGTGGCCTACGCGATCTTTGGCGGGCTGACACCGATGGTGGTGACTGCGCTGCTGAAAGTGAGCCCGATGGCGCCTGCCTACTATGTGGCGGGGCTGTGTGCCGTTGGTCTGGTCGTGGGCGTGTACCTGCTCGCCAACAAGCGCTGATCTGCGCCACGGCTGCTGCCCTCTTCGCGGGCACGCCCGCGAAGAGGCCGGACCTGCTTTTCGGTGATGGCCTTTCATCCAATTGTCATATTCAAGTCATATCGTATTCATGCGGCCTGCAGATACTTGGGCCCGTTCCATCCAACACCCCAATATTCCTGCTAGGAGCAAGGCATGAAACTGAAGCGTTTGATGGCGGCCCTCACCTTTGCCGCCGCTGGCGTTGCAACCGCCAACGCGGTAGCCGCTGTCGATCCTGCGATCCCGACCTACACCAAGACCACCGGTGTTTCGGGCAACCTCTCCAGCGTCGGTTCGGACACCCTCGCCAACCTGATGACTCTGTGGGCCGAGGCCTACAAGAAGGAATATCCGAACGTAAACATCCAGATCCAGGCTGCCGGCTCCTCCACCGCGCCACCCGCGCTGACCGAAGGTACCGCCAACCTCGGCCCGATGAGCCGCAAGATGAAGGACGTCGAGTTGCAGGCCTTCGAGCAGAAGTACGGCTACAAGCCGACCGCCATCCCGGTCGCCGTAGACGCCCTGGCTGTGTTCGTACACAAGGACAACCCGATCAAAGGCCTGACCATGGCCCAGGTCGACGCCATCTTCTCTTCCACCCGCCTGTGCGGTGGCAAAGCCGACGTCAAGACCTGGGGTGACCTGGGCGTGACCGGCGACCTGGCCAACAAGCCAGTACAGCTGTTCGGCCGTAACTCGGTATCGGGCACCTACGGCTACTTCAAGGAAGAAGCCCTGTGCAAAGGCGACTTCAAGCCTAACGTCAACGAACAGCCTGGCTCGGCTTCGGTCGTGCAGTCGATCAGCTCCTCGCTGAACGGCATCGGCTACTCGGGCATCGGCTACAAGACCGCCAGCGTCAAGACCGTGGCCCTGGCCAAGAAGGAAGGCGGCGAGTTCGTTGAAGACAACGAAACCAACGCCCTGAACGGCACCTACCCGCTGTCGCGCTTCCTGTACGTCTACGTCAACAAGGCCCCGAACAAGCCTCTGGCCCCGCTGGAAGCCGAGTTCGTCAAGCTGGTGCTGTCGCAAGCTGGCCAGCAGGTCGTGGTGAAGGACGGCTACATCCCGCTGCCGGCCAAAGTCGTCGACAAGACCTTGGCTGACCTGGGCCTGTCCCACGCAGGTAACGTTGCAAAAAAGTAAGTAACTGAGGGGGAGGCCGGTGCTGATGCCCGGCCTCTTCCACGAATTTCCAGTCCGAAGCCAGGTTTCCTGTGCGGCGGGCTTTCGTGCGTCACCATTTTGTAATGTTTTTGTCACACGGGACCGCTAGGGTGTGCGCATGAATGATCTGGCCAACTCCAACATGACCCAAAACTCCCAGCCCGTGCGGATTGATTTCAATACGCCGGAGTTGCAACGCAAGCGCCGCATGCGCGCGCTCAAGGACCGCCTGACCCGCTGGTATGTACTGGTGGGCGGGCTTGCCGTACTGGCGGCGATCACCCTGATCTTCTTCTATCTGGCCTATGTGGTGCTGCCGCTGTTCCAGGGTGCCGAACTGACCAGCAAGAAGGCCCTGGAGCCAACCTGGCTGCAACAGGATGCCGGCAAGCCGCTGATGATCGCGCTTGAAGAGCAGAACCTGGTGGGCATGCGCGTTTCGGACAAGGGCCAGGCACTGTTCTTCGATACCAAGAGCGGTAACGAGCTCAAGCGTTTCGACCTGCCAGTGCCGGCAGGCACCCAGGTCACTTCGATCAGTGCCGATCAGCCGGGTAGCCCGCTGGTGGTGCTGGGCTTGTCCAATGGCCAGGCGCTGGTGTTCCACCACTCCTACAAGATCACCTACCCGGACAACAAGAAAACCATCGCCCCCGGCATCGACTACCCGTACGGCGAGCAGCCGTTCGTGCTCGACGAGCAGGGCCGTGCGCTGGAGCATGTCAGTGTCAACGTCAACGGCGACACCCTGCTGCTGGCCGGCTCCACCGGCGCGCACCTGCAGGTGGTCGAGCTGACCCGTACCGAAAACATGATGACCGAAGAGGTCACCACCGAGCAGAACCGCATTGAACTGCCGCAGATGACTGAAACGGTGAAGAACATCTTCATCGACCCGCGTCAGCAGTGGCTGTACGTGATCAACGGCCGCGCCACCGCGGACGTGTTCAACCTGCGCGACAAGAGCCTCAACGGCCGCTACAAGCTGTCTGACAGCGCCGACACCGAAATCACCGCCACCGCCCAGCTGGTCGGCGGCATCTCGCTGATCATCGGCGACTCCAAGGGCGGCCTGTCCCAGTGGTTCATGGCCCGTGACCCGGACGGCGAATCGCGCTTCAAGCTGATCCGCACCTTCCAGATGGGCAAGGCCGCGGTCGTGCAGATCGACGCCGAAGAGCGCCGCAAGGGCTTCGTCGCCCTCGACGCCGCAGGTGAGCTGGGCGTGTTCCACAGCACCGCGCACCGCACCCTGCTGGTCGAGCCGGCCGCCGAAGGCCCGGGCATCCTGGCCCTGTCGCCACGCGCCAACCGCATCATCATCGAAGAAGGCGGCAAGCTGCTGCCACTGAGCTTGCGTAACCCGCACCCGGAAATTTCCTTCAGCGCGCTGTGGGGCAAGGTGTGGTACGAGAACTACGACGAGCCGAAGTACGTCTGGCAATCGACCGCTTCGAACACCGACTTCGAGCCCAAACTGAGCCTGTCGCCGTTGACCTTCGGTACCCTGAAGGCCGCGTTCTACGCGATGATCCTGGCGGCCCCGCTGGCGATTGCCGCGGCCATCTACACCGCCTACTTCATGGCCCCAGGCATGCGCCGCAAGGTCAAGCCGGTGATCGAACTGATGGAAGCGATGCCGACGGTGATCCTCGGCTTCTTCGCCGGCCTGTTCCTCGCCCCGTACCTGGAAGGCCACCTGCCGGGCGTGTTCAGCCTGTTCCTGCTGATGCCGCTCGGTATCCTGCTGGCCGGCTTTGCCTGGACCCGCCTGCCCGAGTCGATCCGCCTGCGTATCCCGGATGGCTGGGAAGCGGCGATCCTGATCCCGGTCATCCTGTTCACCGGCTGGTTCGCCCTGACCATGAGCCCGCACCTCGAGAGCTGGCTTTTTGGCGGCGACATGCGCCTGTGGATCACCAACGACCTGGGGATAACCTACGACCAGCGCAACGCCCTGGTCGTGGGTATCGCCATGGGCTTCGCGGTCATCCCGAACATCTACTCCATCGCCGAAGACGCCGTGTTCAGCGTGCCGCGCAGCCTGACCCTGGGCTCCCTGGCCCTGGGTGCAACGCCCTGGCAGACCTTGACCCGCGTGGTCATTCTCACCGCCAGCCCGGGTATCTTCTCGGCGCTGATGATCGGCATGGGCCGTGCGGTGGGCGAGACCATGATCGTGCTGATGGCCACCGGCAACACCCCGGTGATGGAGCTGAACCTGTTCGAGGGCATGCGCACCCTGGCCGCCAACGTGGCCGTGGAAATGCCGGAATCGGAAGTCGGTGGCAGCCACTATCGCGTGCTGTTCCTGGCCGCGCTGGTGCTGCTGATGTTCACCTTCATCATGAACACCTTGGCCGAGCTGATTCGCCAGCGTCTGCGCAAGAAATACTCGTCGCTTTGATAGAAAGGTAGCGATCCGTGAAAAAGGATTCCCTCAAAGGCTGGTTCAAGAGCGGCGCCCCAGGCGTCTGGATGAGCGGCGGCGCGGTGGCCATGGCCGTGATCATGACCGTTGGCCTGCTGGCGGTGATTGCCGTGCGCGGCCTGGGCCACTTCTGGCCGGCCGATCTTGTCCAGGCCACCTACAAGGTGCCGGGTCAGGCCGATCACATCGTCATTGGCGAAGTGGTGCAAAAGGAAGAAGTACCCCGTGCCCGCCTGAAGGGCGCCGGCCTGCCAGTGCCTGACCAGGGCCCGGAGTTCATGACCCGCGAGCTGATCAAGGTGGGCAACCGCGACCTCAACGGCAGCGACTTCACCTGGGTGGTCGGCGACTGGCTGGTGGACGAAAAGCACCCGACCGACCTGATCGCCCTGGAGCGCCGCGAGTGGGGCAACTTCTACGGCTACCTGGTCAGCGTCAAGGAAGAGGGCCGCGTGGTCGCAGAAGGCGCTGCCGCCTGGAACGAGCTGCAGGCCCGTCTCAAGCGCGCCAACCAGCTCAACAGCGAACTGCAAAGGCTCGAGAAGAAAGACATCGGTGCCATCAACCATGGCCTCGAGCGCCTGCGTCTGCAGGCGCGCAAGCTGGAGCTGGAGGGCAAGCTGGACGCCGCCGCCCAGGCCGACATGGACGCCGAGCGTGCCGAGCTGAACAGCCGCTACAAGGCCATCGAAGACCGCCTGACCGGCCTGCACCAGGCCTTCGCCCGCGACAGCCTGGTGGCCCGCGATGGCGACGGCCGTGAAGTGGAAATCAACCTCAGCAAGGTGGTGCACGCCATCCAGCCGAACGCCATGTCGGGCTTCACCAAACTGGGCAGCTACTTCACCAAGGTCTGGGAGTTCCTCAGCGACGATCCGCGTGAAGCCAACACCGAGGGCGGTATCTTTCCGGCCATCTTCGGTACCGTGATGATGACCCTGATCATGGCCGTGATCGTCACCCCGTTCGGTGTGCTGGCTGCCGTGTACCTGCGTGAATATGCCAGACAGGGCCCGGTGACCCGCCTGATCCGCATCGCTGTGAACAACCTGGCCGGTGTACCGGCGATCGTCTACGGCGTGTTCGGCCTGGGCTTCTTCGTCTACGTGCTGGGTGGTTCGATTGACCGCCTGTTCTTCCCTGAAGCACTGCCGGCGCCAACCCTGGGTACCCCGGGCCTGCTGTGGGCATCGCTGACCCTGGCGCTGCTGGCCGTGCCGGTGGTGATCGTGGCCACCGAAGAAGGCCTGGCGCGCATCCCGCGTACCGTGCGCGAAGGCTCGCTGGCCCTGGGGGCGACCAAGGCCGAGACCCTGTGGAAGATCGTCCTGCCGATGGCCAGCCCGGCGATGATGACCGGCATGATCCTCGCCGTGGCCCGCGCCGCCGGTGAAGTGGCGCCGTTGATGCTGGTAGGTGTGGTGAAGCTGGCGCCATCGCTGCCGGTGGACGGTAACTACCCGTACCTGCACCTGGACCAGAAGATCATGCATCTGGGCTTCCATATCTATGACGTCGGTTTCCAGAGCCCTAACGTCGAAGCAGCGCGGCCGCTGGTATACGCCACGGCGTTGCTGCTGGTGCTGGTGATCGCGGCCCTCAACCTCTCGGCCGTGTGGATCCGTAACCACCTGCGCGAGAAGTACAAGGCCCTCGACAGCTGATCCTGATTGCAAGCGTGCCGCCCGTGAGCCGGGCGGCCCTTTGAAACGAATTGTTAGCGTATGGAGTTGACCATGCAGCAAGAATCCCATGCCCACGGCATCGACATGTCTGCCCTGGGCCGCGACAAGCAGAGCCTGCGCCTGGCCGAAGAAACCGTAGCCATCGAAGTGCCGGGTCTGAGCCTGTTCTACGGCGACAAACAAGCGCTGTTCGATGTGCAGATGAATATCCCCAAGCAGCGCGTGACCGCCTTTATCGGCCCGTCCGGCTGCGGCAAGTCGACCCTGCTGCGCACGTTCAACCGCATGAACGACCTGGTTGACGGCTGCCGCGTGGAAGGCGCCATCAACCTGTACGGCAACAATATCTACCGCAAGGGCGAAGACGTGGCCGAGCTGCGCCGCCGTGTGGGCATGGTATTCCAGAAGCCCAATCCGTTCCCCAAGACCATCTACGAAAACGTGGTCTATGGCCTGCGCATCCAGGGCATCAACAAGAAGCGCGTGCTCGACGAAGCGGTCGAGTGGGCGCTGAAGGGCGCGGCCCTGTGGGACGAGGTCAAGGACCGCCTGCACGACTCGGCACTGGGCCTGTCCGGTGGCCAGCAGCAGCGTCTGGTCATTGCCCGCACCATCGCCGTGGAACCGGAAGTGCTGCTGCTCGACGAACCGTGCTCGGCACTGGACCCGATCTCGACCCTGAAAGTCGAGGAACTGATCTACGAATTGAAATCCAAGTACACCATCGTCATCGTGACCCACAACATGCAGCAGGCGGCCCGTGTTTCGGACTACACCGCGTTCATGTACATGGGCAAACTGGTCGAATTCGGGGATACCGACACCCTGTTCACCAACCCGGCGAAGAAGCAGACCGAAGACTACATCACCGGTCGCTACGGCTAGCAGCCGCTCGGGACAGGTGCCTGGCCCCTGTGGGAGCGGGTTTACCCGCGAAGCAGGCGCTGCGGTGTCTGGCACCGGCTTCNNGTGAACCCGCTCCCACAGGATGTGTTTGCCAGGGTGGGCCAGGGTATGACACGAACAAATTGAAGCTTGCAGCTTCTTCGCGGAGCGAACGATGATCAACAAAGAAAGCCTTACGCATCACATTTCCCAGCAGTTCAACGCCGAGCTCGAAGAGGTGCGTAGCCACCTGCTGGCCATGGGCGGCCTGGTCGAAAAGCAGGTCAACGACGCAGTTACCGCGCTGATCGAAGCCGACTCGGGCCTGGCCCAGCAAGTGCGCGAAGTCGATGAGCAGATCAACCAGATGGAGCGCAACATCGACGAGGAGTGCCTGCGCATCCTCGCCCGTCGTCAGCCGGCGGCCTCCGACCTGCGCCTGATCATCAGCATCTCCAAGTCGGTGATCGACCTGGAGCGCATCGGTGACGAGTCGACCAAGATCGCCCGCCGCGCCATCCAGCTGTGCGAGGAAGGCGAGTCGCCGCGCGGTTACGTCGAGGTGCGTCACATCGGTGACCAGGTACGCAACATGGTCCGCGACGCGCTGGACGCCTTTGCCCGCTTCGACGCCGAACTGGCACTGTCGGTGGCCCAGTACGACAAGACCATCGACCGTGAATACAAGACCGCCCTGCGTGAGCTGGTGACCTACATGATGGAAGACCCGCGCTCGATTTCGCGGGTACTGAGCGTGATCTGGGTGCTACGTTCGCTGGAGCGCATCGGCGACCATGCGCGCAACATCTCCGAGCTGGTGATCTACCTGGTGCGCGGCACCGACGTGCGTCACATGGGCCTCAAGCGCATGACGGCAGAAGTGCAGGGCACCGCTGTCGCTGACGGCGAAAACGCTAATGTTCCGGCTGAACCTGACGATAAGTAAGGTTGCTCCCGAGCATCGACGCCCGGCCTTGGCCGGGCGTTTTCGTTTGCGGTCGAGGAGCCGGCAGGCACCCGCGAACGATGTGAAGAAGTCCCGGCGTGACCAGGTTGTAGCAAATGGCCATTATTCGGCAGTAGGCTAGTCGGGATTCAGAAGGAGTATCGATGAGTAAAGTGAATGTGCTGGTCGTGGATGACGCCCCGTTTATCCGTGACCTGGTCCGCAAATGCCTGCGTAATGCCTTCCCGGGCATGACCATCGACGATGCCGTCAACGGTCGCAAGGCCATGGCCATGCTGGGCAAGGAAGCGTTCGACCTGGTCCTGTGCGACTGGGAGATGCCGGAAATGTCCGGCCTGGAACTGCTCACCTGGTGCCGCCAGCAGCCTGCGATGAAGAACCTGCAGTTCATCATGGTGACCAGCCGTGGTGACAAGGAAAACGTCATCCAGGCGATCCAGGCGGGCGTTTCCGATTTTGTCGGCAAGCCGTTCACCAACGAGCAGCTGCTGACCAAGGTGAAAAAGGCCTTGGCCAAGATCGGCAAGCTCGACAGCCTGATGGCCAGTGGCCCGGCGCGGATCAATTCGGCGTTCGCCAATGACTCGCTGAATGCGCTGACAGCCGGCAAGCCTGAAGCGGTGAAGGTCGCGGCGCCAGCGGCGGCACCCGTACCCGCCAGGCCACTGGCCAGTGCCCCCAGGCCCGCAGCCCCCGCGCCGACTGGCCGCGGCCAGGGCCAGTTGCGCCTGGCCAGCGGCATGCAGCCGTGCGTGATCAAGGCGCTGAGCCTGAAGGAGGCCCTGCTGGTGGTGCGCCGTGGCGAAGTGCTGCCGCAGGTGCTGGAGGGCGCGGTGCTGGACCTGGAGCAGGGCGAGAGCGCCGAAGTCGCGCGCCTGAACGGCTACCTGCATGCCGTCGCGGCACTGGAGCCCAAGCCCGACAGTGACTGGTTGCAACTGACCTTCAAGTTCGTCGACCAGGATGCCCAGAAGCTCGACTACCTGTCGCGGCTGATTGCCCGCGGGACGGCGCAGAAGCACTTCACCCCGGGCGCCTGAGTCATGGCTACTGGCCTTGTCGCCGGCAAGCCAGCTCCCACGGGTACAGCGCCAACCTCTGGCCTTGTGCAATTCCTGTGGGAGCTGGCTTGCCGGCGATGGGGCCAGTCCTGTTGACGCCATCCGACCAACTGTCATACCCGCCACAAAACCCGCTGCTAGGCTTCGACAGATCATAACTGTCAAAAAGCCACTATCATGCCCGCCCGCCTGCTGCTGTTCTGTGCATTGCTCATGGCCTCGGCGTCGAGCCTGGGCATGACCATCTACGAGATCACCGACGATGGCCGTGTGACCTCCTATTCCGACCGGCCCGGCCCCGGTGCCAAACCCTTGGTGCGGCGCGTACCCATGGTCGAAATGGCCGAAGGCCAGGTGCTGCTGAACGCGATTACCTTCAACGGCGGCGTGAGCTTCTCGGCGCGCAACCAGCTGCATGTGCCGGTGGAGGTGGAGTTGCGCCTGGACAACCTGGTGAACGCACAAGGTGGCAATGCCCCACGTATCGTGCGCCGGGTGCTGCCGCCGCGCACCACGCAAATGCTCAGCGTGCTCAGGGGGCGGCCCGGAATGCTGCTGAACTACCGCTCGACCCTGCTGCAGGCCATGGGCGACCCGGGCAAGCGGCCGCAGGGCTTCCGTTATGCCTTTCCCTGGCTCGGCGGGCCGTTCCGCGTGACCCAAGGGCCCAATGGCCGAGTCAGCCATTTTGGGCCCAAGGGGCGCTATGCCATGGATATCGCCATGCCCGAAGGCACCACCATCATCGCGGCGCGGGAAGGGGTGGTGGTGAAAACGGAGAACAGCCAGAGCGGGCGCGGGCCCAACCCGTCGGGCAATTTCGTCAGGATCCTGCACCCGGATGGCACCATGGGCGTGTACTTGCACCTGATGCGCGGTTCGGTGGTGGTGGCGGAGGGGCAACGGGTGCGGCAGGGGCAGATGCTGGCCAGGTCGGGCAATACCGGCAACAGCACCGGGCCGCACCTGCATTTCGTGGTGCAGCGCAATGTGGGGTTGGCGCTGGAGTCGATACCTTATCGGTTCGACAGGCCGATCAGCGGGTTGCCTGACTTCACTGCGGGTAACCCTTGATCCGTGCCGGCTTCTTCGCGGGCTCGCCCGCTCCCACAGGTAATCTGAAAGGCCCGGCCTTTGGCGATCCTGTGGGAGCGGGCGAGCCCGCGAATGGCCCTCAATCCAGCTTGAGCACCTTGGCCAACACGATCTTCGGCCCTTTCATCTTCTTGATGATGATGCGCAGCCCTTCGACCTCCAGCACTTCCTCTTCTTCAGGTACGCGCTTGAGTGTCTCGTAGACCAGACCGGCCAGGGTTTCTGCCTCGATGTGGTCAAGGTCGACGCCCAGCAGGCGTTCGACCTTGAACAGCGGCGTATCGCCACGCACCAGCAGCTTGCCCGGCTGGTAGGCGAGGATGCCGCGTTCGGTCTTGCGGTGCTCGTCCTGGATGTCGCCCACCAGCACTTCCAGTACGTCTTCCATGGTCAGGTAGCCAATCACCTTGCCATCGGCTTCCTCCACCAGCACGAAGTGTGCGCCGCCCTTACGGAACTGCTCCAGCAACTGTGCCAATGGCATGTGCCGCGACACGCGCTCCAGCGGCCGGGCCAGGTCGTCCAGGTCGATGGTTTCGGGCAGGTGCTCGAGTTCGGCCAGCTCCAGCAGCAGGTCCTTGATGTGCAGCAGGCCGGTGAACTCCTCGCGCTCGGCGTCGTACACCGGGTAGCGGCTGAACTTGTGGCGGCGTACCAGGGCCAGGATCTGCTTCAGCGGCGCATGGGCGTCGATGCTGACCATGTCCTCGCGCGAATTGGCCCAGTCGACCACCTCCAGCTCACCCATTTCCACGGCCGAGGCCAGTACGCGCATGCCCTGGTCGCTCGGGTCCTGGCCCCGGCTGGAGTGCAGGATCAGCTTGAGCTCTTCACGGCTGTAGTGGTGCTCGTGGTGCGGGCCGGGCTCGCCCTGGCCGGCAATGCGCAGGATGGTGTTGGCACTGGCATTGAGCAGGTAGATGGCCGGGTACATCACCCAGTAGAACAGGTACAGCGGCACGGCGGTCCACAGCGACAGCAGTTCGGGCTTGCGGATGGCCCAGGACTTGGGCGCCAGCTCGCCGACCACGATGTGCAGGTACGAGATGACGAAGAAGGCGACGAAGAACGAGATCGCCTTGATCAGCTCGGGCGTGTCCACGCCGACGTATGCCAGCAGCGGTTCGAGCAGGTGGGCGAACGCCGGTTCACCGACCCAGCCCAGGCCCAGCGAGGCGAGGGTGATGCCCAGCTGGCAGGCCGACAGGTAGGCGTCGAGCTGGTTGTGTACCTTGCGCAGGATGCTGCCACGCCAGCCATGCAGCTCGGCGATGGACTCGACGCGGGTGGCGCGCAGCTTGACCATGGCGAACTCGGCGGCAACGAAGAAGCCGTTGAGCAGCACCAGGAGCAAGGCAAAGATGATCATGCCGAAATCGGCGAATAACGAGGTGAGGCTGATACCAGGGGAAGGGTCCATGATGGAGTTTTTACGGGGTCCGTCTTCAAGATAGAGAGAAAAAAAGTGCCAGCTCTTGCTGGCACAGGGGGTCCAATGTAGCGGCTGGGGCCGTAAAAGCAAAGGGTGGCGGACTTATTGCGGCCCCTGTGGGAGCGGGCGTGCCCGCGAAGGGCCGCGCAGCAGCCCCGATCTCAAGCCTTGCCGTTAGCCAATTGTGCCGGTGCAAAGTGACAGGTAAAGGTACTGCCATGCCCCGGCACGCTGCTGATCTCCAGCTTGCCGCGGTGGCGCATCAGCACATGCTTGACGATCGCCAGCCCCAGCCCGGTGCCGCCGGTATTCGACGCACGGCTGGAATCGACCCGGTAGAAGCGCTCGGTCAGGCGCGGCAGGTGCTTGGCATCGATGCCCACCCCCGAGTCCTGCACCGACAGGTGTGCGCCCTGGGCATCGGCCCACCAGCGAATACGGATGCTGCCGTTGTCCTGGGTGTACTTCACCGCGTTGAACACCAGGTTGGAAAAGGCACTGCGCAGCTCCGACTCGCTGCCCTTGAGCTTCACGCCGGGTGTGGCTTCCAGGGTGATGCGCTGGTTGCGTGGCCCGGACAGGGCCTGGGCGTCGTTCCTGATCGCGGTGAGCAAGGCATCGACTGCCACCGGCTGGTTGTCCGACGGGTAGTCGGTGGCCTCCAGCTTGGCCAGCAGCAACAGGTCGTTGAGCAGCGTCTGCATGCGCGAGCCTTGCTGGCTCATCTGCTGCAGGGCTCGGCTCCAGCGCGGGTTCACGTCCTCGACGTTGTCCAGCAGGGTTTCCAGGTAGCCGGTGATCACCGTCAGCGGCGTGCGCAGCTCGTGGGACACGTTGGCGACGAAGTCCTTGCGCATCTGCTCCAGCTGGTGGATGCGGGTAACATCGCGCACCAGCATCAGGTGCTCGTTGTTGCCGTAGCGGGTGATGTGCAGCTGCACGCGCATGCGGTCATTGATCGGCGAGGGGATTTCCAGCGGTTCTAGGTAGTTCTCCGCCTCGAAGTATTCCTTGAAGCGCGGGTGGCGCACCAGGTTGGTCACCTGCTGGCCGCCGTCCTGTGGGGTCTTGAAGCCCAGCAGGGTCTCGGCGGCGCGGTTCCACCATTCCAGGTTGCCGTCGCTGTCGAGCATGATCACCGCGTCACGCAGCGCAGCGGTGGACTCCTGCACCCGGTCGATCACCGCCTGCAGGCGGCCGCGCACGCGCTGGTCGCGGCGTTGCAGGTGGTAGATGCTGTCGAACACCTCGCCCCACAGGCCGTAGCCATCGGGCGGTGCTTCGTCGGGTTGGTGGTTGCGCAGCCAGTCATGCAGGCGCAGCAGCTGCTTGAGGGTCCAGCCCAGGTACAGCGCCAGGCCGATGGCCAGGCTCCAGCCATAGTAGCCGCTGACCAGCCCGCCGATCAGGCAGACGGTGATCAGCAGCAGCAGGTGGCGAATCAGGGTCGCGTGCCAGTTCTGGTTCAATTGACGGTCCTTGTACAACGACGTGCAGCTTGGCGCTTTTCAGCTCGATCAGCTCTTGGTCGAGAAGCGGTAGCCGGTGCCCCGGACGGTTTGTACCAGATTTTCGTAGGCTTCACCCAGCGCCTTGCGCAGGCGGCGGATGTGCACATCGACGGTGCGTTCCTCGACATAGACGTTACCACCCCACACCTGGTCCAGCAGCTGGCCACGGGTGTAGGCGCGCTCCTGGTGGGTCATGAAGAACTGCAGCAGTCGGTATTCGGTGGGGCCCATTTCGGCGGGCTTGCCGTCGATGGTCACGCGATGGCTGATCGGGTCGAGCAGCAGGCCGCCGACTTCGATCGGTGCCTCGCTGTCGCTCGGGCCGGAGCGGCGCAGCACGGCTTTCAGGCGGGCGACCAGTTCACGCGGCGAGAACGGCTTGGTGATGTAGTCGTCGGCGCCCACTTCCAGGCCCTGGATCTTGTTGTCCTCCTCACCCTTGGCGGTGAGCATGATGATCGGGATGTCGCCGGTCAGCTCGTCGCGCTTGAGGCGGCGGGCCAGCTCGATGCCGGAGGTGCCCGGCAGCATCCAGTCGAGCAGGATCAGGTCCGGTTTGCGGTCGACGATGATCGCGTGGGCCTGTTGGGAGTTTTCCGCTTCCAGGCAGTCATAGCCAGCCATTTCCAGGGCAACGGCGATCATCTCGCGAATCGGCGCTTCGTCGTCGACGATCAGAATGTTCCTGCCAACCATGCTCAAAACCTCTCCTGGATACGGTGTCTTGGCCCGCATTAGATAACGGAATTATTGCAGCTGTGTGACAGGGTGTTGGCCGTTCTGGCGACATTCCGTGACTGAACTAGGCTTGAAAGGGCCGCAATCGTGGCAACCCGAACTCAATCCCCCCGAATCAATGGTGAATCCAATGACACGACAAACGCTGAGCTGGATGGCCCTTTTCACTGCGCTGGCGCTCCCGGGGGTGGCCTTGGCCGACCATGCGATGGAGAAGGGCGGGATGTTGGTCGATCATGCCGGCATGACCCTGTACACCTTCGACAAGGATGCGGGTGGCAAGTCGATGTGCAATGGCGAATGCGCCGCCAACTGGCCGCCGCTGATGGTCAAGGGCGGTGAAATGGCTTCTGGCAAGTGGACCCAGGTCAAGCGTGACGACGGTTCGATGCAGTGGGCCTACGACGGCAAGCCGCTGTATACCTTCGTCAAGGACAAGAAGGCCGGTGATATGACCGGTGACGGCATGAAGGACGTCTGGCACGTCGCCAAGCCTTGAGATCCCGGGGCCGCTTAGCGGCCCATCGCCGGCAAGCCAGCTCCCACAGGTTGTATGCAAGCCTTGATGGCAGCGCTGTACCTGTGGGAGCTGGCTTGCCGGCGATAGGGCCATCAGCTTCAGCGCATTGCGTAATCCAGCACCACCCCGATGAACACCAGCATCCCCGCCCAGTGATTGTGCAGAAACGCCTTGAAGCACGACTCCCGGTCCAGCTTGCGCGTCGACCAGTATTCCCAGGCAAAGCACGCCGCCGCGCCCAGCAGCCCCAGATGGAACCAGCCACCCAGCTCGAAGCGGTTGCCGGCCAGCAACAGGCAGCCCAGCGACAGCAGCTGCAAGGTCAGGATGATGGTGCGGTCGGCGTCGCCGAACAGGATTGCGGTCGACTTCACGCCAATCTTCAGGTCGTCATCACGGTCAACCATGGCGTAGTAGGTGTCGTAACCCACAGTCCACAGCAGGTTGGCGATATACAGCAGCCAGGCGCTGGCCGTCAGCTCGCCACCCGCTGCGGTGAAGGCCATGGGAATGCCCCAGGAATATGCCGCCCCCAGCACCACCTGCGGGTAATAGGTGTAGCGCTTCATGAACGGGTAACAGAACGCCAGTGCCACCGCGCCGAACGACAGCCACACCGTGCGGCTGTTGGTGCACAGCACCAGCAGGAAGCTCACTCCGACCAGGATGGCGAACAGCGCCAGTGCTTCGCGTGGCCGGACCCGGCCACTGGCCAGGGGGCGGTCGGCGGTGCGCTTGACGTGACCGTCCACCTTGCGGTCGGCAAAGTCGTTGATGCAGCAGCCTGCGGCGCGCATCAGCACCACGCCGAGGCCGAAGATCAGCACGTTGGCCAGGGTTGGTGAGCCGTTGCCGGCAATCCACACCGCCGACAAGGTCGGCCACAGCAGCAGGTAGATACCAATCGGCCGGTCCATGCGGCTGAGCTGGACGAAGTCCCAGGCCCGTGGGTGCAGGCGGTTGAGCGACTTGAGCAGTTGCAGGTACATCAGCGGTTTTCCTCCTTGGCCGCTTGCCACAATGCTGGCAGAAATACCTCTGCCACCAGCAGGTCCAGGCCGTCACGCTCGAAGCGCGAACGGCGGCCCCACAGCGCCGCATGGGCGGCTTCGCTCGGTAGCCAGGCCTGTGGATAACTGCACACCTCGATGGGGTGGCGGATGAACGCCTGGTCGCAGAACAGCAGCTCGCCCAGCGAGCGGCTGCCCAGGGTTTCCAGGTCCAGCCCGCCGCGCTCCAGGGCGCTGCGGCTGGCGACGCTGCGGGCGAACACCCAGGGTTGGCCATGGCCGCGCAGGTACACCTCACGCACCCAGCCCTCGGCGCCGGCGGCGATGCCCAGTGCCTGGCATTCGTCATCGCGCAGCGGCTGCCAGCCCTCGAACAGCGGGGTGACGGAGAAGTGATCGTTGGACAGGCGGGTCAGGCGGCGGGTCAGCGAGCCCTCGTCGAACAGCCAGTCAAGGGTGGGCTGGTCGATGTCGGTCGCCAGCCGTGAATACGGCAGCCACGCGACAGCGGCTGCTTGCGGGGATTCGTACGACACGTCGGTCTGCTTGTTACAACCAGAGAGGCGGCGAGCTTAGCATGATTGCCCCGACTGCTTGCATACTGCTGGCAGGGCCGCTACAAAGCCCCACGAATTGCGCGCTGGCCTCTTCGCGGCCGCGCCCGCTCCTACAGGTTATGCACAACTCCTGTGGGAGCGGGCGTGCCCGCGAAGAGGCCATCAGCAGCAACACAAAGCCCCAGCCTGAAGCGAGGAAACCCACCCCCATGAAAAAGTGGCAATGTATTGTCTGCGGCCTGATCTACGACGAAGCCGAGGGCTGGCCCGACGACGGCATCGCCCCCGGCACCCGCTGGGAAGACGTGCCTGAAGACTGGCTGTGCCCCGACTGCGGCGTCGGCAAGAGCGACTTTGAAATGATCTCCATCGGCTAATCGAGGAAAGCACGACATGACGTCCCCTGTGGTAATCATCGGCACCGGCCTTGCGGGCTACAACCTGGCCCGTGAATTTCGCAAGCTCGATGCGCAGACGCCGCTGCTGCTGATCACCGCCGATGACGGTCGCTCCTACTCCAAGCCCATGCTGTCCACCGGCTTTGCCAAGCAGAAAGACGCCGATGGCCTGTGCATGGCCGAGCCGGGCGCCATGGCCGAGCAACTGAACGCCGAGATTCGCACCCATACCCGCATCAGCGGCATCGACCCGGGCCACAAGCGCCTGTGGATTGGCGAGGAGGCGGTGGAGTACCGCGACCTGGTGCTGGCCTGGGGCGCGCAGACCGTGCAGGTGCCGATCGAAGGCGATGGCGGCGATCGGGTGTTCCCGATCAACGACCTGGAAGACTACGCGCGCTTCCGTGCTGCCGCCGTCGGCAAACAGCGCGTGCTGATCCTCGGTGCCGGCCTGATCGGCTGCGAATTCGCCAACGACATGAGCCTGGGCGGCTTCCAGGTCGATGTGGTGGCGCCGTGCGAGCAAGTCATGCCGACCCTGCTGCACCCGGCCGCTGCCACTGCCGTGCAGGCCGGGCTGCAAGGCCTGGGCGTGCGCTTTCACCTCGGCCCGGTACTGACCCGGCTGCAGCAGGTGGGCCAGGGCCTGGAGGCACACCTGTCCGATGGCAGCGTAATCGCCTGCGACCTGGTGGTTTCGGCCATCGGCCTGCGCCCGCGCACCGACCTGGCCGCCGCCGCCGGGCTGCAGACCAACCGCGGCGTTTGCGTGGATCGCCAGCTGCGTACGTCCCACGCCAACATCTTTGCCCTTGGCGACTGTGCCGAGGTCGATGGCATCAACCTGCTCTATGTGATGCCGCTGATGAGCTGCGCCCGCGCCCTGGCGCAAACCCTGGCCGGCAAGCCGACAACGGTCGCCTACGGGCCGATGCCGATCACCGTGAAAACCCCCGTCTGCCCGCTGGTGGTTTCGCCGCCGCCCCAGGGCCACGAAGGCACCTGGCAGGTGGACGGGCAGGGCAGTGACCTCAAGGTGCTCTGCCTTGATGCCGACGGCAAGCTGCTGGGCTACGCCCTGACCGGGGCGGCCGTGATGGACAAGCTGGCCCTGAATCGCCAGCTGCCGGCCGTTATGGCGTAAATAGCTGGTGTTCTGTCGGATTTATCCTGTTGTTGCTTGCACAATGGCCGCCCAGATACTGGCGCGGCCCCGGTGCACGTGCCATTCTCACTTCCGTCTGCCGCAGATTAGAGCCTGCGGTGCCTTGAGCGCTGCTCCCAGGGCAGCACGGCATAACAACAAGAATTCCGTCAAAGAGGCTTCACTATGCGCAAACCAGAACTCGCCGCCGTCATCGCCGAAAAGGCCGATCTGACCAAGGAAAAGGCCAATCAGGTTTTGAACGCGATTCTCGACAGCATCACGGGTGCCCTGGACAAGGACACCGTGACTTTGGTCGGTTTCGGCACCTTCGAAAAACGCCATCGCGGTGCGCGTACCGGCAAGAACCCGCAAACCGGTGAGCCGGTCAAGATCAAGGCCAGCAATACCGTGGCCTTCAAGCCAGGCAAGAACCTGCGCGACAGCGTCAACGCCCCCGTCAAGCCGGCCAAGAAAGGCAAGTGATCGCTCCCTGACAACCCAGTGTCAGCCAAGCGGGCGCCCCAGGGCGCCCGTTGTGCTTTCTGCAGGCAAAATGTTTCGAACTTGCATAAATAGTTCTGTAAAAGGATAAACTGCGCGCCTTAGTCACTTTTAATTCGAGGCGCGTTGATGAAGTTCCGCTTTCTTCTCTGGGCCATGGGGCTGTTGATGGCCAGGGCCAGCCGTAACAACCCGGCTTTCCAGCAGCAGCTCAAGGGCAAGGACCTGGTGTTCCAGATGCAGACTCTGGACGGCAAGGTCGCCCGGCACTTCATCGTCAACAACGAATGCATCAGCAGCAAAGGCGGCGCGCACCCGCAGCCGGCGTTCGCCATTGCCTTCAAGGACGCCGCCTATGGCTTCGCTACCCTGCAGGCGGGTAACAAGCAGTTGGCGTTCATGCAGGGGATTCAGGACAAGCACATCCAGATCAAGGGCAACCCGGCCCTGGTGATGTGGTTCCAGGGGTTGATGAAGTACCTGAAGCCGAAGAAGAAGGGCTGAAACCCAACGGGGATCTTGACGCCTTACCTGTGGGAGCGGGCATGCCCGCTCCCACAGGTTACGCGTTAATGCTCAATGCGGTGCGTGGAACTGCGAAGCCAGCTCGCGCAGCAGGTTCTCGGCCTCGAGCACCTTGTTCACCACTTCCTCGGCCTTGTCCCGGGTTATCCCCAGCCGCTCCAGCAGCTCGTCAGGAATCTCCTGCTGCGGCCCCGAGCCAATCCCCCGCGAGCGCAGCAGGCGGGTGGCCAGGCATACCAGGTTGGGGAATGCCGAATACTCGCCTTCATAGGCTGGGTCGTGCTGGAAGCGCAGCGCGGTGGACAGTTCTTCCGGCATGTCCCACAGCTTCATCAGCCAGGCTCCGATCTGTTCGCGGCTGATGCCCAGCAGGTGTTGTTCCACGTAGGTGTGGCACAGGTGCGGGTTGACCTCCAGGTGGCGGCAGATCAGCGAGAAGTGCGGCGGAAACACGTGTGCCAACAGCAAGTAGCCGAAATTGTGCAGCAGCCCGGCCAGATAGGTCAGGCCAGCTTCCGGGCGTTCGGCGCGCGGCATGGCACGGGTCAGGCCATCGATGACGGCAGCAGTGTAGATCGACTGCTGCCAGTATGGTGTGGCCTGCTGCGGGTGGTCTTTCGGCAGGCTCAGGGTCTTGCCCAGTGCGAGGCCCAAGGCCAGGTTGATCACCAGGTCGAAACCCAGCACCCGCACGATGGCATCTTCCACAGAGCGAATCTTGTAGGTCGAGCCGTAGTAGGGCGATGCCGCCCAGCTCACCACCTGTGCCGCCAGTGCCGGGTCGGTTTCGACCACGCCCGTGATGTCATCGATACTGGCGTTGGGGTCTACCCGCAGCTTGATGATCTTTTGCGCGGTGTCGGCCAATGGCGGGATTTCGATGGTTTCTTCCAGGCGCTTCTGAATGCGCCTGGCGGTGAAGGCTTGCACTGCCTGGGTGATTTCCCGGGTGTCGTCATCGGGCCGGTCGAGGTTTGGGCTGATGGCCTCGACCTCCTGGCCGAAGCTGCTGGCGCTGGCCTTGACCAGCATGCGCTTGAAGTGCACGCGGTCGATTTCCAGCAGCAGGCCGGCTTCACCGGACTGGATGAACACGCTATCGGCGTCGAGCAGGCTCTTTTCGTACTGGCACGGCGAGCTGGTCAGCGCCGGGATACCCGGCAGGGCCTTGAGCTGATGCTTGTCCAGCATCTGCTTCAGGCGCGGCACCGACACCGCCGTGAGCTTGCGCCCGGTCAGTTCGGCCAGGCGGTCAAGGTCCAGCAGCTGGCTTTGCGGGAACAGCACCATCAGGGCGCCGACCTCGTCATCGAGCAGCACGGCCTGTACCCGCGACGCTGGCGGCAGGTGCGGATGTTCGACCACCTCGCGGTAGGCTACGCCGAGTTTGTCGAGCAGCAGCCGGATGACCGAGGGAGCGTGTGGGGTTGCGGTTTCCAGGGCAACTTCAGTCATGGTCCGTATCCACTGATTCTTTTAAACGCAAAGTATAACCAGCCTCGGGGCGAAACTGGATCCATTATGGGACGAGCGTCACACTTGGCCATATTGCTGGCCATGGCGCAGCCAGCGGTCGAGCAGTGGGCTGACGTGCTCCGGCCAGCGTGCGATCAGGGCCTGGGCGGCGTCGCGCACGGCCGGCAGCAGGTCGGCATCGCGCATCAGGTCGGCGACCTTGAACTGCAGCAGGCCGGTCTGGCGGGTGCCGAGCATCTCGCCGGGGCCACGCAGCTCCAGGTCTTTCTCGGCGATGATGAAGCCGTCGTTGGTTTCCCGCATGATCCCTAACCGTTCGCGGCCGATCTGCGACAGTGGCGGGTGGTACAGCAGCACGCAATGGCTTACGGCGCTGCCCCGGCCAACCCGGCCGCGCAGCTGGTGCAACTGGGCCAGGCCCAGGCGCTCGGGGTTCTCGATGATCATCAGGCTGGCGTTGGGCACGTCCACGCCCACCTCGATGACCGTGGTGGCGACCAGCAACTGCAGGTTGCCGGCCTTGAACTCGGCCATGATTTCAGCCTTTTCCGCCGGCTTCATGCGACCGTGGATCAGCCCCACCCGCAGTTCGCCCAGGGCGCTGCCCAGCTCCTCGTAGGTGCTTTCGGCGGCCTGGCAGGTCAGTTCTTCGGACTCTTCGATCAGGGTGCACACCCAGTAGGCCTGGCGCCCTTCGGCGCAGGCGGCGCGTACCCGCTCGACCACTTCGAAGCGGCGGCTGTCGGCCACCAGCACGGTGTTCACCGGGGTGCGCCCGGGCGGCAGTTCGTCGAGCACCGAGGTGTCCAGGTCGGCGTAGGCGCTCATGGCCAGGGTGCGCGGAATAGGCGTGGCGGTCATGATCAGCTGGTGCGGGCACAGCTCGCCGGCCACGCCCTTCTTGCGCAGGGCCAGGCGTTGCTGCACGCCAAAACGGTGCTGTTCATCGATGATCGCCAGGGCCAGGTGCTTGAACTTCACCTCTTCCTGGAACAGCGCGTGGGTGCCGACCACCATCGGTGCACCGTTGGCGATCTGCTCCAGGGCGGCTGCCCGGGCCTTGCCCTTGAGCTTGCCGGCCAGCCAGGCCACTTCGATGCCCAGCGGTTCGAGCCAGCGCTTGAAGGTGATGTAGTGCTGTTCGGCGAGGATCTCGGTGGGCGCCATCAGGGCCACCTGGTAGCCGGCCTCCAGGGCCTGCAGGGCAGCCAGGGCGGCGACCACGGTCTTGCCGGCACCCACGTCGCCCTGCACCAGGCGCATCATCGGCTCGTGCTGGCTGAGGTCGTAGGCAATTTCGTTGGCCACCCGCTGCTGCGCGCCGGTCGGCTGGAAGCCCAGGTTGGCCAGGTACTGCGCCTGCAGGCGCTGGGCCTTGGGCAGCACCGGTGCGCGCAGGCTGCGCAGGCTTTCGCGCAGGCGTTGCTGCGACAGCTGGTGGGTCAGCAGCTCTTCGAAGGCCAGGCGGTGCTGGGCCCAGTGCTGGCCTTCGGCAAGCTCGTCGAGGTCGGCATCGGCCGGCGGGTTGTGCAGGTAGCGGATGGCATCGTCCAGCGGTGCCAGCTGGTAGTCCCTGGCCAGTTCGTCGGGCAGCCAGTCCGGCAGGCTGCGCGGGCCGAGCAGGCCCAGGCTCTGCTGGCACAGCAGCCGCAGGCGTTGCTGGGTAAGGCCTTCGGTGGACGGGTAGATCGGCGTCAGGGTCTGCTCGACCGGTGGCGGCGGCTCGTCGCCATTCAGCGCGCGGTATTCCGGGTGGTAGATTTCCAGGCCCGAAGCACCAGGGCGGGCTTCGCCGTAGCAGCGCAGGTGAGTGCCACGCTTGAGGCCTTCCTTCTGCGCGTTGCTGAAGTGGTAGAAGCGCAAGCTCAGCACGCCGCTGCCGTCACCCAGGCGCACTACAAGACTGCGGCGCTTGCCCATGGTCACGTCGGCGCCGCTGACCACGCCTTCGATCACCGCGTCCTGGCCCGGACGCAACTGCCCGATCGGTACGACGCGGGTGCGATCCTGGTAGCGCAGGGGGAGGTGGAACAGCACGTCCTGCAGGTTCTCCAGGCCGACCTTGGCGAGTTTCTCCGCCATGGCCTCACCAACCCCCTTGAGTACCGTGACCGGGACCTTCGACAGCTCACTCATGACTCAGGCCGGCTGTTCCGCAGGGGCTTTGGCGACCGAGCACAGGCGGATCGAGTCGGCGAGGATCTCGATGGCCTTCGGCCGCGGGAAGCTGGCGCGCCAGGCGATGGCCACGGTGCGGAATGGTGCCGGTGCGGTCAGTGGGCGGACCTCGATGACGCCGGGGGCGTAGTGGTGGCTGTGCACCGCCGACAGCGGCAGGATCGACACGCCAAGGCCCGAGGCCACCATGTGACGGATGGTTTCCAGCGAGCTGGACTCGACCGTGGTGTGCCTGGAGCCTTCACCGCCCTTGTTCAGCGTTGGGCAGGCTTCCAGTACCTGGTCGCGGAAGCAGTGGCCTTCACCGAGCAGCAACAGGCTCTTGTCGTTGAGCATGGCGGTGTCGATGGTCTTTTTCGCCGTCCACGGGTGGTCGGCCGGCATCAGGGCGCAGAATGGCTCGTCGTACAGCGGCAGGGTCAGCACGTCGGCTTCGTTGAACGGCAGGGCGATGATCACTGCGTCCAGTTCGCCGTTGCGCAGCTTTTCGCGCAATACGTGGGTGAAGTTTTCTTCGATGTACAGCGGCATCTGCGGCGCCACACGGTGCAGCTGCGGGATCAGGTGCGGGAACAGGTACGGGCCGACGGTATAGATGGCACCGACCTTGAGCGGGGCGGTCAGCTGGTTCTTGCCGGCCTGGGCCAGTTCGCGAATGCCCTGGGCCTGCTCCAGTACCTTCTGCGCCTGGGCGACGATGCTTTCGCCGACCGGGGTCAGGCGTACCGCGCTCTTGCTGCGCTCGAAAATCAACACGCCAAGCTCATCCTCGAGCTTCTTCACACCGACCGACAGGGTCGGCTGGCTCACATGGCAGCGTTCGGCGGCATGGCCGAAGTGCTGTTCCTGGGCGAGTGTGACGATGTAGCGTAATTCTGTGAGGGTCATAACGTGCGTCCATGAAGTTGCGGGCCCAGCATAGCGGCTGCAATCGATAGACGCACGTTATCAGACTTGCCGATTTGTGACAGAAACAAAAGTCTCAGCGGCGGTCCAGCGAGTAGACGAACGGTGCCACGACTTCGATCGTGCCGTTGTTCAGCAACTCGGGTGGCGGTTTGGGTACCGTACCGGCCCGGCGGATCATTTCCAGGGTCGCCCGGTCCAGGGCGGCACTGCCCGAGCCACCGGCCATGGAATACGACACCACCTTGCCTTCGGCGTCGACCACGAAGCGCAGGCGGTTGATGCCCTGCAGGCCGCGACGGCGCGCGTCTTCCGGGTAGCGCTTGTACTTGGCCAGATGACGCAGCAGGTCGCTCTGCCAGGTCGGCAGGGCGTTGCTGTTGGACGCAATGCTCGGCGCCGGTGCAGCGGACTTCTGCGGTGGCGTGTTGCTGGGCGGTGCGTCTACCGTTTGTTCGGTCGGCGGTGCTTCCTTCGGCGGCTCAGGCTTTTTCTCGGGCTTGGGCGGCTGCGGCTTGGCCTTCGGCTTGGGCGGCTTGGGAATGGCGATCTTGGGTTTGGGGGCCTCGGCCAGCTTCGGCAGCGGCGGTTCCTCGACCGGTGCCGGTGGCTGTGGGGCCGCTTTCGGAGGGGGTGGTGGCGCAGGCTCCGGCAACGGTGCCAGCTCGACCATCATGGCTGCCGGGGGCAGTTCGATGGCCTGGGGCACCGACCAGTTGAGCGTCAGCAGCACGGCGACCACGTGCACACCCAGCACGATCGCCAGGCTGCCACCGTAGCGCGCCATGTTCGAGCGCGTTCTTGTCATTTCTTGGCTGCCGTCTCGAGACCTACCAGACCGACTTTCAGGTAGCCGGCCGCGCGCATGTTGTTCATCACTTCCATCAGGTCACCGTAATCCACGCCTTTGTCAGCCTGGAAGAAGATGGTGGTTTCCTTGTCGCCCTTGGTCTTGGCATCGAGCATCGGGCCAAGCTGGTCGGGGGCAGGGACCTGATCGTCGCCGACGTACAGCTTCTGGTCGGCCTTGACGCTGACGAACACCGGTTTCTCGGGCCTCGGCGCCGGCTTGGCGGTCGAGGCTGGCAGGTCGACCTTGATGTCGACCGTGGCCAGGGGGGCTGCGACCATGAAGATGATCAGCAGCACCAGCATCACGTCGATGAACGGCGTAACGTTGATTTCGTGGTTTTCGGCGAGGTCGTCGCCACCTTCGTTGAGATGCAGGCCCATGGCTTACCCCACTTTCACCATGTGCGGGGCAACACGCTCGCTGCCCTGGTGGTCCAGGTCACGGCTGACCAGCAGCAGCACCTGGGCGGAGGCGTCGGACACCTGGGCCTTGTAGCCGGCGATGGAGCGGGCGAAGACGTTGTAGATGACCACGGCCGGGATCGCGGCGACCAGGCCCAGGGCGGTGGCCAGCAGGGCTTCGGCGATACCCGGGGCAACCACGGCCAGGTTGGTGGTCTGGGTCTTGGCGATGCCGATGAAGCTGTTCATGATGCCCCATACGGTACCGAACAGGCCGACGAACGGCGCAGTGGAGCCGATGGTGGCGAGTACGCCGGTGCCGCTGCTCATGGTACGGCCGCTGGCGTGTACCAGGCGCTCCAGGCGGAAGCTGACGCGCTCCTTGATGCCTTCTTTTTCGCGGGCGTTGGCCGACAGGCGCATCTCTTCGAGGGCGTCGTGGACCAGGGTGTGGGCCAGGGTGCCTTCCTTGTTGGAAACGTCGCTGGCTTCCTTGAGGCTGGCGGATTTCTTCAGCAGGGCGATTTCACCACGCAGGCGGCGCTTGGCGCCCATCAGCTCGAAGCCTTTGGCGATCCAGATGGTCCAGGTGATGATGGAGGCGATGGCCAGGCCGATCATGACTGCCTTCACCACCACGTCGGCGTTCTTGTACATGCCCCATGGGGACAGGTCGTGAGCCATGCCCAGCGAGGTGTCTTCAACCAGGGCTTCGACGCTCGGGTCTACTGCGACCGGGGCATCAGCCGGGGTGGCGGCAACTGCGCCGGCAGCCGGCGCTGCGGCTGGAGCAGCTGGAGCAGTAGCGGCAGCCGGGGTGGCGGCATTGGCGGTTGGCTCATCGGCCATGGCCACCGGGGCCAGCACCAGGCTGAGCGTCAGCGCGGCGATGGCGCGCCAGGCGCGCGACGGGGTTGGCGAAGCGGAAGGTTGAGTACGTGTCATGCTGGCCGGACCTGATGAAGAATAGAGTGAACGTTCTCCAAGGCCTCGAGGTAGGCCGAGAACAATTTGGCGGCCATTATTGCAAGTAATTCTTGTTAACAAAAGTAATCTTGTTGCTTTTTTCGCCTATGGTCTAGCTATCCATCGTGTAGCGTGGGCGGGCTGATCAATTGGTCCAGGGAGTTTAGAGATGTCAGGCCTTTCCGTGATGGTGGTGGGTTGTGGTGATGTAGGCGGGCGTCTTGCCCGGCAAATGCTTGCGCGCGGTTGGCAGGTGTGCGGCCTGCGTCGCTCGATCGGGCAGTTGCCTGCGGGTGTCGTGCCGGTGGCTGCAGACCTGTCCGAGCCCTCCATTCCCGCCGCCTGGCCGCAGCGTGCACCGGACTACCTGGTGTACTGCGTGGCGGCCAGCCAGCACGACGAGGCGGGTTACCAGGCGGCGTATGTTGATGGTTTGCGCCATGTGCTGGCCTGGCTGGCCGAGCGCGGCCAACGCCCACGGCGCCTGCTGTTCGTGTCCAGCAGCAGCGTGTATGCACAGAAGGACGGCGAGTGGATCGAGGAGGGCGCGGCCACCGAGCCTGAAGGCTATTCCGGGCGGTTGATGCTGGAGGCTGAGCGGCTGGCACTGGCCAGTGGCATCCCGGCTAGCGTGGTGCGCCTGACCGGAATCTATGGCCCCGGCCGCGAGTGGCTGCTCAGTCAGGTGCGCCAGGGCTACCGCGTGGCCGAGGAGCCTCCGCTGTATGGCAACCGTATTCATGCCGAGGACGCCGCCAGCCTGTTGGCGTTCCTGTTGCAGGCCGATGCCGATGGCAAGGTGCTGGATGACTGCTACATCGGCGTCGACGACGACCCGGCGCCGCTGGCCGACGTGGTGGCCTGGCTGCGGGCGTACATGGGGGTGACCGAGTGGTCGGATGAGCAGCGGGTGCGGCGTACCGGCAGCAAGCGCTGCAGCAATGCCCGGGCAAGGGCGTTGGGCTGGGCGCCGGTGTATCCCAGTTACAAGGAAGGCTATGCCGCAATCCTGGAAGGCGTGCGCTGAGTCTACCGGCCTCTTCGCGGGTAAACCCGCTCCCACAGGTGCACCGCTGGTTTCAAGCCTGGCGGTGTACCTGTGGGAGCGGGTTTACCCGCGAAGAGGCCAGTGTGTTCGGCCGCTATTCAGCAGGTCTCAGCTGCGCTCCAGCACCCATTGGCGCTTGCCTGCTGCCAGTTCCGGCATTTCATCCGGCTGCGCACGGTTCACCGCCTGGAAGATCTCCAGCTTGTCGCCATCGCGCTTGATGATGAATGGCGCACCACGCTGGTTGCGCTCCAGCCACAGGCTGTCATTGCTGCCACCCATGGTCGCGCAATCACCCGCCAGGCACAGGGCGAAACGGTCTGGCCCCGGCAGACCGGTGACGTTGCCGGTGTCGCTGAAGCGCACGGTGGCACCTTTGCCCTGGCCTTCGACGACCTTCCAGTCGCCGCCCAGATAGGCCTGGTACAGCGCCTTCTCGAAGCTGCTGCCCAGTGGTGCGTTGGCCGCCGCCGGCGCTTTGGCGCGCACGAAGGTCTGCTTGCTGCCGCTTTGGTCGACAGCCTGCAGTTCGTCGCCATCGAGCGACAGTTGCTCGGTCTGGCCGCCCTGGAAGCTGGCCTGCCATTGCTTGTCGGTGGCGCTCAGCTGGCCGTCGGCCGCTTCGAAACCATTGCTGTAGCTGGCCTGCTGGCTGGCGACGTCGAGCTTCCACTCGAACACCGGGCCGTGCTCATTGAGCGCCTGGCGCAGGCTGCCGCCCTTGACGGCCGCAGTGATGGCGTCCTGGTTGATCCAGGTGCCGTTGAAATCTTCGGGTTTGTGGCTGGCGCAGCCGCCCAGAAGCAGGGCTGCCAGCGCGAAGGGCAGTGCTTGACGCATGACGGGGTAACCTTGCAGAGAAGGGAAGGTGACGGGCAGGGCGCCCGTCACCGGGGGCATCATTCGATGACCAGGATGGCGTCCATTTCGACCTGGGCGCCTTTCGGCAGCGCGGCAACGCCGATGGCGGCGCGGGCCGGGTACGGCTGCTCGAAGTAGCGGCCCATCACCTCGTTGACCTTGGCGAAGTGGCTCAGGTCGGTAAGGAAGATGTTCAGCTTGACGATGTCCTTGAACGAACCGCCAGCGGCTTCAGCCACGGCCTTGAGGTTTTCGAACACCTGTACGGTCTGGGCTTCGAAGCCTTCGACCAGCTCCATGGTCTTTGGGTCCAGCGGGATCTGGCCCGACATGTACACGGTGTTGCCGGCCTTGATCGCCTGCGAGTAGGTGCCGATGGCGGCAGGGGCCTTGTCGCTGTTGATGACGGTCTTGCTCATGATGACTCCTTGCAGTTGGCGGACTACGTACGCATGCGGGTGATGCGGACCACACCGGTCAGGGTACGCAGCTTCTTGATCACACGCGCCAGGTGCACGCGGTCGTGCACGCTGACCACCAGTTGGACCACGCTGATACGGCCGTCGCGTTCGTCCATGCTGATCTTCTCGATGTTGCCGTCGGCGGCGTTGACACTGCTGGCCAGCAGGGCAATCAGGCCGCGCTGGTGCTCCAGTTCGACACGCAACTCGACATTGAATTCACCGGTGATGTCCTTGGCCCAGGAGAGCTGCACGCACTTCTCCGGGTTGTGGCGGATTTCACTGATGTTGCGGCAGTTTTCCAGGTGCACGACCATGCCCTTGCCGGCTGACAGGTGGCCGACGATCGGGTCACCCGGGATCGGCGTGCAGCACTTGGCGTAGCTCAGCACCAGGCCTTCGGTACCGCGGATCGCCAGCGGGCCTTCCGGTGCCGGCAACTGCTCGCCTTCGGCCGACAGCAGGCGGCGCGCGACCACGTAGGCCATGCGGTTGCCCAGGCCGATGTCTTCGAGCAGGTCTTCGATCAGCTCCAGGCGGTACTCGGCGAGAATCGCCTGGATACGTTCCTGGGGGATTCTCTCCAGGCTGCTGTCGAAGCCGGTGAGTACCTTGTTCAGCAGGCGTTCGCCCAGGCTGATGGATTCGGAGCGCCGCTGCTGCTTGAGCGCGTGGCGGATGTGCGTGCGCGCCTTGCCGGTAACCACGAAGTTGAGCCAGGCCGGATTCGGCCGTGCGCCCGGGGCGCTGACGATTTCCACCGTGGAGCCGCTTTGCAGCGGTTCGGACAGCGGCGCCAGGCGGCGGTTGATGCGGCAGGCGATGCAGCTGTTGCCGACGTCGGTGTGCACCGCGTAGGCGAAGTCGACGGCCGTGGAGCCTTTGGGCAGCTCCATGATGCGGCCTTTGGGCGTGAACACGTAGACCTCGTCCGGGAACAGGTCGATCTTCACGCTCTCGATGAATTCCAGCGAGTTGCCGGCACGTTGCTGCAGTTCGAGGATGCCCTTGACCCACTGGCGGGCACGGGCGTGGCTGCCCTTGGGCTGCTCGTCGTCGTTGGACTTGTACAGCCAGTGCGCAGCGATGCCGTTGTTGGCCATCTCTTCCATCTCGCGGGTGCGGATCTGGATTTCGATGGGCACGCCGTGCATGCCGAACAGCGTGGTGTGCAACGACTGATAGCCGTTGGCCTTGGGGATCGCGATGTAATCCTTGAAGCGACCGGGCAGCGGCTTGTACAGGTTGTGCACGGCACCGAGCACGCGGTAGCAGGTGTCGACCTTGTCGACGACGATGCGGAAGGCGTACACGTCCATGATCTCGTTGAAGGCGCGGCGCTTGCCACGCATCTTCTTGTAGATGCCATAGAGGTGCTTCTGCCGGCCGCTGACCTCGCCCTCGATGCCGTCGGCGGCCAGGCAGTTGGCCAGCGAGTGCTCGATCTTGGCGACGATCTCTTTGCGGTTGCCGCGTGCGCTTTTCACTGCCCGGTGGATCAGTGACGAGCGCATCGGGTGCATGGCCTTGAAGCCGAGGTCCTCGAACTCCACGCGCACGGTGTGCATGCCCAGGCGGTTGGCGATGGGGGCGTAGATCTCGAGGGTTTCCTTGGCGATGCGCCGGCGTTTTTCGCCGGACAGCACCTCCAGGGTGCGCATGTTGTGCAGGCGGTCGGCCAGCTTGACCAGGATCACGCGGATATCGCGGGCCATGGCCATGGCCATTTTCTGGAAGTTCTCGGCTTGCGCCTCGGCCTTGGTCTCGAAGTTCATCTGGGTCAGCTTGCTGACCCCATCGACCAGTTCGGCCACGGTCTCGCCAAACTGCTGGCTGAGGGCTTCCTTGGCGATGCCGGTGTCTTCGATCACGTCGTGCAGCATGGCCGCCATCAGGCTCTGATGGTCCATGTGCATGTCGGCGAGGATGCTGGCCACGGCCAGCGGGTGGGTCACGTAGGGCTCGCCACTGCGGCGGCGCTGCCCATCGTGGGCCTGTTCGGCGTAGAAATAGGCGCGCCGGACCAGGTTGACCTGTTCCGGGCCAAGATAGGTCGACAGCCGTTCGGCCAAGGCTTCTATACCCGGCATGGGTTCACCTCCTGCCGAGGAAGGGGGCCTTGCGCCGTGCGACTTCGACCTGGCATCAATCAGACAGCCTCGTTGTTCTCGTCCTCGAACGCGGCGAACACCGGATCCTCGGTGACGATCTCTTCAGCGGCGATGAACTCGTTGGTGACGATGCCTTCGGCGATTTCACGCAGGGCAACAACGGTCGGCTTGTCGTTTTCCCACGCAACGCGTGGCTCTTTGCCGCCGGTCGCCAGCTGGCGAGCGCGCTTGGTCGAGAGCATGACCAGCTCAAAGCGGTTATCCACGTGTTCCAGGCAGTCTTCAACAGTTACGCGGGCCATGGTCTTCCTCAGTAGCAATTGCGGTGGGCGTGCAGCCCAATAGTGGGCAGGCGGACTCGATAGTTTAAAAAATCACCAGCCAATAGGGAAGCGCTGTTTTGTCGGGTGGCTACCTTCAAGCCCTGTATTGCCTTCTTCGCGGCTAAAGCCGCTCCCACAGGGACCGCATTGTTCTCAGGTTCATCACCGCACCCTGTGGGTGCGGCTTCAGCCGTGAAAGGGCCGGAACAGACACCCTATCACTTGAGCCTGACGATAACCTCAGAGCATCGCGTCACGCAACCGCGGGGTCAGCTCCTCGAACAGGGTCTGCACCGAGCGCAACGCCCGGCAATCGGGCCGGGTCAGCAGCCACAGCTGGGTGTCGCAACCCGGCAGCGGCCCGCTCAGCGCATCCACCCCGGGCAGCGCGTGCACCATGTAGTCCGGCAACGCCGCCACGCCGAGCCCGGCCGTGACCAGCTGGGCGATGGTCGACATGCCGCTGCACTGGTAGCGCGGGCTCAACCCCGGGTGCTGCTGGTTGCGCCAGACCACCGTGGGGTGGTCCTGCATCGAGTCGTCGGGGGCGATCCACGGCACGCTGGCAGGTGACTCGGCCAGGCGCTCGCGCCACTGCGGTTGGCCGCAGACCACGTAGGAGGTGGACCCCAGGTTGCGGCCCACCAGGTGCTCCGGCGGCGTGTTGGTCAGGCGCAGGGCAATGTCGGCATCGCGCCGGCTGAGGTTGGCGAAGGTGTTGGAGGTGCCCATTTCCAGCGACAGGGCCGGGTAGTTGGGCATGAACTCGGCCAGCGCCGGCAGCAGCAGGCTGTGCATCACCGCCTCGGTACAGGTCAGCCGCACCGTGCCGCTGACCACCTGCTCGCCACTGGTCATGGCGATGCGCGCCGCCTCCAGCGCCTGCTCGGCGCGTTCGGCCTGCTCGGCCAGGGCCTGGGCGGTGTCGGTCGGCAGGTAGCCCTTGCGGCTCTTGACGAACAAGGCGGTGCCCAGCGCCGACTCCAGCCGGCGGATCGAGCGGAACACCGTCGACACATCGACCTTGAGCAACTCGGCAGCCTTGGCCAGCGAGCGGCCACGTTCCAGGGCCAGGACCAGGGAAAGGTCGGCATGGGTAATCTGATATTGCATTGGTGCACGCTCTGCTTGCCGAATTGCCAATGTCTGTTGCGTTTTGGCCATTTTATAGTGGAACGGCCCCCGGGAATCAATGCGCCCGGTCGGGTAACCAGTCCCCACGATGGGAAAGTGAAAAGAACAACAGCTGCAACCATCGTCGCCCGTGAGGCGCCAGCCGTATCCCCACATCGCCGCAGCAAATCAAAGGATGTACAGCCATGACGTCGGTAACCCCGTGCGCCAGTTCTTCCAGCGAGATGAATGACTTCCTCCAGGCCCATCCGGACACGCAGTACGTCGACCTGCTGATCTCCGACATGAACGGCGTGGTACGTGGCAAGCGCATCGAGCGGGCCAGCCTGCACAAGGTGTACGAGAAGGGCATCAACCTGCCGGCATCGCTGTTCGCCCTGGACATCAACGGTTCTACCGTCGAGAGCACCGGCCTTGGCCTGGACATCGGCGATGCCGACCGCATCTGCTTCCCGATCCCTGGCACGCTGTCGGACGAGCCGTGGCAGAAGCGCCCCACCGCCCAGCTGCTGATGACCATGCACGAGCTGGATGGCCAGCCGTTCTTCGCCGACCCGCGCGAAGTGCTGCGCCAGGTGGTGAGCAAGTTCGACGACCTGGGCCTGGATATCTGCGCCGCGTTCGAGCTGGAGTTCTACCTGATCGACCAGGACAACCTCAACGGTCGCCCGCAGCCGCCGCGCTCGCCGATTTCCGGCAAGCGCCCGCAGTCGACCCAGGTGTATTTGATCGACGACCTCGACGAATATGCCGACTGCCTGCAGGACATGCTCGAAGCGGCCAAGGAGCAGGGCCTTCCCGCCGACGCCATCGTCAAGGAAAGCGCCCCGGCACAGTTCGAGGTCAACCTGCACCATGTGGCCGACCCGCTGAAGGCCTGCGACTACGCGATCCTGCTCAAGCGCCTGATCAAGAACGTCGCCTACGACCATGAAATGGACACCACCTTCATGGCCAAGCCCTACCCGGGCCAGGCAGGCAACGGCCTGCACGTGCACATTTCCTTGCTGGACAAGAAAACCGGCAAGAACATCTTCGCCAGTGACGACCCGCTGCAAAGCGACGCGCTGCGCCACGCCATCGGTGGCGTGCTGGAAACCATGCCGGCGTCGATGGCCTTCCTCTGCCCGAACATCAACTCCTACCGCCGCTTCGGTGCGCAGTTCTACGTGCCCAATGCGCCAAGCTGGGGCCTGGACAACCGCACCGTGGCCGTGCGCGTGCCCACTGACAGCAGCGACAACGTGCGCCTCGAGCACCGCGTGGCCGGTGCCGACGCCAACCCGTACCTGATGCTCGCGGCGATCCTCGCTGGCGTTCACCACGGCCTGACCAACCAGGTCGAGCCCCAGGCGCCGATCGAAGGCAACTCCTACGAACAGCTGGAGCAGAGCCTGCCGAACAACCTGCGCGATGCCCTGCGCGCGCTGGACGACAGCGAAGTCCTCAACCAATACATCAGCCCGGACTACATCGATATCTTCGTGGCCTGCAAGGAAAGCGAACTGGCCGAGTTCGAAGTGTCGATTTCCGACCTCGAGTACAACTGGTACCTGCACACGGTGTAAGCCCATGAGCGCAAATGCGGTCCCCTTGATCGGTGTCAGCGCCTGCCGCCAGCAGGTGGGGAAGAACTCGTCGCACACGGTAGGCGACAAGTATGTCGAGGCGGCCGGCTTTGCCGGCTTGCCACTGATCTTGCCGGCCCGTGACGGGGGCAGCGACACGCAGGCGCTGCTGGCCCGCCTGCACGGCATTGTTTTTACCGGCTCACCTTCAAATATCGAACCGCATCATTACAATGGCGCCCCCAGCGCGGCAGGTACCCGGCACGATCTGGCGCGCGATCGCCTGACCCTGCCGCTGCTGCAGGCGGCCATTGCCGCCGGCGTGCCGGTGTTCTGTATCTGCCGTGGCTACCAGGAACTGAACGTGGCCCTGGGCGGCAGCCTGCACCAGCGCGTGCAGGAACTGCCCGGCTACCTTGACCACCGTGAACCTGAGGACGCACCCCTGGAGGTGCAATACGGCCCTCGTCACCCTGTCGGCATCGAGCCTGGCGGGATGTTCGAGCGCCTGGGCCTGGCGGCGCAGTTCGAGGTCAACTCGCTGCACAGCCAGGGCATCGACCGCCTGGCCCCGGGCCTGCGCGTCGAGGCACGGGCCCCGGATGGCCTGATCGAAGCGGTGTCCATGCCTGCGGCGCCGGGCTTTGTGCTCGGCGTGCAGTGGCACCCGGAGTGGCGATTTACCGAAAACCCGGTCTCGCTGCGCCTGTTCCAGGCGTTTCGCGAGGCCTGCATTGCCTACGCAGCACGGGAGGGCGCACGGCAGGAGGCATTCTGACGTCACCCGAAGGTCTCGGATGACTTGTTCCCGGCAGCAAGCTTTCAATGAGTGAAAGCGGGCCTTGTACGCAAGGCCTGTGAAAACAATTCCAAAATCTACGGCAAATACTCATGAGCAATTACACAGAAGCCGGCCGCCCACCCGACGTGGCGGCCGACGCGGGCAATACCCAGCGCAGCAAGGGCCTGGCCACGGGCCGGCTGGGCTTGCTGGCCAGCGTGGTGCTGGGCATTTCCACCATCGCCCCGGTCTACACCCTGACCGGCGCCCTTGGTCCGACCGTGCGTGAAGTGGGTGCGCACCTGCCTGCCGTGTTCATTGTCGGCTTCCTGCCGATGCTGCTGGTGGCCTTGGGCTACCGCGAACTGAACTCGGCGGAGCCGGACAGCGGTACTTCGTTTACCTGGTCGGCGCGTGCCTTCGGCCCGATGATCGGCTGGATCGGCGGCTGGGGCCTGGTTGTCGCCACCACCATCGTGTTGTCGAACCTGGCAGGGGTGGCGGTCGATTTCTTCTATCTGTTCCTTGGCCAGATCACCGGCAAGCATGAGCTGGCGGCATTGGCCGACAACCTGCTCATCAACATAACCACCTGTTGCGTGTTCATTGCCATGGCGGTGTGGATCTGCTGCCGCGGCATGACCACCACCATGACCGTGCAGTACGGCCTGGTGGCCCTGCAGTTGCTGGTGCTGATCGGCTTCGCCTTTGCCGCTTTCGGCGAAACCACCGCGCCGCCACCGCTGGAGTTCGATTTCGCCTGGTTCAACCCGTTCGGCGTCGAGTCGTTCTCGGCTTTTGCCGCCGGGCTGTCGCTGTCGATCTTCATCTTCTGGGGCTGGGACACGTGCCTGACCGTCAGCGAAGAGTCGGTGGGCAGTGAAGAGGTGCCGGGCAAGGCCGCCACCTGGACCGTGATGTTGATTCTCGGCCTGTACCTGTTTACCGCCATCGCCACCCTGCAGTTTGCCGGTATCAGTGAAACTGGCCTGGGCCTGAACAACCCGCGCATCCAGGAAAACGTGTTTGCCCACCTGGCCGGCCCGGTCATGGGGCCGCTGGCGATCCTGATGTCCATCGCCGTGCTGGCCAGCACGGCGGCTTCGCTGCAGTCGACCTTCGTGGCGCCGGCGCGCACCCTGTTGGCCATGGGTTACTACGGCGCAGTGCCGCAAAAGTTCGCCAGCGTCTGCCCGCGTTCGCAAACCCCGCGCTACGCCACCATCTGCGCCGGCCTGGCCGCAGGCCTGTTCTACGTGACCATGCGTACCCTGAGCGAGAACGTGCTGGCCGATACCATTACCGCACTGGGCATGATGATCTGCTTCTACTATTCGCTGACCGCGTTCGCCTGCGTCTGGTATTTCCGCCACAGCCTGTTCGACAGCCTGCGCCACTTCATCATGCGCGGCCTGTGCCCGCTGGTGGGTGGGGTGATCTTGTCGGTGATCTTTGCGCGTACCGCCATCGATAGCGCCTCGCCGGACTTCGGCAGTGGCTCGCATGTGGGCGGGCTGGGGCTGGTGTTCGTGATTGCCGCGATCATCTCGGTGCTCGGCATCGCGCTGATGATGCTGTCGCGCATGCGCGCGCCGGCGTACTTCCTGGGGGCTACCCTGCGTCAGCAGGCTACCTTGCCACTGCAGGAATAAAGCTGGGGGCGCTTTGTGCCCCTATCGCGACACAAGGCCGCTCCCACAAAAGCACGGCGTACGCCATCAGATGTGGGAGCGGCCTTGTGTCGCGAAAGGGCCTCGAAGAGGCCCAGGCAATCTTTAGCCGATCATTTGCTTCAGCAACGCCGCATGACGCTGCTGCTGCTTCTTCAACACCAGGCGATTCGAGCGGAACACCGCTTTCAAATCCTCCAGCGCCACGTCGAAATCATCGTTGATGATCACGTAGTCATACTCGTCGTAGTGCACCATCTCGCTGACGGCTTCCTTCATGCGCCCGGCGATGATCTCTTCGCTGTCCTGCCCGCGGCCGTCCAGGCGCTGGCGCAGTGCCTGCTGGCTTGGCGGCAGGATGAACACCGACAACGCCTGCGGCATCAGCTTGCGCACTTGCTGCGCGCCCTGCCAGTCGATTTCCAGGATCAGGTCGTAACCCTGGTCCAGGGTCTGCTGCAGCGCGCTGCGCGAGGTGCCGTAGAAGTTGCCGAACACCTCGGCATGCTCCAGGAAGTCGCCTTGGGCGATCAGCGCCTTGAATTCCTCGTGGACGACGAAGTGGTAGTTCACCCCGTGCTGCTCGCCCGGGCGCATGGCGCGGGTGGTGTGCGAGACCGAGACGCGGATTTGCTGGTCGTCCTTGGTCAGGGCGGTGACCAGGCTGGTCTTGCCGGCGCCCGAAGGAGCCGAAACGATGTAGAGGGTGCCGCTGCTATGGTTCATGGTCGGGGTGGCCTTACTCGATGTTCTGTACTTGTTCACGCATCTGTTCGATCAATACCTTCAGGTTGACCGCCGCTTGCGTGCTGCGTGGGTCGAAGGCCTTGGAGCCGAGGGTGTTGGCCTCGCGGTTGAGTTCCTGCATCAGGAAGTCCAGGCGCCGGCCGGCGGCACCGCCACCCTTGAGCACTCGGCGCACTTCGGTGACGTGGGTGCTGAGACGGTCGAGTTCCTCGGCCACGTCGCTCTTCTGGGCCAGCAGCACCATCTCCTGCTCCAGGCGTTGCGGGTCGAGTTCGGCCTGCATGTCGCCGAAGCGGTCGAGGATCTTCTGCCGCTGCGCCGCCAGCATCTGCGGCACCAGGGCGCGCAGGGTGGTGACTTCGCTGGCCATGTTGTCCAGGCGCTCGTTGATCAGCCGGGCCAGTTCCTGGCCTTCACGCTGGCGCCCGGCCTTGAGCTCGGCCAGCGCTTCATCGAACAGCGCCATGGCTTCGCTGTTCAGTGCCTGCGGGTCGCTGGCGTCGGCTACCAGCACGCCAGGCCAGGACAGCACCTCCAGCGGGTTCAGGGGGGCCGGCTGCTTGATCAGGCCGGCCACTTCCTCGGCGGCGGCAACCAGCTGTGCGGCGCGCTCGCGGTCCACCTTCAGTGGTTTGCCGTTGCTGTCTTCGTTGAGGCGCAAGGTGCATTCCACCTTGCCCCGCGACAGGCCCTGGCGCAGGCCTTCACGCACGGCGCCTTCGAGGTCGCGCAGGGCCTCGGGCAGGCGCAGGTGCGGTTCCAGGTAACGGTGGTTGACCGAGCGCAGCTCCCAGACCAGGGTGCCTTGGCTGCCGGCGCGCTCGACACGAGCAAAAGCGGTCATGCTGTGCACCATGGGGAGTACCTCGCGTAGATGAATGAACGGTGGGAGCCTCTCGGCTGCAAGGCGCAGGATTGTAGCGCAGTGGGGCCTTGGCGCCCAATCCACCCATGTTACCGACGGGTGGCCTGGCCGGTAGGAAAAGGCGACGGGCAGTGCCGGGCGCGACAATAGGCATGTCTTCCCCGGGCTGCGGGCTCTATAATGCTCGGCAGATTCAAAGTCCCAGTACAGGTATCCCAGATGAAACGTCCAAGTGGTCGCGCCGCCGATCAGCTCCGCTCGATCCGCATCACCCGCAACTACACCAAGCACGCCGAAGGGTCGGTACTGGTCGAGTTCGGTGACACCAAGGTCATCTGCACGGTCAGCGTGGAAAACGGTGTGCCACGCTTCCTCAAAGGCCAGGGCCAAGGCTGGCTGACCGCCGAATACGGCATGCTGCCGCGCTCCACCGGCGAGCGTAACCAACGTGAAGCCAGCCGTGGCAAGCAGGGTGGGCGCACCCTGGAAATCCAGCGCCTGATCGGCCGTTCGCTGCGCGCCGCGCTGGACATGAGCAAGCTCGGTGACATCACTCTGTACGTCGACTGCGACGTGATCCAGGCCGATGGTGGCACCCGCACTGCGTCCATCACCGGTGCCATGGTCGCCCTGTGCGACGCCCTGGCGGTGATCAAGAAGCGCGGTGGCCTGAAGGCCGGCAACCCGCTCAAGCACATGATCGCCGCCGTGTCGGTGGGCATGTACCAGGGCGAAGCGGTGCTCGACCTGGACTACCTGGAAGACTCCGCCGCCGAAACCGACCTGAACGTGGTCATGACCAGCGCCGGTGGTTTCATCGAAGTGCAGGGTACTGCCGAGGGCGCGCCGTTCCAGCCTGAAGACTTCAACGCCATGCTCGCCCTGGCACAGAAGGGCATGAGCGAGATCTTCGAACTGCAGCAGGCGGCACTGGCCGACTGAACCCAGCCAGGGAGGTGCGGGGCATGAGCGAATCGAACCTGTCGATCACCCCGCCCAATGCCGAAATCCGGCAATGGGCGATGTTCTGCCACCTCTCCGCGCTGCTGGGCCTGGTGGTGCCGCTCGGGCACCTGCTGGGCCCGCTGGTGCTGTGGCACCTCAAGCGCGAGCAAGACCCTTTCATCGACGCCCAGGGCAAAGAGGCGCTGAACTTTCAGATCAGCGTGACCATTGCCGGGTTCATCTGCTTCCTGCTGATGTTCGTGTTCATCGGGCTGGTGCTGTTCGCCATGCTGATGGTCGCGGTGATGATCCTGATCATCATTGCGGCGGTGCGGGCGAATGAGGGCAAGCCTTATCGCTACCCGATGATCTGGCGACCGATCAAATAGCAATTGGGGCCGCAGAGCGGCCCCAATTGCGTTTAGATGGTCAACGTCCAGTCATAGTCGACGATCAGCGGCGCATGCTGGGAGAAGCGCGGCTGACGCGGCAGACGGGCGTTACGCACGAAGCGGCGCAGGCCCGGGGTTAGGATCTGGTAGTCGAACCGGTAGCCCAGGTTGAGCATCTCGGCCTGCTCGTTGTCCGGCCACCAGCTGTACTGGTCGCCTTCACGGCTGACTTCGCGCAGGGCATCGACGTAACCCATCTCGCCAGTGATCGCATCCATCCAGGCGCGCTCCGGCGCCAGGAAACCCGGCGACTGCTGGCTGTCACGCCAGTTCTTGATGTCGAGCTTCTGCTGCGCCACGTAGAACGAGCCGCAGTAGATGTATTCGCGACGCTTGCGACGCTGTTTGTCCAGGTATTTGGCGAAGTCGTCCATCAACTTGAACTTCTGGTTCAAGTCTTCGTCGCCGTTCATACCCGAAGGCAGCAGCAGGCTGGCAATACTGACTTTGTCGAAATCTGCTTGCAGGTAACGCCCGTAGCGGTCGGCTGTCTCGAAGCCCAGGCCGGTGATGACTGCCTTGGGCTGCATGCGCGAATACAGGGCCACACCACCTTGGGCAGGCACCTCCGCGTCGCAGGCATAAAGGAAATAGCCATCGAGCTGGAAAGCTGGGTCATCGAGTTCAAAGGCCGAGGCGCGGGTATCCTGAAGGCAGATGACGTCGGCATTCTGGGCTTGCAGCCAGCTGAGCAAACCACGCTCGGCCGCAGCCTGAATGCCATTTACGTTCACACTGATGATCCGCATAAATGGCCCCAAAAATCTCGTGCGTGTATGATACCCGAGCTCAAACCATTTAGCTAAATCCGTGGTGTCCGGGACTATCCATGCAGCCGTATCAGCGCGACTTCATCCGTTTTGCCATCGATCGCGGGGTACTGCGTTTCGGTGAATTCACCCTGAAATCGGGGCGTACCAGCCCGTATTTCTTCAATGCCGGCCTGTTCAACACCGGTTCCGCCCTGGCCGAACTGGGGCGCTGCTATGCCGCAGCCATCGTCGACAGCAAGATCCCGTTCGATGTGCTGTTCGGCCCGGCCTACAAGGGTATCCCGCTGGCAGCGACGACTGCCGTGGCCCTTGCCGATCAGCATCAGCTCGACGTGCCATGGTGCTTCAACCGCAAGGAAGCCAAGGATCACGGCGAAGGCGGCAGCCTGGTCGGTGCACCGCTGGCCGGTGACGTGCTGATCATCGACGACGTGATCACCGCCGGTACCGCCATTCGTGAGGTCATGCAGATCATCAATGCCCAGCAGGCCAAGGCCGCCGGCGTGCTGATCGCGCTGAACCGCGAAGAGCGTGGCAATGGCGAGCTGTCGGCGATCCAGGAAGTGGAGCGCGACTTCGGTATCCCGGTGGTCAGCATCGTTTCGCTGACCCAGGTGCTGGAGTTCCTGGCCGATGACCCGCAGCTGAAGCAGCATCTGCCGGCTGTCGAGGCTTACCGGGCGCAGTACGGTATCTGATTCGAGGCCCGGAAATGAAAAAGGCGACCTTCGCATGAGGGTCGCCTTTTTTGTTTCGCCTGTTCCGGCCTCTTCGCGGGTAAACCCGCTCCCACAGGATCTCCACAGCCCTCAAAGGCGGTGCTGTACCTGTGGGAGCGGGTTTACCCGCGAAGAGGCCGGGACAGGTTGACGATCAGCGCTGCTTGCGGTTGGTAATCAGGGTACCCACACCACTGTCGGTGAAGATCTCCAGCAGTACCGCATTCGGCACGCGGCCGTCGATGATGTGCGAGCTGTTCACACCGCCCTGCACCGCATCCAGTGCGCACTTGATCTTCGGCAGCATGCCGCCGTAGATGGTGCCGTCGGCGATCAGTTCGTTGACCTGCTCGGTGGTCAGGCCGGTCAGCACCTCGCCCTGCTTGTCCATCAGGCCGGCGATGTTGGTCAGCAGCATCAGCTTCTCGGCCTTCAGCGCCTCGGCTACCTTGCCCGCCACCAGGTCGGCGTTGATGTTGTACGACTCACCGTTGGCACCCACGCCGATCGGCGCGATCACCGGGATGAAGTCGCCCTTCACCAGCATGTTCAGCAGGTCGGTGTTCACGCTCACCACTTCGCCCACGTGGCCGATGTCGATGATTTCCGGGGTGGTCATCTCGGGCGTCTGGCGGCTGACGGTCAGCTTGCGGGCGCGGATCAGCTCCGCGTCCTTGCCGGTCAGGCCGATGGCGCTGCCGCCGTGGCGGTTGATCAGGTTGACGATGTCCTTGTTGACCTGGCCACCCAGCACCATCTCCACCACGTCCATGGTCGCCGAGTCGGTGACGCGCATGCCGTCGATGAAGTGGCTTTCGATCGACAGGCGCTTGAGCAGGTCGCCGATCTGCGGGCCACCACCGTGGACCACCACCGGGTTGATGCCCACAGCCTTCATCAGCACGATGTCACGGGCGAAGCCGGTCTTGAGCTCCTCGCTCTCCATCGCGTTGCCGCCGTACTTGATCACCAGGGTCTTGCCGACAAAGCGGCGGATGTAAGGCAGTGCTTCGGACAAAACCTCGGCTACATGGGAAGCGGCATCGCGATCGAGGGTCATGCAGGGCTCCTGTAAGGAACAGATAGTCGGTCAGAACGGCAGTTGCAGCTCAGGCTCAACCCGCAGCAACTGAGTACGGAAAACATCCTTGATACGTTGCAATTCGGCGTCGCTGTCGGCCTCGAAGCGCAGCACCAGCACCGGGGTGGTGTTGGAGGCGCGAACCAGGCCCCAGCCGTGGGCATAATCCACCCGCACACCATCGATGGTGGTCAGGTTGGCGTCGCCCCAGTCGGCGTCGCGTTGCAGTGCATCAATGATGCTGAATTTACCCTCGTCGGTCACATCAATATTGATTTCCGGCGTGGAAATATCGTTCGGGAAGGCGGCAAACAGGTTTTCGGCGCTTTGCCCGGTCTTGCTGAGGATCTCCAGCAGGCGCGCGGCGCTGTAGATGCCGTCGTCGAAACCGTACCAGCGTTCCTTGATGAAGATGTGACCGCTCATCTCGCCGGCCAGCAGCGAGCCAGTCTGTTTCATCTTCTTCTTGATCAGCGAGTGTCCGGTCTTCCACATCAGCGCGCGGCCGCCGTGCTGCTCGATCAGCGGGGTCAGGCGGCGGGTGCATTTGACATCGAAGATGATTTCGGCGCCCGGGTTGCGCGACAGCACGTCCTGGGCAAACAGCATCAGCAGGCGGTCGGGGTAGACGATGCTGCCGGTGTTGGTCACCACGCCGACGCGGTCGCCGTCACCGTCGAAGGCCAGGCCGATGTCGGCGCCGGTTTCCTTGACCTTGGCGATCAGGTCTTCGAGGTTTTCCGGCTTGCCCGGGTCCGGGTGGTGGTTGGGGAAGTTGCCATCGACCTCGCAGAACAGCGGGATCACTTCGCAGCCCAAGGCTTCGATCAGTTGCGGCGCAACCACGCCAGCGGCGCCATTGCCGCAGTCCACCACCACCTTGAGCTTCCTGGCCAGCTTCACGTCGCCGACAATCTGCTGGAAGTAGCGGTCGAGGATCTCGACTTTTTCCACGCGGCCTTCGGCGCGGGTCAGGTTGTTGGTTTTCAGGCGGGTCAGCAGCGCCTGGATCTGTTCGTTGGCCAGGGTATCGCCGGCGATGACGATCTTGAAGCCGTTGTAGTCCGACGGGTTGTGGCTACCGGTCAGCATCACACCCGACTTGCCGGCCAGCACGTTGGCTGCGTAGTACAGCGCCGGGGTAGGCACCAGGCCGACGTCGCTGACCTGGCAGCCGGCATCGACCAGGCCCTTGATCAGCTGTTCGACCAGCATCGGGCCGGACAGGCGGCCATCGCGGCCGACCGAAACCTGCGGTTCGCCCTGGGCCAGGCTTTGCGCGCCGATGGCGCGGCCGATCCAGTAGGCGGTTTCGGCGTGAAGGGTTTTGCCGACCACGCCGCGAATGTCATACGCGCGGAAAATGCTGTCTGGCAGTGCGGCGGGGACCAGGTGGGCCATGTCGTTCATCTCTGGAAGCTCCATTAGTCAAAGGCTTTCTGGGCAGGCGCAAACTGAACGCTTGGACGGTGGTTTCGCCAGAGAGTTCGCCATCCTTGGCCTGAACGGTCATTTCTCGGCTCAGTGGCTGCCGGAATGGCCGAAGCCGCCAGCGCCGCGCTGGCTTTCATCGAACGCTTCGACGATGTCGAAATGGGCCTGTACCACCGGTACCAGCACCAGCTGGGCGATGCGCTCGCCGACAGCGATGGTGAACGGGGTGTTGCCGCGGTTCCAGCACGACACCATCAACTCGCCCTGGTAGTCCGAGTCGATCAGCCCGACCAGGTTGCCCAGCACGATGCCGTGCTTATGGCCCAGGCCCGAGCGCGGCAGGATCACCGCCGCCAGGCCCGGGTCGCCGATGTAGATCGACAGGCCGGTGGGAATCAGCAGGGTCTGGCCTGGCTCGAGGACGGTGTCCTCCTTGAGCAGGGCGCGCAGGTCCAGGCCGGCGGAGCCGGGGGTGGCGTACTGCGGCAGGGGGAATTCGGTGCCCAGGCGTGGGTCGAGGATCTTGGCTTGAAGAGCGTGCATGTAACTTATTGAACCTGATTGAGCCGTTCGGCGATGAAGGCGACCAGTTGCCGGGCGATCTTGCCCTTGCTGGTCTGCGCGAAGAGGGTCTGGTGCTGCTGGCGGTCGATCACGGTCAAGGCGTTTTCTTCGCTGTTGAAGCCGATGCTGGGGTTGGCCACATCATTGGCGACGATCAGGTCGAGGTTCTTGTCCTTGAGCTTGCGCGTGGCGTAATCGAGCAAGTGTTCGGTTTCGGCGGCGAAGCCGACGCTGAACGGGCGGTCGGCGCGGCCAGCGAGGGTGGCAAGGATATCGGGATTGCGCACCATCTGCAGCAGCATGCCGTCGCCGGTCGTAGGATCTTTCTTCAGTTTTTGCGTGGCAACGACTTCCGGGCGGTAGTCCGCGACCGCCGCCGAGGCGATGAACAGGTCGCACGGCATGGCCGCTTCACAGGCTGCGAGCATGTCCCGCGCGCTGACCACGTCGATACGGCTGACCCGGTCGGGGGTCGGCAGGTGCACAGGGCCGGTGACGAGGGTGACCCTAGCCCCGGCTTCGGCGGCCGCTTCGGCCAGGGCGAAGCCCATCTTGCCGGAGCTATGATTGGTGATGTAGCGCACCGGGTCGATGTTTTCCTGGGTCGGGCCGGCGGTGATCAGCACGTGCTTGCCGGTCAGGGCCTGGCGCTTGAAGCTTTCCGCGGCACACCAGGCCAGGTCGGTGGCTTCGAGCATGCGGCCCAGGCCGACGTCGCCACAGGCCTGGCTGCCGGACGCCGGGCCGAACACCTGGATGCCACGGCTCTTGAGCAGTTCGAGGTTGGCCTGGGTGGCCGGGTCGCGCCACATGGCCTGGTTCATGGCCGGGGCCACGGCGACGGTAGCGTCGGTGGCCAGTACCAGGGTGGTCAGCAGGTCGTCGGCCATGCCTTGGGCCATGCGCGCCATGAGGTCGGCGGTGGCCGGGGCGATCAGCACCAGATCGGCCCACTTGGCCAGTTCGATATGGCCCATGGCCGCTTCGGCGGCAGGGTCGAGCAGGTCCATGTGCACCGGGTGGCCCGACAGCGCCTGCAGGGTCAGCGGGGTGATGAACTCTGCACCACCACGGGTCATGACGACGCGCACCTGCGCGCCGTGCTCCAGGAGTCGGCGAATCAGTTCGGCGCTTTTGTAGGCGGCAATGCCGCCACCCACGCCGAGAACGATGCGCTTGCGATACAGCCGCTGCATAGGCTTGCCTTTTTCCAGTGAGAGCGGGCGGCGACGTTTGGGAATGCCTGCGGCAGAACGTCGCATGTACGAGGCGAAATAGATTAACACAGGGCCGAAATGGGCCGCAGCAAGGGCAGAGGGGCGGGATGAATATCAGGAAGTGGCCGGCTGAAGAGCGGCCGAGGGAGAAGTTGTTGCAGCGTGGGGTCGGAAGCCTGACGGATACGGAATTGCTTGCTGTATTTCTCGGCTCAGGTGTGCGTGGGCGCAATGTCGTGGAACTGGCGCGAGGTCTGCTCGTGAAGTTCGGGGGCTTGCGCCAGTTGCTGGAGGCCGACCGTGAGGCCTTCGTCGGTGAGCTTGGTTTGGGCCCGGTGAGGTACAGCCAGTTGCAGGCGCTGCTGGAGATCGGGCGCAGGCACCTTGCAACTTCGATTGAGCGTGAATCTGCGATGGACAGCCCGGGAACGGTGAGGCGCTATCTGAAAGCGATGCTGCGACATGAAGTCAGCGAGGTGTTCGGATGTCTCTTTCTCGATACCAAGCACAGGCCGTTGGCGTTTGAAATCCTCTTCCGAGGCACGATAGATCGGGCCAGCGTCTACCCACGGGAAGTGGTGCGGCGGGCATTGCTGCATAACGCAGCGGCCTTGATCCTGTGCCACAACCACCCCTCAGGCAACAGTGAGCCCAGCCAGGACGATGTGCATTTGACCCTGTCGCTGAAGCGGGGGCTGGCGTTGATCGATGTGCGGGTGCTGGATCACATCATCATCGGTGACGGGGAGCCGCTGTCGATGGTCGAGCATGGGTGGATTGTGGCCTGAGGAAAAACTGGGAGCCTTGTGCTGCCAGTACCGGCCCTTTCGCGGGTGAACCCGCTCCCACAGGGATAGTGCCATGTTCAAAGTTGGCGCGGTCCCTGTGGGAGCGGGTTTACCCGCGAAGAGGCCGGCGCGGGCTTACTTGGTCACTGACACCTTGCTGAAATCCAGCCGCCCGAACGGGCTCACCTGGTACCCCTCGACCCCTTGGCGCAGCAGGGCCGCCGCCGTCGGGTGCGCCAGCGGCACCCACAGCGCCTGCTGCTGAATCAAGGTTTGCGCCTGCTGGTAAAGCCGGCTGCGCACACTCTGGTCGTTGGTGGTACGCCCGGCGCTGATCAACTGGTCCAGGCGGCTGTCGCAGAAACGTGCGAAGTTGGTCCCCGACTGCACCGCGGCGCAGGAAAACTGCGGGCTGAGGAAGTTGTCCGGGTCGCCGTTGTCACCCGCCCAGCCCATGAACAGCAGGTCATGCTCGCCCGCCTTGGCGCGGCGGATCAGCTCGCCCCACTCGATCACGCGGATCTCGGCCTTGATGCCAATCTTGGCCAGGTCGGCCTGCAGCATCTGCGCACCGAGGCTGGGGTTGGGGTTGAGCAGGCTGCCCGACGGGCGGGTCCAGATCGTGGTGCTGAAGCCTTGGGCCAGGCCAGCCTTGGTCAGCAGGGCCTTGGCTTTCTTCAGGTCCAGCGGGTAGCCGGGCAAGTCCTTGGCGTAGCTCCAGGTGTTGGGCGGGTAGGGGCCGTTGGCGGCTACCGCGGAGTCTTCGAACACGGCCTTCAGATAAGCCTGCCTGTCGAAGGCCAGGTTGATGGCCTGGCGCACTTCCGGCTTGTCCAGCGGTGGGTGCTGGCTGTTGATGGCGACGAAGGCGGTCATGAAGGCCGGGGTGGTGACCACCTTGAGGTTGCCGTCCTTGCCGGCTTCGGCAATGTCCAGCGGCTTGGGCGACAACGCGACCTGGCACTCGCCGCGCTTGAGTTTCTGCAGGCGCACGTTGGCATCGGTGGTGATAGCGAAGATCAGCGGGTCGACCGCCGGCTTGCCGGCGAAGTAGTCAGGGTTGGCGCGGTAGCGCACCAAGGCGTCCTTCTGGAAGCGCTGGAAGATGAACGGCCCGGTACCGACCGGCTGGCTGTTGAGCTTCTCCGGCGTGCCGGCCTTGAGCAGTTTGTCGGCGTACTCGGCGGAGTAGATCGAGGCAAAGCCCATGCTCAGCGTGGCCAGGAACGTGGCGTCCGGGTGGTTGAGGGTGAAACGCACGGTGTTCGGTGCGGGCGCCTCGATCGCCTTGATCAGGCTGCCCAGTTGCAGCGACTGGGCATGCGGGTAACCGCCCGGTGCGGTCTTGTGCCAGGCATGGGCGGGGTAGAGCATGCGCTGGAAGCTGAACAGCACATCGTCGGCGTTCAGGGCGCGGCTTGGCTTGAAGTAGGCGGTGGTGTGGAATTTCACGTCATCGCGCAGGGTAAAGTCGTAGATCAGGCCATCGGCCGATACCGTCCAGCTGGCCGCCAGGCTCGGCACCACCTTGCCTTGCGCCGCGTCGAACTCCACCAGGCGGTTCATCAGCACATCGGCCGTGGCGTTGGTGGTGGTCAGCGAGTTGTACTGCACCACGTCGAAGCCTTCGGGGCTGGCCTCGCTGCAGACGCTCAGCGGGGCGGCCTGGGCAACGCCGGCGGCGAACAGGGCGCCTGCGGCGAACAAGGAGTTGAACAATAAGGAAAGGGCGGCAGCACGCATAGTGGCTCCTTGGCTGTCAGTGGCCCATCTGCCAGTGCAGTCTGGAAAAGGCCTACCCTAGTGTGCCCGTCGGGAAATGGCCACACCCTTTTTTACAAAATTGGCGACGAGCGGTCGACGGCTGACGGGGCCTGCCGCTATGCTGGCCGGGCGCGTCGAGGCTCGTGTCAATATTCATCTAATGTTGTTGCGGCCGAGTCTTTCTGGTATAAAGCAGCGCTCTTTTCTAGGGGCTCGGCCTGTCGCATCAGCGAATGCGGCCGATAAGACCTCCAGAATCACGGCGCCCAGGCGCCAAAGACTGAGAGATTAAGCGGCCAACCCATGCCGGGTTGGGCATGTGGTTTTAGAGGGCTGAGTCATGTCGAGAGTCTGTCAAGTTACTGGTAAGGGTCCAGTAACCGGGAACAACATTTCCCACGCAAACAACAAAACCCGTCGTCGTTTCCTGCCGAACCTGCAGCACCACCGTTTCTGGGTTGAATCCGAGAAGCGTTTCGTGCGTCTGCGCGTATCTGCCAAAGGCATGCGCGTCATTGACAAGCGTGGTATCGACGTAGTGCTGGCCGAGCTGCGCGCTCGCGGCGAAAAGTTCTAAGGAGAACGTCATGCGTGAATTGATCCGTCTGGTTTCGAGTGCTGGCACTGGCCACTTCTACACCACCGACAAGAACAAGCGCACCACTCCGGACAAAATCGAGATCAAGAAATATGATCCGGTTGTTCGCAAGCACGTGGTGTACAAGGAAGCCAAGATCAAGTAATTGATCGGCGACCTGAAAAAACCCGCATCCGAAAGGACGCGGGTTTTTTTATGCCTGTGCTGGCCTCTTCGCGGGCAAACCCGCTCCCACAGGTGCATCACAAGCCTTTAGGGCGGTGAAATCCTTGTGGGAGCAGAGGCCGGCACAGCCTCAAATCATTTCTGCTCGAACATCACATAGATCTTGCGGCAAGGTTCCAGCACCTCCCAGGTGCCCTTGAACCCCGCCGGAATGACAAACCGGTCACCGGCACGCAAAGTCTTGGCCCCACCGTCCTGGTCGCGCAGCACCGAAACACCCTGGACGATCTCGCAGTACTCATGCTCGGTGTAGTTCACCGTCCATTGCCCCACCTCGCCTTCCCACACGCCCGCGGCAAACTGCCCGCACGGGCTGGAATAATGGTTGTAGACCGCCTGGTCGGGCTCGCCCTTGAGGATTTTTTCCGCCGCCGGGCGGTAGCGTTCGGCCTCGGTAATGACCTGTGCGAAGTCGATGATGCTGTCGATGCTCATGGTGCGGCTCCTGTTGTTGTTTAATAAAATGCACATCAGTAGGCTTTTGAGCCTTCTGTGTCAAATATATTGATAGTTTACCCGGGCTGGTTTAGGGTATCGCTTGCCAGTGTGCGCTCGTCGCCCACCAGAATTCTGACAACGCCTGTGAGTCCTCAGTGCGGCGTTGCACCTAAACAAGAGGAGGAGTTTCGTATGACCACCCTGACTCGTGCGGACTGGGAACAACGTGCCCAGCAACTGAAGATCGAAGGCCGTGCCTTCATCAACGGCGAATACACCGATGCCGCATCCGGTGAAACCTTCGAGTGCCTGAGCCCGGTCGACGGACGCTTCCTGGCCAAGGTTGCCAGCTGTGACCTGGCCGATGCCAACCGCGCTGTGGAAAACGCCCGTGCCACCTTCAACTCCGGCGTGTGGTCGCAGCTGGCACCGGCCAAGCGCAAGGCCAAGCTGATCCGCTTCGCCGACCTGCTGCGCAAGAACGTCGAAGAGCTGGCACTGCTGGAAACCCTGGACATGGGCAAGCCGATCGGTGACTCCTCCAGCATCGACATCCCGGGCGCGGCCAATGCCATCCACTGGACTGCCGAAGCCATCGACAAGGTCTACGACGAAGTCGCCCCGACCCCGCATGACCAGCTCGGCCTGGTCACCCGTGAAGCAGTGGGTGTGGTCGGTGCCATCGTACCGTGGAACTTCCCGCTGCTGATGGCCTGCTGGAAGCTTGGCCCGGCCCTGGCCACCGGTAACTCGGTAGTGCTCAAGCCGTCCGAAAAATCGCCGCTGACTGCCATTCGCATCGCCCAGCTGGCCATCGAAGCCGGTATCCCGGCTGGCGTGCTGAACGTGCTGCCAGGCTACGGCCACACCGTGGGCAAGGCACTGGCCCTGCACATGGACGTCGACACCCTGGTGTTCACCGGTTCGACCAAGATCGCCAAGCAGCTGATGATCTATGCTGGCGAATCGAACATGAAGCGCATCTGGCTGGAAGCCGGTGGCAAGAGCCCGAACATCGTCTTCGCCGACGCCCCGGACCTGCAAGCTGCTGCCGAGGCTGCCGCCAGCGCCATCGCCTTCAACCAGGGCGAAGTGTGCACCGCAGGCTCGCGCCTGCTGGTCGAGCGTTCGATCAAGGACAAGTTCCTGCCAATGGTGGTCGAGGCCCTGAAAGGCTGGAAGCCAGGCAACCCGCTGGACCCACAGACCACTGTCGGTGCCCTGGTCGACACCCAGCAGATGAACACCGTGCTGTCGTACATCGAAGCCGGCCACAAGGACGGCGCCAAGCTGCTGGCCGGTGGCAAGCGCACCCTGGAAGAGACCGGCGGCACCTATGTCGAGCCGACCATCTTCGACGGCGTGACCAACGCCATGCGCATTGCCCAGGAAGAAATCTTCGGCCCAGTGCTGTCGGTGATCGCCTTCGACACCGCTGAAGAGGCCGTCGCCATTGCCAACGACACGCCGTATGGCCTGGCCGCTGGCATCTGGACCTCGGACATCTCCAAGGCCCACAAGACCGCCCGTGCCGTGCGCGCTGGCAGCGTCTGGGTCAACCAGTACGACGGCGGCGACATGACCGCGCCGTTCGGTGGCTTCAAGCAGTCGGGCAACGGCCGTGACAAGTCGCTGCATGCGCTGGAGAAGTACACCGAGCTGAAGGCGACCTGGATCAAGCTGTAATCCCAGGGGGCCGCTTTGCGGCCCATTCGCGGCACAAGGCCNNGGCCTTGTGCCGCGAATGGGCTGCAAAGCAGCCCCAAGAACTCAAGAGGTCAAGGATGCGTTGGGGGACCTACTTCGCCGTACTGGCAGCGGTGCTCAGTGTCGGGCTGGCGCTGGGCGTGAGCATGCCGCTGGTGTCCCTGCGTCTGGAAGCCTGGGGCTATGGCAGCTTCGCTATCGGCGTAATGGCCGCGATGCCGGCGCTGGGTGTGCTGGCAGGTGCCAGCCTGGCCAGCCGCCTGGCTGGCTGGGTCGGTGTGCCCTCGGCCATGCGCATATGCCTGTGGGGCGGCGCGCTGTCGATCGGCCTGGTGGCCCTGCTGCCCAGCTACCCATTGTGGCTGCTGTTGCGGCTGATGATCGGCATGTCCCTGACCGTGGTGTTCATCCTCGGCGAAAGCTGGATCAACCAACTGGTGGTCGAGCAATGGCGTGGCCGCTTGGTGGCGCTGTATGGCAGCAGCTATGCCCTCAGCCAGCTGGCCGGCCCGCTGGTGCTGGGCTTTCTCGGCTCGGATGACGACTTCGGCTTCTGGGCCGCGACCGGCCTGCTGCTGGTGGCGCCGCTGATTCTCCTTGGGCGTGGTGGTGCGCCCAGTACAGAGGCCTGCAGCGTCACCTTCGGCGACCTGTTCGCCTTCTGCCGGCGTTTGCCGGTGATCGCCTGGGCCATTGCCCTGTTCGCCTCGTTCGAGGCGATGATCCTGACCTTGTTGCCGGTGTACTGCCTGCAGCAGGGCTTCAGCACCGAAATCGCCCTGTTCATGGTCAGTACCGTGGTGGTGGGCGACGCAGTGCTGCAGCTGCCCATTGGTGCGCTGGCCGACCATATGTCGCGGCGCACCCTGTTCACCGGCTGCGCGGTGACCTTGCTGTTGTCCAGCCTGGCGATTCCGCTGTTGTTGCACACGCCGGCGATCTGGCCGTTGTGGGTGTTGTTCGGCGCCAGTGCGGGGGGCTTGTTCACCTTGTCGCTGGTGCTGATCGGCGAGCGCTACCGCGATGATGAACTGGTGCGGGCCAATGCCCATGTGGCGCAACTGTGGGGCATTGGCTGCCTGCTCGGGCCGTTGTTGGCGGGGGCGGGGGGCCAGTGGATCAGCGGGCATGCGTTGCCGTTGCTGATGGCTGCGGGGGCTGCGGGGTTGGTGGTATTGACCCGGAGGCGCGGGGCCTTCGAGCCTGCTTCTGCCTGATGGATTTTTGGGGCCGCTTTGCGGCCCATCGCGACGCAAGGCCGCTCCCACATTTGATCGGCGTACGCTGCACCTTTGTGGGAGCGGCCTTGTGTCGCGAAAGGGGTGCAGAGCGCCCCCAGCAATCGCCGCTACAACATCTTCTCCAGGCCAACCGCCTTGCTGATCCAGGCATTGAACCGTCGCCACATCCCACCCGGTTCGGATGTCAGCATGCGCCGCCTGCCGTTTTCCTCGGTCACCCACACTATCTGGTTACCCACCAGCGTCGGCTGGTAGCTCAATGCCGGGGCCATGCCCTGTACCGCCAGCGCGCGGGTGTACTCGGCCAGTTCCGGGCTGTCCACCAGCACCCCGACTTCGGTGTTCCACAACACCGAACGCGGGTCGAAGTTGAACGAGCCGATGAAGGTCTTGCGCCGGTCGAACACGATCGCCTTGCTGTGCAGGCTCGAGTCCGAGCTGCCATGGAAGCTCACCCGGTGCCGGGCGCTGGGGTCGCCGGGCTGGCGGCGCAGCTCGTACAACTGCACGCCGTGCTCCAGCAGCGCCCGCCGATACGGCGCATAGCCGCCATGCACGGCCGGCACGTCGGTGGCTTCCAGCGAGTTGGTCAGCAGCTTGATCGAGATGCCCGCGTCGGCACTGTGGGTCAGGTACAGCAGGCCGGATTCGCCGGGCACGAAGTACGCCGATACCAGGATCAGCTCGTGTTGCACCTTGCTCAAGTCAGGGGCCAGTTGCTGGGTCAGCAGCAGTTGCGGGTCTGGTTCGTCATCGGCCAGCACTTTACTCGGCGCATCCCACAGCGCCTGGGCATGGGCCCAGATCAGCTCGTTGCGCCACACATCCAGGCGCGGCTGCGACTGGTAGGCCATCAAGCGGTCATACAGGGCTTTGCGCTGGGTCCTGGCCTCGGCCAGCGACACTTCCAGGCGGTGGCGGCTGGCGCGCAGGTCACCGGCATCCGGGTCATGCCAGAGGAAGTCGGTAATCGGCCGGCTCAGGGCGCTGTTCCAGTATTGATCGAAACCGTGGCCGAGCTGTTCGGCCACCGGGCCGACGCCCAGCAAGTCGATGTCGGTGAAGTTGAGGTTGGGCTCGGCATCGAAATACTCATCGCCCAGGTTGCGCCCGCCGACGATGGCCATGCTGTTGTCCACCAGGAACAGCTTGTTGTGCATGCGCCGGTGCTGGCGCGACAGGTTGAACAGGCGGCCCACGGCGCGCGTCACGCCGGTGCTGCGGCCCAGGTGCAGCGGGTTGAATACGCGGATCTGGATGTTCGGGTGGGCATCGAGGGTGCCCATGATGACGTCCAGGCCGTCGCTGGTGGTGTCGTCGAGCAGGATGCGCACACGCACGCCACGGTCGGCGGCGCGCAGCAGTTCATGCACCAGGGCGCGGGTGCTGAGGCCATCGTGGACGATGTAGTACTGCAGGTCGATGCTCGCCTGGGCGTTGCGGATCAGTTCGGCGCGGGCGCGGAATGCCTCGTTGCTGTTGGGCAGCAGGCGAAAGCCCGAGCGGCCGCCGTAGGGCGCGGCCTGGCGCAGTACCGAGCGGCCGAAGGCTGAGTCGTTGGCGGGCAGCGCCTGGCTGGTTTCGCGGGGCGTGCCGACGCTGGCACAGCCGGCAAGGCCGAGCAGCAGCACCAGCAGCAGAGGCAGGGCTCGCTGGAGTCTCAAGGGTGGATCGTCCTGTGCAGCTAAGGCTTAAGGGGTTGGACCGTGGTGGGCGGCGCAAAGTTACGTGCCGGCGCTTTCTTCATCCAGTAGACGAAGGGCGGTTTCACCAACCTTGCGCACGGCGGCTTCGATCTGCGGTGTCGGCCGCGCGGCGAAGTTCATGCGCAGGCAGTGGCGGAACTTGCCCGAGGCCGAGAAGATGCTGCCCACGGCAACCTGCACGTCCTGCTCCAGTAAAGCCCGGTTCAGGCGCAGCGTATCGAAATTTTCCGGTAGTTCTACCCAAAGCATGAAGCCGCCCTGGGGCCGGCTGATCCGGGTGCCCGCCGGGAAATAGCGGGTCACCCAGTCACTCATCAGGTCGCGGCTACGCTGGTACTGGCTGCGCATGCGCCGCACGTGGGGCTGGTAGTGCCCGCCGGCGATGAAGTCGGCAATGGCCAACTGCGGCTGGCTGGCCGTGCTGCCGGTGCTGATGTACTTCATGTGCAGCACCCGCTCCAGATAACGCCCGGGCGCCACCCAGCCTATCCGCAGGCCGGGGGCGAGGGTCTTGGAGAATGAGCTGCAGAGCAGCACGCGGCCATCGTCGTCGAACGACTTGAGGGTGCGCGGGCGCGGATAGGTGTAGGCCAGGTCGCCGTAGACATCATCTTCCAGGATAGCCACGTCGTAGCGCTGGGCCAGGCTCAGCAGGGCCTTCTTGCGGGCCTCGGGCATGATATAGCCGAGCGGGTTGTTGCAGCTGGGGGTGATCTGGATGAGCTTGATCGGCCACTGCTCCAAGGCCAGTTCCAACGCCTCCAGGCTGATACCGGTGACCGGGTCGGTGGGGATTTCCAGGGCTTTCATGCCCAGGCCTTTGAGAGTCTGCATGGCGCCGTGGAAGCTGGGGGAGTCGACCGCGACGATATCGCCCGGCTCGCACACCGCGCGGATGCTGCATGACAGCGCCTCATGGCAGCCGGTGGTTATCACCAGGTCCGCCGGGCCCAGGCGGCAGCCGGAGTCGAGCATCAGCCGGGCCACCTGTTCGCGCAGGGCCAGGTTGCCGTGGATGTTGTCGTAGTACAGGCCGGGCATGTCCTGCCGCCGGCTCAGCTGGGCGAGGCTGCGTAGCAGTGGCTTGAGGGTGGGGCTGTCGATGTCGGGCATGCCGCGGCCGAGCTGGATCACGCCCTGGCGTGGGGTGCTGCGCACCAGTTCCAGCACCTGCTCCCATTGCGAAATGTCCACTGGGCGCTGGGCCGGGCGGCTGACGGCGGGCAGGGCCGGCAGGTGGCGGTGGTCGTTGACGAAGTAGCCGGATTTGGGCCGGGGCGAGACCATGCCGCTGTCTTCCAGCATGCGGTAGGCCTGCTGCACGGTGCTCAGGCTGACCCCGTGCTCCACGCTCAGAGCGCGTACCGACGGCAGGCGCTGGCCGGGACGGTACAGGCCCTGTTCGATACGGGCGCCAAGCAGTTCGGCGAGGTTCAGGTAAAGGGTCACGGCATACTCCTGCGTTGCTTTGGCATAGCGACCGGTACAGTTGCGGTGAAAATACAGCATTCAGTCGGCCGACGGCCAATTCTGTATGGGAATATTAAGGCTGTATTGGATCTGTATTGCCGGTGCTGCCGACGCGCATGCTTTCTCCACGGTATCGACTGAACGAGAGGATGCGGTGATGGGTGGCATGAGCGATGTGCGCTTGCAACTGTTGGCCAAGGAGCTGGAAGCCGGGCAGCAAGCCAAGGTGTTCAACGCGCCGGAAGGGTTGGGGCGTTGGGGGCTGATGCTGCATCGCTGGCATACCCGCAGGGCGCTGCTGCAGTTGACCGATGACGAGTTGCGCGATGTCGGGCTGAGCTGGGAGCAGGCCCTGACCGAGGGGCGTAAGCCCTTCTGGAAGGACTGATGCGATCTTTGTGGGAGCGGCCTTGTGTCGCGAAAGGGCCGCACAGCGGCCCCAGGATATTTGCATCACTGCATGAATTGCCGGGGCTGCTTCGCAGCCCTTTCGCGACACAAGGCCGCTCCCACAAGGGGCAGTGTGCAGCTTTCAGACCAGCTCTTTCAGGCGATGCCACAGCATCCCCAACGCCAGCAGCGGTGAGCGCAGGTGCTTGCCGCCGGGGAAGGTGATGTGCGGCACCTTGGCAAACAGGTCGAACCGCCCGCTTTCCTGGCCGCTGATGGCCTCGCCCAGCAGGCGTGCGGCCAGGTGGGTGGCGTTGAGCCCATGGCCGGAGTAGGCCTGGGCGTAATACACGTTCGGCTGGCTGGCCAGGCGGCCAACCTGCGGCAGGCGGTTGGCGCCGATGCCGATCATGCCGCCCCACTGGTAGTCGATGCGCACATCGGCCAGTTGCGGGAACACCTTGAGCATTTTCGGCCGCATGTAGGCGGCGATGTCCTTCGGATCGCGGCCTGAATAGTGGCAGGCACCACCGAACAGCAAGCGGTTGTCGGCGGATAGCCGGTAATAGTCCAGTGCCACCCGCTGGTCACACACTGCCATGTTCTGCGGTAGCAGCGAGCGAGCGCGCTCTTCGCCCAGCGGCTCGGTGGCGATGATGTAGCTGCCCGCCGGCAATACCTTGCCGCCCAGCTCGCGGTTCAGGTTGTTGTGGTAGGCGTTGCAGCACAGCACCAGGGTCTTGGCGCGCACCCGGCCCTGGGCGGTGTGCACCTGCACCTGCGGGCCGTAGTCGATGCGGGTGACCTCGGACTGCTCGAACAGCTTCACGCCCAGGCGGCTGGCCACGGCCGCTTCGCCCAGGGCCAGGTTGAGCGGGTGCAGGTGGCCGGAGCCCATGTCGACCAGCCCGCCCACGTAGCAGTCAGCGCCGACCACGCTGTGGATATCGTCCTTGCCCACCAGGCGCAATTCATGGGCGTAGCCCAGGCTGCGCAGTTCTTCGGCATCTTCGGCAAAGCCCAGCAGCTCGGCGGGCTTGTTGGCCAGGTCGCAGTAACCCCAGGTCAGGTCACAGGCAATGGCATGCTTTTCGACCCGCTCGCGGACGATCTGCACGGCTTCCAGGCCCATCAGCTTCATGCTGCGCACGCCTTCCTCGCCGATCACCGGGAGGAATTGTTCCAGACCGTGGCCGACGCCACGGATCAGCTGCCCACCATTGCGCCCGCTGGCGCCCCAACCGAGCTTGCGGGCTTCCAGCAGGATGACCGAGAAGCCGCGTTCGGCCAGTTCGATGGCCGTGTTCAGGCCCGAGTAGCCGCCGCCGACGATACACACGTCGGCGCAGTGCTCGCCTTGCAGGAAGGAATGGTCAGGGTGTGGCGCGCTGCTGGCGGCGTAATAGGAGGCAGCGTGCTGCGCGCTGTGGATCATTGGGCAGGTCCTGAGGCTGGTGGGCTGAGGGGAGGAGGATAAGCCGGGGTAGGGTGGTGGGCAACAAGACGAGGGCTGCGCACTCGTTCTCGGGTAAACCCGCTCCCACAGGGACAGCGCAATGCCTGGTGCATCCACAATCCTGTGGGAGCGGGTTTACCCGCGAATGGGCCTATAATCGAACTTATCTATTTAGCTTTGTACCCAGCCATGTCCTGCAACAGCCACAAGATCCACTTCCTGCGCGAACTCATCCCTTCATTCGAGTGCGAACCCGGCTGCCACGATTGCTGCGGCCCGGTCACCACGTCGGCGGAAGAAATGGCCCGCCTGCCGCGCAAGTCCCAGGCCGAGCAGGATGCCGCCCTGGAGCGCCTGGACTGTGTGCACCTAGGCCCCAACGGCTGCACCGTGTACGAGGAGCGGCCAATGATCTGCCGCCTGTTCGGCACCACGCCGCGGCTGGCGTGCCCGCGCGGTCGTGGCCCTGAACAGATGATCGACCCCGCCGCCGAGCAGTTGGTCCACCAGTTCATTGCCACCACCCGCCAGGTGCTGGTCTAGCATCAGTCCGGGATCGGCAGGCAAAGGCTCTCCTTCACCTCTTCCATCACGATGTAGCTCTTCGATTCGCGCACATGCGGCAGCTTCAGCAGGATGTCGCCGAGCAGCTTGCGATACGAGGCCATCTCGGAAATACGCGCTTTCACCAGGTAGTCGAAGTCACCTGAAACCAGGTGGCATTCCAGTACGTGGGGCAGCTTCAGCACCGCACGGCGGAACTCTTCGAAGGTGTCGCCGGACTTGTAGTCCAGGCTGATTTCCACGAACACCAGCAGGCTGCCCTTGAGGTGCTGCGGGTTCAGGCGGGCGTTGTAGCCCATGATGATGCCCTCGCGCTCCAGGCGGCGGACGCGCTCGGTGCAAGGGGTAGTGGAAAGCCCGACTTTCTCGCCCAGTTCGGTGAAGGAAATACGCCCGTCGTTCTGCAGGATACGCAGGATGTTACGGTCGATCTTGTCCAGTTCACGCTTGCTCTGGTGCTGGGTTCTCATAGGGGATGCCCCTCCGTGAAAGGCGATTTTGCCGAGAATTCTCGCCAATAATAGGCTTTTATATAGTGAATTGCACTGCCCTCAAATTCCTATACTGCGCGCATTCATGCCATTTCAATAAAAGTCTGCGGCGCGCCGCGTGCGAGGGATAAAACGATGCGAGTTCTGGTACTTGGTAGCGGTGTGATCGGAACCGCCAGTGCCTACTATCTGGCCCGGCAAGGTTTCGAAGTAACGGTGGTCGATCGCCAGCCGGCGGTGGCCATGGAAACCAGCTTTGCCAACGCCGGCCAGATCTCGCCCGGCTATGCCTCGCCCTGGGCCGCCCCTGGCGTGCCGCTGAAGGCCATCAAGTGGCTGCTGGAGCGCCACGCGCCCCTGGCCATCAAGCTCACCGGCGACGTTGACCAGTACCTGTGGATGGCACAGATGCTGCGCAACTGCACCGCCAGCCGTTACGCGGTGAACAAGGAGCGCATGGTGCGCCTGTCCGAGTACAGCCGTGACTGCCTCGACGAGCTGCGCGCCGAAACCGGTATTGCCTACGAAAACCGCAGCCTGGGAACTACCCAGCTGTTCCGTACCCAAGCCCAGGTAGATGCCGCGGCCAAGGACATTGCCGTGCTGGAACAGTCCGGCGTGCCTTACGAGCTGCTCGACCGCGACGGCATTGCCCGCGTCGAACCGGCCCTGGCTGGCGTCAAGGACATCCTGGCCGGCGCCCTGCGCCTGCCCAACGACCAGACTGGCGACTGCCAGCTGTTCACCACCAAGCTGGCCGAAATGGCCGTGAAGCTGGGCGTGGAGTTCCGCTTCGGCCAGGACATCCAGCGCCTGGACTTCGCGGGTGACCGCATCAATGGTGTGTGGATCGACGGCAAGCTGGAAACCGCCGACCGTTACGTGCTGGCACTGGGCAGCTACTCGCCGCAGATGCTCAAGCCGCTGGGCATCAAGGCCCCGGTGTACCCGCTGAAGGGGTACTCGCTGACCGTGCCGATCACCAACGGCGACATGGCCCCGACCTCGACCATTCTCGACGAGACCTACAAGGTAGCGATCACCCGTTTCGACAACCGCATCCGCGTCGGCGGCATGGCTGAAATCGCCGGTTTTGACCTGTCGCTGAACCCGCGTCGGCGCGAAACGCTGGAGATGATCGTCAACGACCTTTATCCTCGCGGCGGTGACCTGAGCCAAGCAAGCTTCTGGACCGGCCTGCGCCCGGCGACCCCGGACGGTACCCCGATCGTCGGTGCCACGGCGTTCCGCAACCTGTTCCTGAACACCGGTCACGGCACTTTGGGCTGGACCATGGCGTGTGGCTCCGGTCGCCTGCTGGCCGACCTGATTGCGCGCAAGAAGCCGCAGATCAGTGCCGAAGGCCTGGACATTTCCCGTTATGGCAACAGCCCGGAAGTGGCCAAGCACGGGCAGACTGCGCCGGCTCACCAGCAGTAAGTCTGCCTGTACCGGCCTCTTCGCGGCTAAAGCCGCTCCCACAGGGATCGTATGTTCCCGGACATTGTGTGGTCCCCTGTGGGAGCGGCTTCAGCCGCGAAAGACCCAAAACCGATTTCAACCCGAACCACCATAAGGCATGCCGCCATGCGTCCCGCCCGCGCCCTGATCGACCTCCAGGCCCTGCGCCACAACTACCGTCTGGCCCGTGAACTGACCGGTGCCAAAGCCCTCGCCGTGATCAAGGCTGACGCCTACGGCCACGGTGCCGTGCGCTGTGCCCTGGCCCTGGAGGCCGAAGCCGACGGCTTTGCCGTGGCCTGCATCGAAGAAGCGCTGGAGCTGCGTGCCGCCGGTATCAAGGCCCCGGTACTGCTACTCGAAGGTTTCTTCGAAGCCAGCGAACTGGCCCTGATTGCCGAGCACGACCTGTGGTGCGTGGTGCACTCGCTGTGGCAGCTGGAAGCAATCGAAAAGACCCAGGTGCACAAGCCGCTCACCGTCTGGCTCAAGCTCGACAGCGGCATGCACCGTGTCGGCCTGCACCCCAAGGACTACCACGAGGCCTACCAGCGCCTGCTGGCCAGCGGCAAGGTCGTGCGCATCGTGCTGATGAGCCACTTCGCCCGCGCCGACGAGCTGGATGCCGACGCCACCGCCCAGCAGATCGCCGTGTTCGAAGCCGCCCGCCAAGGCCTGGCCGCCGAGTGCAGCCTGCGCAACTCGCCAGGCGTGCTGGGCTGGCCGCAGGCCCCCAGCGACTGGGTGCGCCCGGGCCTGATGCTGTACGGTGCCACACCGTTCGAAGTGGCCCAGGCCGAGGCCGAACGCCTGCAGCCGGTGATGACCCTGCAATCGCGGGTGATCAGCGTGCGCGAACTGCCCGCCGGCGAACCGGTGGGCTATGGCGCCAAGTTCGTCAGCCCACGGCCAACTCGCGTTGGCGTGGTCGCCATGGGCTATGCCGATGGCTACCCGCGGCAGGCGCCCAACGGTACTCCGGTGCTGGTCGCCGGCAAGCGCACCCAACTGATCGGCCGGGTGTCGATGGACATGCTCAGCATCGACCTGACCGATGTGCCGGAAGCCACCGTCGGCAGCCCGGTCGAACTGTGGGGCAAGCATGTGCTGGCCAGCGAAGTGGCCGCGCACGCGGGTACCATTCCCTACCAGATTTTCTGCAACCTCAAGCGGGTACCGCGGGACTACATCGGCGAATGACACGCTGAAGCGGACAGGTTGAAGGGCGGTGTGTTGTAAATACTGAACGGCATTGCCATGATATCGTTCACATCCACCCCCTTTTCCACCGTTTCAGGAGGCTCCAGCTTTGGACGTCGGCGAACGACTGCAAGCCATCCGCAAGCTCAAGGGCCTGTCCCAGCGTGAACTCGCCAAGCGTGCCGGCGTGACCAACAGCACCATCTCGATGATCGAGAAGAACAGCGTGAGCCCGTCGATCAGCTCGCTGCGCAAGGTGCTGAGCGGCATTCCCATGTCCATGGTCGAGTTCTTCTCGGTCGAGCTGGAACCTGAAAGCCCCACGCAGATCGTCTACAAAGCCCATGAGCTGATCGACATCTCCGACGGTGCGGTGACCATGAAGCTGGTCGGCAAGTCGCACCCCAATCGTGCCATCGCCTTTCTCACCGAGGTGTATCCACCGGGTGCCGACACGGGGGCCGAAATGCTGACCCACGACGGCGAAGAAACCGGCATCCTGCTTGAAGGCCGCCTGGAGCTGGTGGTCGGCAACGAGATCTTCATCCTTGAAGAGGGCGACAGCTACTACTTCGAAAGCACCCGCCCGCACCGCTTTCGCAACCCGTTCGACCGGCCGGCGCGGTTGATCAGTGCGGCGACGCCTTCAAACTTTTGATCCAGCGCAGTGCATTGATTCGGCAATACCCCTTTCCCGTGTAGGGTCGTTTCACGGCCTCTGGGTTCCCGCTATACTTTTCAACGCTCGCCGATCCGTGGCCGCGAGCGTGATTAGCCACCATGAGGGTGTTCGCGTGAACCAAATCAAGAAGATGCTGGCCGTACCAGCAGCCGTATTCGCCCTCTGGGCAATGAGCGCAACCGCTGCGACCAATGATGACATCGCCAAGCGCCTGGAGCCGGTTGGCCAGGTGTGCGTCCAGGGCCAGGAGTGCAAGGGCATGGAAGTGGCCGCTGCCGCAGGTGGCGGTGGTGCCAAGACGCCGGACGAGATCATCGCCAAGCACTGCAATGCCTGCCATGGCTCCGGCCTGCTCGGCGCGCCGAAGATTGGCGATACCGCAGCGTGGAAGGAACGCGCCGACCACCAGGGCGGCCTGGATGGCATCCTGGCCAAGGCCATTACCGGCATCAACGCCATGCCGCCGAAAGGCACCTGCGCGGATTGCTCGGATGACGACCTGAAAGGGGCGATCAAGAAGATGTCCGGGCTGTGAGAGACAGCTGAATTGCATGAGGCCCGCCATTGATGGCGGGCTTTGTTTTTTGTGGTGCCTGTGCCGGCCCTTTCGCGGCTAAAGCCGCTCCCACAGGTACAGCACAAGACTCGCACAGGCAACCAACCCACCAAAGCCCATGTCCAACCCCTGAACCCATGGATGTCTCAGGAGGCCCCGATGCACCTCTGCTCCATCGACCAGGCCGTCGAGCAAGTCCTGTCGCGCCTGCCAGCCCACATCCACATGGGCCTGCCGCTGGGCCTGGGCAAGCCCAATGCCTTCGTCAACGCCCTCTATGCCCGCGTACGCGAGCTTCCCGAGCGGCAACTGACCATCTACACCGCCCTGTCCCTCGGCCGCCCATCACTGGGCGATGGCCTGCAGCGGCGCTTTCTGGAGCCCTTCGTCGAGCGCGTTTTCGCCGATTACGAAGAGCTCACCTACCTCGCCGACCTGCGCAACGACAGCCTGCCGCCGAACATCCGCGTGGAACAGTTCTTCATGCAGCCCGGCAGCCTGCTGCACAGCGTGTCGGCCCAGCAGGGCTACATCAGCAGCAACTACAGCCACGCCGCGCGCGACATCAACGCCAAGGGCCTGAACCTGATCGCGCAGCTGGTGGCCGCCACCCCCGAGAGGCCCGTGCACCTGAGCCTGGCCTGCAACCCTGACATCACCCTCGACCTGCTGCCGATGATCGCCAAGCGTCGCGCCGCCGGCGAAACCATCCTCATGCTCGGTCAGGTGCATGCCGAACTGCCTTACATGCCGGGTGACGCCGAGCTACCCATCGATGCGTTCGACCTGCTGATCGATACAGCCGAGCAACGCCGCCTGTTCTCCACGCCGAACATGCCGGTCAACACCCAGGACCATTGCATCGGCCTGCACGCCAGCAGCCTGGTACACGATGGCGGCACCCTGCAGATAGGCATTGGCGCCATGGGTGACGCGCTAACTGCTGCACTGCTGGCGCGCCAGGGCGACAACGCCGGCTATCGTGCCGTGCTCGACGCGCTGGATATCGGCCCGTGGCAAGCGCTGATCGAACGGGAAGGGGGCCTGGATACCTTCGCCCAGGGCCTGTACGGCTGCAGCGAAATGTTCGTCAACGGCCTGCTGGCGTTGGCCGATGCCGGCCTGTTGCGGCGCCCGGCGGATGAGCAGGGGGCAGCAGTGCTGCATGGCGGCTTCTTCCTCGGCCCCCAGGCGTTCTACCAGCGCTTGCGCGACATGCCGCTGGAACAGCGCGCACGGTTTGCCATGACGCGTATCAGCTTCATCAACGAGCTGTACGGGCAGGAGGAACTCAAGCGTCGCCAACGCCGCGATGCGCGCTTCATCAACACCGTGTTCGGCATGACCCTGCTTGGCGCCGGGGTGGCCGACCAGCTGGAGGATGGCCGGGTACTCAGTGGCGTGGGCGGGCAATACAATTTCGTCGCCCAGGGCCATGCGCTGGAGGGCGGGCGTTCGATCCTGCTGCTGCGCAGCTGGCGTGAGGCGGGCGGGGAGGTAACTTCGAACCTGTTCTGGAACTATGGCCATTGCACCATCCCCCGGCACCTGCGCGATATCGTGGTGACCGAGTACGGCATCGCCGACCTGCGTGGGCAGACCGACAGTGAGGTGATTGCGCGGTTGCTGGCGGTATGCGATTCGCGGTTCCAGCAGGGGCTGATCGAGCAGGCCAAGGACGCCGGCAAGCTGGCCAGGGATTTTCAACTGGAGGCGCGCTTTACCGACAACACGCCGCAGCGGCTGGAGGCGATCAGGGCGCGGCACTTGCGGTTGTTCCCGGAGTATCCGCTGGGCACGGACTTTACGGCTGAAGAACGGGATTTGCTGCGGGCGCTGAACTGGCTGAAGAGCAAGTTCAAGCTGAGCGAGGTGCTGGAGCTGGGCAAGGCAGCGCTGGATGCGCCGGGGCCGGAGGGCTATGCGAGGCACCTTGCGCGGATGCAGCTGGACCAGCCGCAGGGGCTGAAGGAAGAGCTTTACCAGCGGTTGCTGCTGGCGGGCTTACAGGCTGCAAAATAAGCGCTCGGACATACTGTCCCCTGTGGGAGCGGGTTTACCCGCGAATGCGATGGCGCATCCCAAATCGCCTTCGCGGGTAAACCCGCTCCCACAGAGATCGCGTAGCGGCCTTATTCGATGAAGGACACCACACCACCTTCCAGCGACTTCACCCGGGCCAGCGATTCAACGCGGTAGCCCTGGCTGTCCAGCTCGGCACGGCCGCCCTGGAACGACTTCTCGATCACGATACCCAGGCCGGCCACGGTAGCGCCGGCTTGCTTGATGATCGAGATCAGCGCCTGCGACGCCTTGCCGTTGGCCAGGAAGTCGTCGATCACCAGTACGCGGTCGCTGCTGTTGAGGTGACGTGGCGAGATGGCCACGGTGTTCTCGGTCTGCTTGGTGAAGGAGTATACCGAGGCGGTCAGCAGGTTCTCGGTCAGGGTCAGCGACTGGTGCTTGCGGGCGAAGATCACCGGCACGCCCAGCTTCAGGCCAGTCATCACCGCCGGGGCAATGCCCGAGGCTTCGATGGTGACGATCTTGGTCACGCCCGCGTCCGCGAACAGGCGGGCGAACTCGTCACCGATCAGCTGCATCAGCGCAGGGTCGATCTGGTGATTGAGAAACGCGTCGACTTTGAGAACCTGATCGGAAAGCACGATGCCTTCTTCGCGAATCTTCTGATGCAGTGCTTCCACTGTGGTATTCCTCGATGTAACAAAGGTGGCCGCAAATGGCGGCAAAATTAAAGAGTAATGGTTGATCAGCGTTTGAGCATTGCCCGGATATCGGCCAGGGCGTTGTTGCCCCGTGCGGCCTTTACCTCGACCGGCGCATCGTCCAGGCCTTCCCAGGCCAGGTCTTCCGGTGGCAGTTCATCGAGGAACCGGCTGGGCGTGCAGTCGATGATTTCTCCGTACTGCTTGCGCTTGGCGGCGAAGGTGAAGGCCAGGGTCTGGCGCGCGCGGGTGATGCCCACGTAGGCCAGGCGGCGTTCCTCTTCGATGGTGTCGGCCTCGATGCTGGAGCGGTGCGGGAGAATTTCCTCTTCCATGCCCATGATGAACACGTAGGGGAACTCCAGGCCCTTGGAGGCATGCAGGGTCATCATCTGCACACCTTCGGCGTTCTCTTCCTCTTCCTGCTGGCGCTCGAGCATGTCGCGCAGCACCAGCTTGCCGATGGCGTCCTCGATGGTCATGTCACCCTCTTCGTCCTTTTCGAGGGTGTTCTTCAGCGCTTCGACCAGGAACCAGACGTTGCTGATGCGAAACTCCGCAGCCTTGTCGCTGGCGGTCTGCTGGCGGATCCAGTTCTCGTAGTCGATATCGCGGATCATCTCGTGCAGCGCGGCAATCGGGTCTTCCAGGGCGACCTTGTGGCGCACCCCGTCCAGCCAGTGCTTGAAGCGCTGCAAACGCTCGGTGTAGCGGGCGTCCAGGTGCTCACCGAGGCCCAGTTCCTCGCTGGCGGCGTACATCGAAATCTTGCGCTCGGTGGCGTAGTTGCCGAGCTTTTCCAGGGTGGTGGAGCCGATTTCCCGACGTGGCACGTTGATAACCCGCAGGTAGGCGTTGTCATCGTCCGGGTTTACCAGCAGGCGCAGGTAGGCCATCAGGTCCTTGACCTCCTGGCGGCCGAAGAAGCTGTTGCCGCCCGACAGGCGATACGGCACCTGGTGGTGCTGCAGCTTCAGTTCGATCAGCTTGGCCTGGTAGTTGCCGCGGTAGAGGATGGCAAAGTCGCTGTACGGGCGGTTGGTGCGCAGGTGCAGGGTGAGGATTTCCATGGCCACGCGTTCGGCCTCGGCTTCCTCGTTCTTGCAGCGGATGACGCGGATCTCGTCGCCCACGCCCATCTCGCTCCACAGCTGCTTCTCGAACGCGTGCGGGTTGTTGGCGATCAGCACGTTGGCGCAGCGCAGGATGCGGCTGGTGGAGCGGTAGTTCTGCTCCAGCATCACCACTTTCAGGGAGGGGTAGTCCTCCTTGAGCAGCATCAGGTTTTCCGGCCGGGCGCCACGCCAGGCGTAGATCGACTGGTCGTCGTCACCCACCACGGTGAACTGGTTGCGCATGCCGATCAGCATCTTCACCAGCAGGTACTGGCTGGCGTTGGTGTCCTGGTATTCGTCCACCAGCAGGTAGCGCACGCGGTTCTGCCAGCGTTCCAGCACATCGGGGTGCTCCTGGAACAGCTTGACCGGCAGCAGGATCAGGTCGTCGAAATCCACCGCGTTGAACGCCTTGAGCGTGCGCTGGTAGTGGGTGTAGACGATGGCGGCGGTCTGCTCGCGCGGGTTGCGCGCCTTCTCCAGGGCCTCTGCGGGCAGGATCAGGTCGTTCTTCCAGGCACCGATCATGTTCTTGATCTCGTCGATGCCGTCGTCGCCGGAGTATTCCTTCTGCATGATGTCCGACAGCAACGCCTTGATGTCGGACTCGTCGAAGATCGAGAAGCCCGGCTTGTAGCCCAGGCGCTCGTGCTCCCTGCGGATGATGTTCAGGCCCAGGTTGTGGAAGGTGCACACCGTCAGGCCACGGCCTTCCCCCGGACGCAGCAGGGTGCCGACCCGTTCCTTCATCTCGCGTGCGGCCTTGTTGGTAAAGGTCATCGCCACGATGTACTGGGCACGGATGCCGCAGTTCTGGATGAGGTGGGCAATCTTGCGCGTGATCACGCTGGTCTTGCCCGAGCCTGCACCGGCGAGCACCAAAAGAGGGCCGCCGACATAGTCACGGGCTTCTTGCTGCCGGGGATTGAGTCGGGACATGCTAGAAACCGGGGGTCGCCAGAAAATAGCCGCGCATTCTAACAGGCATGGGGCGGTTGTGGCGCGACCGTCTGACGTCTGAGTCAAATATGTAAACGGGATTTGCCGGCTGGCGCAGTTTCGCGCAGGATGCACGACAAAATACGTCGGGATGCTACGCCCGTAAAAACATGTATTAAAGTGAAAATCATTTCCATTAATGCAGTAGCATACCTGGCAGTTTCCGTTGCACCGTGAAGCCCTAAGGAGCCCGCTTGTCCACGCCTGTCGAACCATTGCGTTTGCTGCTGTTGGCCGATGAGCCGGAATGGGCCGCGCTGCTACGCGCGTGCATGCCTGCCCTGGGTGGCAGCGCCGTGCTGCTGACGGCGCCAAACTGGGAGGCGGTCGACAGCCTGTTCAACCAGGACCGCCAGGCTGTCGTGCTGGCAACCCCGGCCCTGCAACCGGCGCCCGGGCGCTGCGAGTTGCCGACCATCCTGCTGCTCGACCATGAGCCCCAGGTAGCGCCCAGCGCCGTCAGTGACTGGCTGGTGCATGACCAGCTCAATGCCGACACCTTGCGCCGCTCGCTGCGCCATGTGCGCGAGCGCGGTGTGCTGGTGGCCACCTTGCAGCGTCTGGCCGAGCAGGACCCGCTGACCGGTATCGCCAACCGCCAGGGTTTCCAGGCCTTGCTGACCGCGCGCCTGGCCGAGAACGACGGCCGCGGCCTTGCCCTCGGCCATCTGGACCTGGACAACTTCCGCCATGTCAACGATGCCCTCGGCCACCAGAGCGGCGACCGCCTGATCCTGCAGGTGGTGGCACGCCTGAAGCAGCAACTGGAGGCGGGCGACCAGCTGGCGCGGCTGGGCAGCGACGAGTTTGCCCTGCTGATCGACACCCGGCGCGACCCCAACCGTGCCGAATGGATTGCCGAGCGGATTGTCGAGGCGTTGGCCGAGCCCTACTGGATCGACGGTGAAAGCCTGCTGCTGGGCTGCAGCCTGGGCCTGGCCCATGCCCGCGCCCAGGGTGGCGCCGACCCGCTGATGTGGCACGCGCACATCGCCATGCGCCAGGCCAAGGGCAGCCAGGGTTGCACCTTCCATGTGTTCAACGAACGCATCAACCGCAATGCCCGTAGCCTGGCCGACCTGGAAAGCGAACTGCGCCGCGCCCTGCGCCGTGACGAGCTGGAGCTGCATTACCAGCCGCGGTTGAACCTGGCCGACGGGCGTATCGTCGGCCTCGAGGCGCTGGTGCGCTGGCGGCATGCCGAGCGCGGCCTGTTGCCGCCCAGCGAGTTCGTGCCGCTGGCCGAGCAGAGCGGCCTGATCGTGCCGCTGGGCTACTGGGTGATTTCCCGCGCCCTGCATGACATGCAGGCGCTGTGCGAGCGCGGCCTGGAGCCGCTGCACATGGCGGTCAACCTGAGCTTCCGCCAGTTCCAGGACAGCCAGCTGCTGGCGACCTTGAGCCGCCTGATTCTCGAGCATGGCGTGGATGCCCGCTGGCTGGAGTTCGAACTGACCGAAACGGCGGTGATGCGCCGCAACGAGCTGGTGCGCCAGACCATGGACGCCCTGGGGCGCCTGGGCGTGCGCTTCTCGCTCGATGATTTCGGTACCGGGTTCTCTTCGTTCGTGCACCTGAACAGCCTGCCGATCACCTTGCTCAAGGTGGACCGCAGCTTTGTCGCGGAAATGGAAATGCGCGAGGAGAACCGCAAGCTGGTACACGCCATGATCAACCTGGCGCACAACCTCAACCTCGAAGTGGTGGCCGAAGGGGTGGAGAGTGAAGAGCAAATGGCGTTGTTGCGCGGGTTTGGCTGTGACCAGGTTCAAGGCTTCCTGGTCAGCAAGCCGCTGCCGGTGGGGGAGTTGATGGAGTTCTTGCTGCAGGCGACCGGCTGCCAGTTGGGCGCAGCCCTTTAGGGCCCTTTCGCGGGTGAACCCGCTCCCACAGGCTTTGCACAGGATTCAGACCCTGCGCAGTCCCTGTGGGAGCGGGTTTACCCGCGAAGAGGCCCGCAAGTCAGGCCGAAGCCGTAGCCGCGCCACCCATCCCGGCCTTACCCAAAAGCCGCTTCATGCGCCACTCAAAGCCAAAGGTCAGTGCCACCGCCGCACACGCCAACCCCAACGCCAGCCCCCACCACACTCCGACCGCACCACCGCCCAGGTTGAAGGTGAACAGCCAGGCACTCGGCGCCCCCACCAGCCAGTAGCACACCAGCCCGATCAGGAAGGTGGTCTTGGCATCCTTCAGCCCACGGATCGAGCCCATCGCAATCGTCTGCATGCCATCGAACAGCTCGAACCACGCCGCCACCATCAGCAACTGCACCGCCAGCTGGAAGATCGCCGCAAATGCCGGGTCGTCACGGTCGATGAACAGCCCCACCAGCGTATCGGGCAGCAGCCAGAACAGCGCGGCGAAGGCAAACATGATCATCGCCCCGAAGCCGATGCCCACCCGCCCGGCGCTGCGCGCTGCCAGCAGGTTGCCGGCGCCGTAGTACAGCCCCACGCGCATGGTCACCGCATACGACAACCCGGTCGGCACCATGAACGCCGTGGAGACGATCTGCAGGGCGATCTGGTGCGCCGCCAGCTCGGTACTGCCCAGCACGCCCATGCACAGCGCAGCGAAGGCGAACAGGCCGACTTCCACCATGTAGGTGCCGCCAATCGGCAGGCCCAGCCGCCACAGCTCGCGCAGGGCCGGCAACGACGGGCGCGACAGGCCCTTGCGCAGCGGGTAGGCGGCATAGGCCGGGTGCCAGCGGATATACAGCGCCAGGGCAATGGCCATGCCCATCGACACCACCGCGGTGACCAGGCCGATGCCCATCAGGCCCAGCTTGGGCAGGCCGAACATGCCTTCGATCAACGCTACGTTGAACAGGTAGTTAAGCACCGTGCCGACCAGGCTGATGACCATCACCGGGGTCGAGCGGCCCAGCGCGCTGGTGAAACCGCGCAAGGCCATGAAGGTCAGGTAGCCGGGCAGGGCCAGTGGCAGCAGGGTGAGGAATTCGGCGGCCGAAGCAACGTTCTCGGGCTTTTGCCCGAACAGCAGCAGTACCGGCTCCAGGTTCCACAGCACCAGCGCAGCGAACAGCGCCAGGCCCCAGGCCAGCCACAGGCCGCCCTGTGCCAGGCGGGTGGCACCGTCGATGTCGTTGGCGCCCTTGCGAATCGCCACCAGGGTGCCGACCGCCGCGATCACGCCCAGGCAGAAGATCGACACGAACGAGTAGCTCGCCGCGCCCAGGCCGCCGCCAGCCAGGGCTTGCGGGCTGATGCGGGCCATCATCAAGGTATCGGTCAGCACCATCAGCATGTGCGCCAACTGCGAGGCGATCAGCGGCCCGGCCAGGCGCAGCAAAGCCTTGAGTTCTGTGGTGGGCGCGACATGCATGGGGGCAGTCCTTTTCCTGGGGTGATCAACGAAGGGCGATTCTGAGGCTTTGGTCAACTTTGCACAAAAGGATAAAAGCGATCATTGGCATGAGTCTGACTCATGCATATATGCTTTCCGGTGATTCGCTCCACAGCCCCTTATGGCAGGTACCTCATGTCCCGTCAGCTCCCCCCGCTGTATGCCCTGCGCGCATTCGAAGCCGCCGCGCGGCTAAGCTCCTTCACCCGTGCCGGCGAAGAGCTGTCGATCACCCAGAGCGCGGTCAGCCGGCATATCCGCACGCTGGAGGAGCACTTTGCCTGCCGCCTGTTCGTGCGCAGCGGCCGCAGCCTGCAACTGACCGAAGCGGCGCGGGTGCTGCTGCCCGGTGTGCGCGAAGGCTTTGCCGCGCTGGAGCGGGCTTGCGATACCTTGCGCGGTGAAGATGACATCCTGCGCATGAAGGCCCCCTCGACCCTGACCATGCGCTGGTTGCTGGCGCGTCTGAGCCGCTTTCGCCATTTGCAGCCTGGCAATGAAGTGCAGCTGACCAGCGCGTGGATGGATGTCGACCATGTGGACTTCAACCAGGAACCGTTCGATTGCGCGGTGTTGCTCAGCGACGGCGTGTTCCCGCCGGACTGGGAAGTGCGCAAGTTGTTCCCGGAGTTGCTGATCCCCGTGGGTGCGCCAGACCTGCTCGACGAGGAACCCTGGGACGAGCGCCGGCTGGCCTGCATCGAGTTGCTGCACCCCACGGTGGACAAGCGCGACTGGCGGGAGTGGCTGGAGCGCATGGGGCTGAGTGACAAGGTTTCGCTCAAGGGCGGGCAGGTGTTCGACACCCTGGAGCTGGGCATGATTGCCGCGGCGCGTGGCTATGGCATTTCCATGGGCGATTTGCTGATGGTGGCCGAGGATGTGGCACAGGGGCGCTTGAGCCTGCCGTGGCCGACGGCGGTGCCCAGCGGGATGGATTATTACCTGGTGTGGCCGCGCACTCGGCCAGGGGGCGAGCGGTTGCGGCGTTTGAGCGCGTTTCTGGAAGAGGAGGTGGCGGCGATGGATTTGCCGGATGTGCAGATTCTGCCGCCCCTCTGATCGCTTGTACCGGCCTCTTCGCGGGTAAACCCGCTCCCACAGGTCAAGCGTAGGCCTGAGGGAGCGGGTTTACCCGCGAAGAGGCCGCAATGCCTTACATCGAGCCCAGATTCAGAGCCTGTGCACACGCCTGCAGCGACCGGCGCTCACTCTGTGCATACAACGCCAGTTCATCCTGTACCTGCAGCCCCAGCGCCTCTTCGAACGCGTCGCGGTTGGCGTTGCTGCCGTACTCGGCCTGCGCATCGTCACCCAGGTTGGACTGGAAGATCCCCGCCGCGCTCACCGGCAGGAAGTCCTCGTACACCAGCGCCTCGAAGTGCACATGGCCAGCCTCGATCAGCCCCTCCAGTGTGGTCGGGCGGTCATCCTGGTCGCGCGCGGCCAGGCCTTTTTCGGTGGCGAAGTAGCGGAAGTAGGCCAGGCCCTGTTCACGCATCTGCGCCAGGTCATCCGGGAATTCGGCAAAGGTGTCCTTCAACAACGCCATGTAGCGTTCGGCATTGGCCTCGGCCGGGGCGCCACCCAGGGCGGCGCGGGTGGCGTCGAGCAGCTTGTCGTACAGCTGGCGACCTTTCGGCGTCAGTGCCGCGCCGCGTTGCTCGATTTCGCCGAAGCGCGCGGTATGGCTGCCTTCGCTGCCCTGCTGGTCGCTGAACGCAACCTTTTCCTGCAGGGCCTTGAAGCTGGTCTGGCGCAGCAGGATCGGGTGACGGCGGGTGGGCGGACCTTCGACCACGGCCTTCGGCGGGATGCCTTTGGCCGGCATGCCGAGCTGGATTGCATCGATGTCCAGGGTGCGCGGGGTCAGGTGGTTGATGTGCGGGCCCTTGAAGGCCACCACATCGGCGATCAGGCGGTGCTGGTCGTGCAACTGCTGGTACTGCTCGGCAGTGACGGTGGCGTCATGGTGCCAGCGGAAGGTGTGCAGCGCTTCCTGCACGAACGCCTCGGCATCGACGGCGTTCAGGCCGCCATCGCGCTCGCACTGGGCGATCAGTTCGAGGGCGCGGGCGGTGAAGATCTGGCGCTTGGCCAGGATGCTTTCGGCCAGCTGGCGCAGCTGCGGGTTGTCGATCAGCTCCAGGCGCAGCAGCGAGGTGAATACGCGGAACGGGCTGACGTGCAGCGACTGCTCGTGCACCGCGCGGAAGGCGGTGGAATGCACCGGCACGCCGGCGGAGCTGAGGTCGTAGTAGCCGACCGGCTGCATGCCCATGACCGCGAACAGCCGGGCGATGGTGGCCAGCTCTGCGGCGGTGCCGACGCGGATGGCACCATGGCGCTCCTGGTCCAGCCGCTCGATTTCGCCGGTCCAGCGCAGGGCCTCGGCAACCTCGGGTTGCTGGGCCATGACTTGCTGGTTGATTTCGCTCACCAGCTCCAGCAGCGTGCCGTACAGGGGCACTTCCTGTTTGTACATGAGCGACATGGCGGCAGAGAACTGCGCGCGGATGCTGTCGGGGCTGACGAAATCGTTGGCGGGCATCGCTAGCTTCCTGGTTGGGTTCGGACGCTTACATGAAAGCTGGGAATGCACTTGGCTCACAAGCGAAAAAAAGTGAGTGTGTCATTCCTTTTTTGATCGACCTCAAGGGCCCTTTCGCGGGTACCTCACAGGGCTCAGGCCTTGCGCGATACCTGTGGGAGCGGGTTCACCCGCGAAGAGGCCATCAAGCCTGAAGCTGCTCGCGAATCCACTCCACCAATGCCCTTACCTTGGGCACCTCCGCCGCATGCTCGGCATACGCCAGGTAATGCGCCCCGGCACTGCGCATCGCATGGTTCCAAGGTACCACCAAACTCCCCTCGGCCAACTCCTTCGCCGCCAGGTAGCGCGGCACCAACGCCACCCCGCACCCGGTCTGCGCCGCGCTCAAGGCCATATAGAACGTATCGAAGCGCGGCCCGTGGTAGGCGCTGACGCTCTGCAAGCCCAATTCCAGGAACCACTCGTGCCAGGCCTCGGGCCGCGAGGTGCTCTGTAGCAGCACCAGTTCGGCCAGCTCCCCGGCATCGTTCAGTTCACGCCCGGCCAGCAGCTCCGGTGCACATACCGGCACCACCTCTTCACGGAACAGTTCCACGCAGGTGGCCCCCGGCCAGGTGCCCTGGCCATAGAAGAACACCACGTCCGCCGAGCCCTGCAGCAGGGCGAACGGCTCCATCTCGTTGCGGATGTCCAGGTGGATGTTGCCGTGGCGCTTGCCAAAGCCCTTGAGGTGCGGGATCAACCAGCGCACGCCAAAACTCGGTTGAGTGGCTACCTTCAGTATCTCGGTCTGCTCGCCGTAGGTGAGCACGTAGCGGCTGGACATGTCGACCTGGGTGAGGATCTTGTTGACCTCGGCCAGGTACAGGCTGCCCGCCGGCGTCAGCTGCAGGCGGCGGCGGATACGCAGGAACAGGTGGTGGCGCAACATGTCTTCAAGCTGCGCCACCTGCTTGCTGACCGCACTCTGGGTCAGGTGCAGCTCTTCGGCGGCTCGGGTAAAGCTCAAATGGCGGGCTGCAGCTTCAAAGCACTGCAGGGCGGTCATGGAGGGCACCAGGCGTTTGGACATAGCGGTCTCTGCGGCTCAAATCATTACCTGACGGAATGATATGCGGAATAAAGGTCGTTTGTTGTACCTATGTGATCGGATTAATACTGATCCACATCATTTTTCCACCCCATCACCCGATGTAGGAGAAGCACAAATGGTTGCTGGATTGCTCGAGCGCCTTGGCGTTGCCGCCGAGGCTTACACCCAGGGCGACTACCCTGTTCACACGCCGATCGACGGCAGCCAGATCGCCTCGGTGAAACTGCTCGGCAAGGCCGAGACCATCGCCCGCATCGATCAGGCCCAGAGCGCCTTCGAAGCCTGGCGCAGCGTGCCGGCCCCGCGCCGTGGCGAGCTGGTGCGCCTGTTCGGCGAAGTGCTGCGTGAGCACAAGGCCGACCTCGGCGAGCTGGTATCGATCGAAGCCGGCAAGATCACCCAGGAAGGCCTGGGCGAAGTGCAGGAAATGATCGACATCTGCGACTTCGCCGTTGGCCTGTCGCGCCAGCTGTACGGCCTGACCATCGCTTCCGAGCGCCCTGGCCACCACATGCGTGAAACCTGGCACCCGCTGGGCGTGGTCGGCGTGATCAGCGCCTTCAACTTCCCGGTCGCCGTCTGGGCCTGGAACACCGCCCTGGCCCTGGTCGCCGGTAACTCCGTGGTGTGGAAGCCGTCCGAGAAGACCCCGCTGACCGCCCTGGCCTGCCAGGCGCTGTTCGAAAAAGCCCTGAAAGCCTTCGGCGATGCCCCGGCTGGCCTGGCACAACTGGTGATCGGCGGCCGTGAAGCTGGCGAAGCGATGGTCGACGACCCGCGCGTGCCACTGGTCAGCGCCACCGGTAGCACCCGCATGGGGCGCGAAGTCGGCCCACGTGTGGCTGCCCGCTTCGGTCGCAGCATCCTCGAGCTGGGCGGCAACAACGCCATGATCCTGGCCCCGAGCGCCGACCTCGACCTGGCCGTGCGCGGCATCCTGTTCTCTGCAGTCGGCACCGCCGGCCAGCGTTGCACCACCCTGCGCCGCCTGATCGTGCACCGCTCGATCAAGGACGAAGTGGTTGCCCGCGTCAAAGCCGCCTACGGCAAGGTGCGCATCGGCGACCCACGCAAGGACAACCTGGTGGGCCCACTGATCGACAAGCAGTCGTTCGACGCCATGCAGGGCGCGCTGGCCAAGGCCCGCGACGAAGGTGGCCAGGTGTTTGGTGGCGAGCGTCAGCTGGCCGACCAGTACCCGAACGCCTACTACGTGTCGCCTGCCATTGCCGAAATGCCGGCGCAGAGCGACGTGGTGCGCCACGAAACCTTCGCCCCGATCCTGTACGTGCTGGCCTACGACGACTTCGAAGAGGCCCTGCGCCTGAACAACGAAGTGCCACAAGGCCTGTCGTCGTGCATCTTCACCACCGACATCCGTGAAGCCGAACGCTTCCAGAGCGCCTCGGGCAGCGACTGCGGCATCGCCAACGTCAACATCGGTACCAGCGGCGCCGAGATCGGCGGTGCGTTCGGTGGCGAGAAGGAGACTGGCGGTGGCCGTGAGTCCGGTTCGGATGCCTGGAAAGGCTACATGCGTCGCCAGACCAACACCGTGAACTACTCGCGCGAGCTGCCGCTGGCGCAGGGTATCGTGTTCGACTGATCGGCTGATGCTGCATGGCCGGGGGCCTGGCCCCCGGTTCGCGGGTAAACCCGCTCCCACAGGTACAACACAGTTTTCGAAACCTATGATGCACCTGTGGGAGCGGGTTTACCCGCGAATGGGTCGCACAACGGCCCCAAACAAGAACAAATTGCTGGAGCCGGGCCATGTCCGAACTGCGTCAAGAATGCTTGTGGGAATTCGTCAGCAAACCGACCGTCGCCGCCCAGGCCCTGGCCGGTGAGCACAAGGCCGATGTCTGCGTGATCGGTGGCGGCATTACCGGCCTGTCGGCGGCCATCCACCTGCTCGAACAGGGCAAGTCGGTGATCCTGCTGGAGGCCTGGAAGATCGGGCACGGTGGCTCCGGGCGCAACGTCGGCCTGGTCAACGCCGGCACCTGGATCCGCCCCGACGATGTCGAGGCCACTCTCGGCCAGCAGCAGGGCAGCCGCCTGAACAAGGTCCTCGGTGAAGCGCCGGCTGAAGTGTTCGCCATGATCGAACGCCTTGGCATCGATTGCCAGGCCCAGCACAAAGGCACGCTGCACATGGCGCACAACGCCACCGGTATCGCCGACCTCGAGGCTCGCCACGAACAATGGCGTCGCCGTGGTGCCGACGTGGAGCTGTTGACCGGCGCCCAGTGCCAGGAATACTGCGGCACCGACAAGATTTCCGCCGCGCTGCTCGACCGCCGCGCCGGCACCATCAACCCCATGGGCTACACCCAAGGCCTGGCCGCAGCGGTGGCGCGCCTGGGCGGCAAGCTGTTCCAGCAGTCTTCGGTCGAAGGCCTGGAGCGTGACGGCGATGCCTGGCAGGTGAAGACCGCACGCGGTTCGGTGCGCGCCGAGAAGGTGGTGATTTCCACCGGCGCCTACACCGAAGGCGACTGGAGCAACCTGCAGAAGCAGTTCTTCCGTGGCTATTACTACCAGGTGGCGTCCAAGCCGTTGCAGGGCGCTGCAGCCGACAAGGTGCTGCCCCATGGCCAAGGCTCGTGGGACACCCGCACCGTGCTCAGCAGCATCCGTCGCGACGACCAGGGCCGCCTGCTGCTCGGCAGCCTGGGCCGGGTCGACAACAAGCCGGCGTGGTTCGTGCGCAGCTGGGCCGACCGGATCCAGAGCCACTACTACCCCGAGTTGGGCAAGGTCGAGTGGGAAATGCACTGGACCGGCTGCATCGACTTCACCCCCGACCACCTGATGCGGCTGTTCGAGCCGGCGCCGGGGCTGGTGGCGGTGACCGGGTACAACGGGCGGGGTAATACCACCGGGACCGTGATTGGCCGGGCGTTTGCCGAGTTCTTGCTGAAGGGGGAGGCGAGCAGCCTGCCGATTCCGTTCTCGCCAATGAAGGGCGTGAGTGCGCCCTCGCTGCGGACGGCGTTCTATGAGTCCGGGTTCTCGCTGTACCACGCGGGGCAATGTTTGAGGGTTGTGTTGTAAGTACTGGCCTCTTCGCGGGTAAACTCGCTCCTACAGGTACTGCGCAGCGTTCTGAGTGTGCGCGGTCTCTGTGGGAGCGGGTTTACCCGCGAAGGGGCCAGCACAGGCTTACTTGTGCAACCAGCTGAGGAAGCCGCCTTTCTTGATCGAAACCGGTTTTTGCAGCAACAACGACTCCCGGTTCTGACGCCGGAACCGCTGCAACTTGCTCAATGCCGTCTGCACATCGCCGCGTTGCACCAGGCAGCTCTTCACCTGTTCCTTGTCGATCCGATACAGCACGCAACCGGTCAGCGTGCGGAACTCGGCCAGCGAGTCCTCCTCGTCGACGATCCCCTCGATCCCCAGCACCTCGCCTGGCCCCATGCGCCCGGCCTCGACCAGTTTGTCGCCATCGCGGATCGACGCCGAAACCACCCCGCTGCCAATCACCAGCAAATGATCGGAATGCTCGCCCACGCCCAGAATCACCTGGTCCGCCAGGTATTCCACGGTCGTCATGCGCTGGCTCAGCGCATCGCGCTCTTCACTGCTCAGCGAGCGGAACACCCGCACCTCGTCCAGCACCTCGCGCTGGCGGCTGCGGGGAGGCATGGCCAGGTCGGCGTTCCACATCACCCCGCTGGCCTCCAGGTGGCGGTGGGCCAGGTCGAACAACTGGTTGCGCGCGTCGCCTTTGGCGCCCGCATCGGCCACGTAACCGCTGGCTTCGTACTCCACGGACTCCAGCGTCGAGGCTTTCACCGTCACCTTTGGTTTTGGTGTTGCAAGAATGGCACTCACGCCTTGCAAGGCCTTTTCCAGCGCATCGAACACCCGCTTGGGCCGCACCTTGGCCGGCACCACCACGCTGATCGACACCCCGTGCACATCGGCCGGGCGGCTGTGGTTGAGCAGCCGGGCCTTGGCCGCCACCGAGTTGGGGATTACCGCCAGGCTGCCGGTGCTGGTGAGCAGGCGGGTGGCGCGCCAGTCGATTTCCAGCACCTTGCCGTCGGTGCCGTCGATGGAGATCGAGTCGCCAATCTGATACGGCCGCGTGGTGTTCAGGATGATGCCACTGAATACGTCGGCCAGTGTACTCTGCAGCGCCAGGCCGATGACGATGGCCATTACCCCTGACGTGGCCAGCAGGCCCTTCACCGGCAACTGCAATACATAGCCTGCGGCAGCGACCACGGCAGCCAGGAAGATCAGCGCGCCCAGCACATCCTGCAGCAAACGCCCGCCGTGGCTGCCACGGGCACCCAGCAACAGGCCGAACACCACCGTCACCGTGCGCGCACCGAACAGCCACCAGCCTATCGCCAGTACCGTGGCAATCAGGTTGCGCGAGACATCATCGGGCCAGGGTGGCGGTTGCAGCGGGCTCATGCCGGCGGCCACCAGCAACGAGCTGAACAGCAGGAACAGCACCAGCCGCGCGCCTATGCGCCAGGCCCGCTGCTGTAGAGGTATCAGTTGCCAGAGCACAAGGTCGAGCAGGATCAGGGCAGTGCCGAGCAGCAACGGGTATGACTGGATGAACGCCAGCATGGTGGTCTCGGGTAAGGGGAGGGCTGTGGGTAGTAATAGAGCAGGTTGGCCGGGCAGGCAATGGGGCCTGTGCCGGCCTCTTCGCGGCTAAAGCCGCTCCCACAGGTACTGCACACGATTCAAATCCAGCGCAATCCCTGTGGGAGCGGCTTTAGCCGCGAAAGGGCCGGTACAGCCCACACAAAACCATCGTTCATAAAACAGAACGCTAGAGCCAAAAACTGCTATCTACCGCCAAAAAGGTCATGGTTTTAATCTTCTCCCATCAACGCGGAACACCCCACTTACTGAAAAAATCAAAACCCTTGGGAGCAACGACCATGACCAACTTCAAATACAACCGCCTGAACAAAGACGACGCCGCTGTCCTGCTGGTCGACCACCAGGCTGGCCTGCTGTCCCTGGTCCGTGACATCGAGCCGGACGCGTTCAAGAACAACGTGCTGGCCCTGGCCGACCTGGCCAAGTTCTTCAACCTGCCGACCATCCTCACCACCAGCTTCGAGCAAGGCCCCAACGGCCCGCTGGTACCAGAGCTGAAAGCCCTGTTCCCGGACGCCCCGTACATCGCCCGCCCAGGCCAGATCAACGCCTGGGACAACGAAGACTTCGTCAAGGCGGTGAAGGCCACCGGCAAGAAGCAACTGATCATCGCCGGCGTGGTGACTGAAGTGTGCGTAGCCTTCCCGGCGCTGTCGGCCCTGGAGGAAGAGTTCGAAGTGTTCGTGGTCACTGATGCCTCCGGCACCTTCAACGCGATGACCCGCGACGCCGCCCACGACCGCATGAGCCAGGCCGGCGCACAACTGATGACCTGGTTCGGCGTGGCCTGTGAGCTGCACCGCGACTGGCGCAACGACATCGAAGGGCTGGCCGCGCTGTGCTCCAACCACATCCCGGACTACCGCAACCTGATCACCAGCTACAACGCTTTCAACGCCAACAAGTAAGCCTGATGCGCGGGCACCGCAAACCGGTGCCCGCCAAGGCAGCACACCTGTCCAATCCTGCGCCCGTCCGCCGTTGCACAGTGGATGCGGGCAAGCTCATCCCAAGGAACGCCGATGAACACCGCACCCCAAGACAACCGCAACGTGGTGACCCTGGTCATCCAGCACAAGGTTCGCGCCGCGTCGCTGGCGGCCTACGAAGCATGGCTCAAGCGCACGGTCAGCACCGCGCGCCGCCAGCCGGGGCACCTGGACGTCAACGTCATCCGCCCTGACGACGGCGGGCTGCATTTCACCACCGTGGTGCGCTTCGCCGATGCCAGCCTGCTGCAGGCCTGGGTCAACTCGGCCGAGCGCCAGACACTGGTAAGCGAAGTACTGCCGCTGCTCGAGGGTGGTGACCACACCCAGGTGCACGACGACCCGGAATTCTGGTTCACCCCGCCGAGCACCAACGCAGCGCAACCGCCGCGCTGGAAGCAGGCGCTGCTGACCTATCTGGTGATCTGCCCGATGACCATGATCATTCCACACCTGCTGGCGCCGCTGTTTGCACGCTTCCCGCAGTTGGGGGGCGCGATCACCAGCAACCTGATCGTCAACCTGTTCGTCATCCTGCCCGTGGTGTTCTACATCATGCCTTGGGTAACCCGCCGCTGCGCCAACTGGCTGCGCGGCTGAGCCAGGCCTTTACCTCGACATTTTCAAGGAGATACCGACATGAGCACGTTCGTTACCCGCGATGGCACTTCGATCTACTTCAAGGACTGGGGCAGCGGCAAGCCTGTGCTGTTCAGCCACGGCTGGCCACTGGATGCCGACATGTGGGATTCGCAGATGGAATACCTGGCCAGCCGCGGCTACCGCGCCATCGCCTTCGACCGCCGTGGTTTCGGCCGTTCGAGCCAGCCGTGGAGCGGCTACGACTACGACACCTTCGCCGATGACATCGCCCAGCTGATCGAACACCTCGACCTGCGCGACGTGACCTTGGTGGGCTTCTCGATGGGTGGCGGTGACGTCAGCCGCTACATCGCCCGCCACGGCAGCGAGCGGGTGGCCGGGCTGGTGCTGCTGGGCGCGGTAACGCCGGTGTTCGGCAAGCGTGACGACAACCCTGAAGGTGTCGACCTGTCGGTGTTCGAGGGTATCCGCGCCGGCCTGCGTGCCGACCGCGCGCAGTTCATCGCCGATTTTGCGGCGCCGTTCTATGGCATCAACCATGGGCAGCAGGTGTCCCAAGGGGTGCAGACCCAGACCCTGAACATCGCGCTGATGGCGTCGATCAAGGGCACTTTGGATTGCGTGACCGCCTTCTCCGAAACCGACTTCCGTCCGGATATGGCCAAGGTCGATGTGCCGACTCTGGTGATCCACGGTGATGACGACCAGATCGTGCCGTTGGAGAGCACCGGCAAGCGGGCGGCGGAGCTGATTCGCGGGGCTGAGCTGAAGGTGTATGCGGGGGCGCCGCACGGGTTTGCGGTGACTCATGCACAGCAGCTGAATGAGGACTTGCTGGCATTCCTCCAGAAGTAATGGTGGGAGGCATTCGCGGGTAAACCCGCTCCCACAGGGGATACCACAGTCATACAGGCCTGTGGTGTCCCTGTGGGAGCGGGTTCACCCGCGAAGAGGCCAGCCCAGGCAGCACAAATGCCGAACGGGGCTAACCTTCAACCACCCACCGCACATCCATCCAAGCCTTGCCCCTACACCAACCGGCATGCTCTGCAGTTGCGCCTGCCGCCGCCGCACCCAGAGACGGAGAACCCCATGTCCCAGGACCGCAACGACAAGACCCGTCGCCAGTTCCTCGCCACCAGCACCGTGCTCGGTGCCGCCGGCGCGCTCTGGTCCGCATTGCCTTTTACCGGTTCCGCTTACGCATCCACCCAAGGAGGTTCCATGACCGCCGATCTGATCCTGTTCAACGGCAAACTGCACACCGTTGATCGTGAAAAGCCCACCGCGACCGCCGTCGCCATCAAGGATGGCCGTTTCATCGCCGTGGGCAACGACGCCGAGGCCATGGCCCACAAGGGCGCCACCACGCAGATCATCGACCTCAAGCAGCGCACGGTCATCCCTGGCCTGAACGACTCGCACCTGCACCTGATCCGGGGTGGCCTGAACTACAACCTGGAGCTGCGCTGGGAGGGCGTGCCTTCGGTGGCCGATGCCCTGCGCATGCTCAAGGACCAGGCCGCACGTACGCCCACCCCGCAGTGGGTGCGCGTGGTCGGTGGCTGGAACGAGTTCCAGTTCGCCGAAAAACGCATGCCGACCCTGGAAGAAATCAACCAGGCCGCGCCGGACACCCCGGTATTCCTGCTGCACCTGTATGACCGTGCATTGCTCAACCGCGCCGCACTCAAGGCTGTCGGCTACACCAAGGACACTCCCAACCCGCCGGGCGGCGAGATCCAGCGCGACAAGTTCGGCAACCCGACCGGCATGCTCATCGCCCGCCCCAACGCGATGATCCTCTACGCCACCCTGGCCAAAGGGCCGAAACTGCCGCTGGAATACCAGGTCAACTCCACCCGCCAGTTCATGCGCGAGCTCAACCGCCTGGGCCTGACCAGTGCCATCGATGCCGGCGGCGGCTACCAGAACTTCCCGGACGACTATCAGGTGATCCAGGAGCTGGCCGACAACAACCAGCTGACCGTGCGCATTGCCTACAACCTGTTCACCCAGAAGCCCAAGGAAGAGCTGGACGACTTCCGCAAGTGGACCTCCAGCGTGAAGCTGCACAGTGGTACCGACTTCCTGCGCCACAACGGCGCCGGCGAAATGCTGGTGTTCTCTGCCGCCGACTTCGAGGACTTCCTCGAACCGCGTCCGGACCTGCCGCAGACCATGGAGCAAGAGCTGGAGCCGGTGGTGCGTCATCTGGTCGAGCAGCGCTGGCCGTTCCGCCTGCACGCCACCTACAACGAATCGATCACGCGCATGCTCGACGTGTTCGAGAAGGTCAACCGCGACATCCCGTTCAATGGCCTGCCGTGGTTCTTCGACCACGCCGAAACCATCACCCCGCAGAACATCGAGCGCGTGCGTGCGCTTGGCGGCGGTATCGCCATCCAGGACCGCATGGCCTTCCAGGGTGAGTACTTCGTCGACCGCTACGGCGCCAAGGCGGCCGAGCAGACCCCGCCGATCAAGCGCATGCTGGAGATGGGCGTGCCGGTCGGCGCCGGTACCGACGCCACCCGCGTGTCCAGCTACAACCCGTGGACCTCGCTGTACTGGTTGGTCAGCGGCAAGACCGTCGGTGGCATGGAGCTGTACCCGGAAGGTCTCAGCCGTGACACTGCGCTGCAACTGTTCACCCAGGGCAGCGCCTGGTTCTCCAGCGAGCAGGGCAAGAAGGGCCAGATCAAGGTGGGCCAGCTGGCCGACCTGGCGGCGCTGTCGCTGGACTTCTTCAGTGTCGATGAAGAGGCGATCAAAGGTATCGAGTCGGTACTTACCGTGGTCGATGGCAAGGTAGTGTATGGCGCGGCGGAATTCGACAAGCTCGGCCCGCCCCAGGTGCCGGTGCTGCCGGAGTGGTCGCCGGTGACCAAGGTGCCGGGCCACTGGCGCGTGGGCACGCCGTCGCTGGCAGCCGCCGTGCACCAGTGCAGCGGGCCATGCGGGGTACATGCGCACAGCCATGAAAAGGCACGGCATTCGAGCGTGCCGGTGAATGACTACCAGGGCTTCTGGGGTGCGCTGGGTTGCTCGTGCTTCGCGTTCTAAGCTGAGCTGATGAAAAGGGGGCCAGTTATTGGCCCCCTTTTTTGTTCCTTCTGTGCTGGCCTCTTCGCGGGCTCGCCCGCTCCCACAGGTACACCACAGCCCTCAGGCTCTGTGCGATCCCTGTGGGAGCGGGCGAGCCCGCGAAGAGGCCGGAAAAACCAACATCAATGGTGAGCCTTGTGCTCCCCACCCGCCAGCAGATGCCGGATCTTCACCTCAACCCCATCGGTCTGCAGCATCCGCACCCGCGCCTCGATCTTCAGTTCACCCCGGGTTACCCGGTGGTGATGCCGCAAATGCTCCAGCCACGACTCCTCGAAGAAAAACTCCAGCCACACCGCCGGGTCCGCACTGTCGCGCATCAACCCCCACGACAACGCGCCATTGCGCTTGCGCATCGCCTCCAGCTCTCGCGCTGCCTGCTGGAACGCCTCGGCCTTGGCCGGGTCAACGTGGTACTCCACGGTGACCATCACCGGCCCGCTTTCCTTGTCCATGTCGTCGCTCAGCAGCGGCACCGGCCAATGCAGTGACGGCGTCAGCTCCTCGGCTGCGGTTTCCGGCAGCGTCACCTTGCAGGTCAGCAGCGTGCCCAGCGCCAGGCCACCTGCAGCCAGCAGCAGGCTCGAGGTGATCGTTGCATGGCTGGCCAGCGTGCCCCACAGCAACCCGCCGCAGGCCATGGCACCAAAGAAGATCAGGATGTACACCGACAACGCCCGCGCCCGCACCCAGGCCGGCACAGAGGTCTGCGCCGCCACCTGCAGGTTGGACAGCACGGCAATCCACGCCGCGCCGCTGAGCAGCATTGCCGGCAGTAGCACGTAGAAGTTGCGCACCAGCGCCAGGGCCAGCAGGAACAGGGCATACAGCAGGCTGGCAAGCAGCACCAGGCGGTCGCGGCTGATGCGTTCGCGCAGGCGTGGCAGCAAGGTGGCGCCGGCCACCGCACCGATGCCGATGGCCGCCAGCAGCACGCCGAAATCGGCAGCGGTGCCGTGCATCTCGCCACGCACGATCAACGGCAGCAGCGAGGTGCCGGCGCTGGCACAGAAAAAGAACGCCAAGGCGCGCAACATCACCGCCTGCAAGGGTTTGGCACTGCGCGCGAAACGCAGCCCGGTGCGCATGGCGCCGACGAAACGCTCGGCTGGCAGCAGCGGCTCCTTCACCTCGCGCTTCCACAGGAACAGCACAAGGATCACCCCGGCGAACGAGATGGCATTCAGAGCGAAGGTCAGCCATGGGCCAACCATGCTCACCACCACGCCCGCCAGGGCCGGGCCAATGGCGCGCGACACGTTGATACCGACACTGGAAAGCGCCACCGCATTGGCCAGGTCGTCCTTGCCCACCAGTTCCGGTGTCAGCGCGCTCCAGGCCGGCATCATCAGTGCCGTGCCGATGCCCAGCGCCAGGGTCAGCACCAGCAGCAGGGTGACGTTCATCAGCCCGAGCAGGGTCAGGGCCGCCAGCGCCACTGCCACCGCGGACATCCACAGTTGCACCAGCAACAGGTAGCGGCGCTTGTCGACGATATCCGCAGCCGCACCGGCCGGCAGGGCAAGGAAGAACATCGGTAGCGAGCCGGCTACCTGGATCAGGGCCACATGCAACGGGCTGGCCGACAGCGTGGTCATCAGCCAGCCGGCGCCCACCTCGTGCATCCATGTGCCGATGTTGGAGGCGATGGTGGCGATCCACAGCATGCGGAAGGTGGTGTTGCGCAATGGGCTCCAGGCGCCTGAAGGGGACGTGCTCATGTCATAAGCTGCCTTTGAGGGGGTATTCGATGATCAGGTAGATCCGGTCGATATCATCGCCGGCCTGGGCCTGGTTGGCGCGGTGGCTGACGTGGGAAAACGCCAGGCTCAGGTCCTTGGCGGCGCCCGACTGCACCACGTATTTCAGGTCGATGTCGCGCTCCCAGTGCTTGCCGCCGTCGCCGTACTGGCCCACATAGGCGCCGCCCGCCGGGGCATGGCTGCCGTCGATGCCACGGCCGCTGACGTAGCGGCCCATCAGGCTCAGGCCGGGGGCGCCGAGGGTGGCGAAGTTGAGGTCGTAGCGCAGTTGCCACGAGCGCTCGCCGGGGCCGTTGAAGTCGGCGTACTTGATCGAGTTGGCCAGGTAGATGGAGTCGCCGCCGACGAAGTCGAACGGGGTGTCGCCCTCGACCTTCTGGTAGGCCAGGCTCAGCGCCTGGGCGCCGAAGCTGTACCTGGCCAGCAGGCTGTAGGCGAGGGTATCGATTGCCCCGGCACTGGCATTGCCGGTGTCGCGCGTCTTGTACAGGTTGCCGTCCAGGCGCCAGTTGCCCTCGGCCAGGTTCAGGTTGAGGTAGGCCTGGCGCCAGGTATCCTCCAGCTGGCCAGCGTACAGCGCGCCACCGAATGGCCCGTCGGGAGCGAACGCGGCACCGGCCAGGCTGATGGCACGCTTGTCGGTGGTGGCGCCGTAGCCGCTGAAATCATCATGGCTGGAGCTGTTGTCCTGGTTGTTGAAGGCAGTGAAGCGCCCGGCCTGCAGGCGCCAGTCGGGCAGGTCGGTGTTGTCCAGGAACCAGCCGGTGGCGTACTCCGGGTGCAGGCGTTTGTCGCTGGTGTCGAACACCGGGGTTTCCACGGTCATTTCGCCGTAGCGTAGTTGGGTGTTGCCCAGGCGCAGCTTGAGTGCGGCGCCGGCGCTTGAGTAGTCGGACTCGGAGCGGCCATCGCTGTCGCGCGGCAGCAGACCAGTGCCGGCATGGCCGCGGCCGCCGTCGAGCTTGAGGCCGAGAAAACCGTGGGCATCGATACCGGCACCGAGCGTGCCCTCGGTGAAGCCGGAGCGGATCTCGCCAATGAAACCCTGGGCCCATTCCTGGCGGTAGTTCTGGCCGCTACCGGACGGTGAGCGGAAGTCGCTGTGCAGGAAATAATTGCGGCTGAGCAGTGACCAGCCGGGTTCGTCAGCCTGGCTGAGCGCCGGGTACAGGGCGAGGGTGGCGAGCAGGGCGCGGCCTGGGCCGTGGGTGGCGCGGATCATGGGGGCTCCAGGGGGGATGATCCGGGATTGTGGATGAAGGATAGGCAAGGGGGCTTGTATGTGTGTGCTCTGGCTGGTTTGCCTGTTCCGGCCTCTTCGCGGGTAAACCCGCTCCCACAGGTACTGCACAAGCCTTGGAGCTAGTGGCCTTGGAGCTAGTGGTGACCCTGTGGGAGCGGGTTTACCCGCGAAGAGGCCGGCACAGGCGGCAACCGGCTCAAGCCATGTCGCTGATCGCAAACTCCTCGGCCAGATGATCGATCAGCGCCCGCACCGATGGCAGCAAGCCCCGCCGCGACGGGAAGATCGCATGCACGATGCCGCAACGCGGGTGCCAGTCCGGCAACAACTCCACCAGCCGCCCCGCCGCCAGGTCCTCACGCACCGCCACCCGCGGCAGGTGCGCAATACCCACCCCCGCCACCACGAAATGGCGCAGGGCAAACAGGTCGTCCGTCACCATGCGCGGTGTATGCGGGATGACGATGCTGCGGCTGCTGTCCTCACCCTGGAACAGCTCCCACTGGTATTCGCGCTGGGCACTGCCCCAATGCACGCTGGGCAGCGTGCCCAGCAGCTGTGGGTCAAACCCCTTGGGCAGTTGCTCCAGGTACTGCGGCTGGCCGACCAGGCACTGGGTACTGTTGCTCAGTACCTTCATCACCATGTCGGTATTCTCCAGCGGCGGAAAGCGCACCCGCAGGGCGATGTCGAAACCTTCGTGCAGCAGGTCGACACGGCGGTTGGTGCTCTCGATGAACAGCTCCACCTGCGGGTACTTGAGCATGTAGCGGGTCAGCATCGGCCCGACCCAGGAATTGAGCAGGGTGGTCGGGCAACTGATGCGCACCAGGCCGCGCGGCTCGCTGCGGTTGCGCTCGATGATCTCTGCCGCACCCTCGGCTTCCACGCGCATGGCCAGGCAGCGGTTGTAGTAGGCCTGGCCGATCTCGGTGAGCGAGCAGTGACGACTGGTGCGATGCAGCAGACGCACGCCCAGGCGGTCTTCGAGGTCGGCGATGCGCCGGCTGAGCTTCGATTTGGGCATGTCCAGCGCCCGGCCAGCCGGGGCGAAGCCACCGTGCTCGACTACCTGGGTGAAGTAGTAGAGGGAGTTGAGGTCTTCCAATGATCGGTCTCCAGGTACTTGGTTGCCTGTGCCGGCCCTTTCGCGGCTAAAGCCGCTCCCACAGGTACTGCACAGGGCTCAAGCCCGGCGCCATCCCTGTGGGAGCGGCTTTAGCCGCGAAGAGGCCGGCACAGCCCCTGCAAATCTATCGTTCATAAATCAGAACGCTAAAGCCAAATTCTGCTATCTACCGCCACAAAGGTGATGATTTTAATCTGTGCCCATCAACGCGAAACACCCCCGAATGCTGAAAAATTCATAACCCTCAGGAGCACAGACCATGAGCAAATTCACCTACAACCGCCTGAACAAAGACGATGCCGCTGTCCTGCTGGTCGACCACCAGGCTGGCCTGTTGTCCCTGGTCCGTGACATCGAGCCGGGCAAGTTCAAGAACAACGTGCTGGCCCTGGCCGACCTGGCCAAGTTCTTCAACCTGCCGACCATCCTCACCACCAGCTTCGAGCAAGGCCCCAACGGCCCGCTGGTACCAGAGCTGAAAGCCCTGTTCCCGGACGCCCCGTACATCGCCCGCCCAGGCCAGATCAACGCCTGGGACAACGAAGACTTCGTCAAGGCGGTGAAGGCCACTGGCAAGAAACAGCTGATCATTGCCGGCGTGGTGACTGAGGTCTGTGTAGCGTTCCCGGCGCTGTCGGCCCTGGAAGAGGAGTTCGAAGTTTTCGTGGTGACCGATGCTTCCGGCACCTTCAACGAAATGACCCGCGATGCTGCCCATGACCGCATGAGCCGCGCTGGCGCGCAAATGATGACCTGGTTCGGCGTGGCCTGTGAGTTGCACCGCGACTGGCGCAACGACATCGAAGGGCTGGCGGCGCTGTGCTCCAACCACATTCCGGATTATCGCAACCTGATTACCAGCTACAACGCGCTGACTGCGGGTAAGTAACAGCCCGTTAGTTGAATGCAAAAAGGCCGGCTTCCTCTGCAGGAAACCGGCCTTTTTGTTGCACTTTGTTCCAGCCGTTGACCTGTATGGAGGGCGTTGTTAGCGTTTCACCCGAGTGCGAAGCCAGTTGTCATTCAGCGGCAGTAACTGGATCAGGAACCCCACCGATGGCTGAATCATCAGTGTAGGGTGAGACCTCCACACCCCGGCTTGAGGGTGTGTATATGAATATCAAGCATCAGATGGGGCCACTGGAAACAGTGGCCCTTTTCCGTGACTGGTACTGACATTCCCTTCAACACACCCCCTGTGGGAGCGGGTTCACCCGCGAAGAGGCCAGCAAAGACAACATCAATTCATGGGCTGCGACTCAATCCCATCCAGCAATGCCTCAACCAATCCTTCTGCCATTTCGAGCGCATTCAGGTTGCTCCAGAACAGGCTCTTGCCGGTTTCATCCAGGTGTTCCAGGGCTTTGTAGCCACAGTCGTAGGCGCCGCGCAGGTACTGGGCGACATGCACCAGGGCGTCGTGGGCAGAGACGCCCGGGTTTACTGTGAACAAAGGTGGATGGCCGGCATCGCAGCGGCTAAAAGCGCGCTCTTTGGTGTCGGGAAGAGGTGGATTGGGGACAATTTTTTTCATAGCCAAACTCCGATAGAGGTTGGCCGGCACCATCCGTTTCCACGCGAAGGGTGGCGGCTGCACGCGGGGTGGAAAGCCAGGCTATCGGAACCCCGGCAGGCCATTCGGCCTCCCGCGCGCAGCTGCCATGACAACAGCTATTCCGATTTACCTGCCGGGTTTCCACACCCGATCGCTGAACCGACAGCGACCCGGCAAGCCTAGAGAGCAGGCTTTCCCCGGACAATCAGACGGGCTTCGACACGGTGCGTAGGATAATTCGTCAGGGTCAGCATTAACGTAGGAAATGGTTCGCTAGGAAGTAGGACCTTGCTGAGAGACGGACGATTTTTTGATGGTTTTTTGGTATCCGCGTAATGGCAGGGAGGTGACCGTGGGGAGGTTGCAGAATGGCCTCCAGGTGCCTGGCGATAGATTTCTGGCGCCTATGAGACCGAGCGCCGCCCGCGCGGCGCTTCGCGGGACAAGCCCGCTCCCACATCTGTTTCGGGCCAGTCACTCCTGTGAAGTCACCTCTGTCCGCCTTGTTTGTTCCATTCGATATCGAAGGGGGCGCAATTGCTCTTCATTCATCTTCAGCCATACACCAAGGCTGCAACCCACCTGGCACAGGAATAATTGGCCCGAAACAAATGTGGGAGCGGGCTTGTCCCGCGAAGCGCCGCGCGGGCGGCGCTCGATCTCAAGGGCGCTGCATCTCTACAGTCATGCGCTCGAAACCCTCAATCCGCATCCGAATCAAACAACCGCTCCAACTCCGCCCGGGCCTCCTTGGCCGTCTGCATCACCTTGGCCCGGTCATCACGCACCTGCCCCTGGGCGACCAGCACCTCTTCGTCATGCTGGGTAAACCGTGCAATCCGGTCCGCCGCCTGCGCCTCGCTCAACCCCAACCCCACCAATGCCCGGCGGGTCATCTCCAGGCTGGAGTAGAACGTCTCGCGAATCGGCTCGGCGCCGACATCCGCCAACTTGTGCACATGCTGGCGGTTACGTGCGCGGGCCAGCACTTTCAGGTGTGGGTACAGGCGTTTCACCCGTTCCGCGGTGTGAATGGCAGCTTCCGGGTCATCAATGGTGATGATGAAGTATTCCGCCTCGCCCACCTTGGCCGCATGCAGCACTTCCGGGCGCAGCGGGTCGCCGTAGAACACGGGGACCTGTTCGAACATACGGGTCATCTCGATGGTGTCCACCGAGGTTTCCAGGGCAATGAACGGAATCTTCTGTGCCCGCAGGATGCGTGCGACGATCTGGCCCATGCGGCCCATGCCGACGATCACCACCCGAGGCGTATCAGCCTGGATCTGCTTGTAATGCTCCGGCACTTCACGCACCGGTTGCGGGCGCTTGAGGGCGTGGGCGCAGCCCATCATCAGCAGCGGGGTAATGGCCATCGACAGGGTGATGGTCATCAGCAGCAGGTCGTAGGTCTGGGTGTCGAACAGGCCCTGGTCCTTGCCCAGCTTGAACACCACGAAGGCGAATTCGCCACCGGCAGCCAGCACCATGCCCAGGCGCAGTGCGCTGGCACTGTTCAAGCCACCGGCCAGGCGCCCGACGCCGATCAGCAGTACCAGCTTCACGGCCACCAGCAGCAGGGTCAGGCCCAGCAGCACCAAAGGCATTTCCAGCAGCAGGCGCAGGTTGGCGCCCATGCCGACGCTGATGAAGAACAGCCCCAGCAGCAGGCCCTTGAACGGTTCGATCTGCGATTCCAGCTCGTGGCGGTATTCCGAGTCGGCCAGCAGCAGGCCGGCGAGGAACGCACCCAGGGCCATGGATATACCGGCTTCTTCCATCAACCAGGCGGTGCCAATCACCACCAGCAGTGCGGTGGCGGTGGACACTTCCGGCAAGCCGGTGCGGGCCACGGTGCGGAACACCGGGCGCAGCAGGTAGCGGCCACCGACGATGACCACGGCAATGCTGGCGAACACCTTCAGGCCATGCTCCAGGCTGTCGCCGTGGCTGGTGTCCGGGCCACTGGCGGCCAGCAGCGGCACCAGGGCGATCAGCGGGATGGCGGCGATGTCCTGGAACAGCAGGATGGCGAACGCCAGGCGGCCATGCGGGGCGTTCAGCTGCTTGCTCTCGGCCAGGCTCTGCAGGCCAAGGGCAGTGGACGACAGCGCCAGGCCCAGACCGAGCACGATGGCCGCCGGTAGTGTCTGGCTGAAGCCGAACAGGGCGATGGCGCCGATCAGCGCACCGGTCAGCAGCACCTGGGCGGTGCCGACGCCGAACACGGACTTGCGCATCAGCCACAGCCGCTTGGGCGACAGCTCCAGGCCAATGATGAACAGCAGCAGGACCACGCCCAGCTCGGAAATGTGCGCCACGCTTTCGGTGTCGCGGATCAGGCCCAGCGCCTGCGGGCCGATGATCACACCGGCAAGCAGGTAGCCGAGCACGGCCCCCAGTTGCAGGCGCTTGGCCAGGGGGACGGCGAGGACAGCGGCAAGCAGGAAGATCACCGCGGTTTGCAGAAGGCTGCCTTCGTGTGGCATGGGCTCGTACTCCATGAGCTGCCGGGGCAGCGTCAGATCAGTTTGGCGGACAATTCTGGTGAATGTGGGGGTGCCAGACAATCTGCTGCGAGGAAGACACATTGTCCTGAATCAGGTGACAGTCGTGCTGGCTCTTCGCGGGTGAACCCGCTCCCACAGGTACAGCGGTGTCTTCAAGCCTGCCCAACACCTGTGGGAGCGGGTTCACCCGCGAAGAGGCCGGCACAGGAAATCTGCATACTCAACTGCCACCAAACTGCGCCCGATACTGCGCCGGCGTCATGCCAATCCGCTCGCAGAACACCTTTCTCATGTGCCGGTCACTGCCAAACCCGCACTGCGCCGCCACCACCTTCAACGGAAGGTCGCTGCCTTCCAGCAGCTTGCGCGCCCTGTCGATCCGCGCATTCTGCAGGTACTGCAGCGGCGTGATCCCCACCTCGCGCTGAAAGGTACGGGCAAAGTTGCGCCCGCTCATGGCCACCAGGTCGGCCATCTTCTGCACGGTGAAGGCTTGCTCGATATGGTCGACGATATACGCCTGCACCCGGGCAATCGGCGAATCGTCCCGCGGTATAGCCGCCAGCAGTGGCCCGTAAGGTGTTTGCCCGCCCTGGCGATGGCGGGCGACCAGCAACACCTTGGCCACTTCCAGGGCCAGCGCCTTGCCGTGATCCTCGGCCACCACCGCCAGTGCCAGGTCGATGCCAGCGGTGATGCCGCCCGAGGTAATCAGGCAGCGATCGATCACGTAGATCTGCTCGGTCTCGACCTTGGCCTCGGGGAACGCCTGTGTCAGGCGTTCCAGGTAGTTCCAGTGGGTGGTGCAGCGATAGCCATCCAGCAGCCCGGCCCTGCCCAGCAGGAATACCCCGGTGCAGATGGCGCCGAAGCGTCTGGCCCGGCGCACGGCCTGGGGCAGCCAGCGCTCGATGCCTGGCAGGGCGATGTCATAGGCCCCTGGGCCGCCTGGCACCAGCAACAGGTCGACGGCCTCCGGCAAGTCCTCCAGGCGCAGGTCGGCTACCACTTTCAGTCCGCATGAGCCGCGCACCGCCGTTTGCCCCTCGGCCAAGGTCAGCAACCGGTATTGCCGCTCGGCAGGCAAGAACCGGTTGGCGATGGCGAAGGCATCCATGGGGCCGGTGACATCCAGTAGCAGCACATCATTGAACAGCACCATGGCCACGGTGCGGTGGGCGGATTTTTCCTGCATGGCTCTTTTGCCTTGAATGCCGGCCGCCATTAGCGGCCTGAAGCTGAATACGAAACGCATCTTAAGGTATCGGCAAAACGGCCAGGGCCAGCAGTGCACAATTCACAACTATTCAGGTTTGGCTCAGGACTTTGTCATGTGCCGGGGGCGAGACTTTCTGCATTGAACAGGAGAGTCGCCATGCACCCCGGGAAGCCCCAAGCGCCGCAGCAAACCGTCGGCGCACTGACGCCTGCGCGGTTGCGCCGGGCCAAGGAACTGATGCTGCACAGCTCGTTGTCAATCATCGAAATCGCCGGGGTATGCAACCTCACCCGTAGTCACTTCTCCCGTGCGTTCAAGGTCAACACTGGCCTATCGCCCCAGGCCTGGCGCCTGCTGGCGCGCATGGAAAAGGCCAAGCGCCTGCTTGCCACCGAGGCGCCGATCACCCACGTGAGCCTGGAATGCGGCTTCTGCGATCAGGCCCATTTCACCCGTGCCTTCAGCCGCCTGGTCGGCCAGCCGCCCAAGGCCTGGCGTCAGGCGCAGGTCCACCCTTAAGCCGAACCTATCCGCCGGTATAGCCCCTTGTAGACAGTGCCGGCCCGTTTTCCCAACCCAAGGAGTCACCCCGATGAGCCAACCCGATTACAAGCGCCTGAACAAAGACGACGCAGTGGTGCTGCTGGTCGACCACCAGACCGGCCTGATCTCGCTGGTGCAGGACTTCTCGCCCAACGAGTTCAAGAACAACGTGCTGGCCCTGGGCGATCTGGCCAAGTTCTTCGGCCTGCCGACCATCCTCACCACCAGCTTCGAGCAAGGCCCGAACGGCCCGCTGGTGCCCGAGCTGAAAGAGATGTTCCCGGATGCGCCCTACATTGCCCGCCCTGGCCAGATCAACGCCTGGGACAACGAAGACTTCGTCAAGGCGATCAAGGCCACTGGCCGCAAGCAGCTGATCATCGCCGGCGTGGTGACCGATGTGTGCGTGGCGTTCCCGACCCTGTCGGCGCTGGCAGAAGGTTTTGAAGTGTTCGTGGTGACCGATGCTTCGGGCACCTTCAACGAAACCGTGCAGCAGGCGGCCTGGGTGCGCATGACCCAGGCGGGTGCACAGATGATGAACTGGTTCTCGGTGGCCTGTGAGCTGCACCGCGACTGGCGCAACGACATCGAAGGGCTGGGTAACCTGCTGTCGCAGCGCATTCCCAACTACCGCAACCTGATGAACAGCTATGCGGCCTTGAGCGCCCGTTGATGTGAACCTGTACCGGCCTCTTCGCGGGCACGCCCGCTCCCACAGGAACCGTGCAGTTTTCAGGCTGTGCACTCTCCCTGTGGGAGCGGGTTCACCCGCGAAAGGGCCGGTACAGGCTCAGGAAGGATTCACAGGCAGCGTAAAGCGAATCCGGCACCCGCCCAGCTCCGACACCAGCGCCTGCAACTCCCCTCCATGGGCCTGCACCACCGAGCTGCAGATTGCCAAACCCATCCCCATGCCGCCGATCTTGGTGGTATGAAACGCATCGAACACCCGCTCACGCTCATCCGCAGCTATCCCCGGCCCGTTGTCGTCCACGCAGACCTCCACATCATCCCCGACCACCGCCAACGCAATGCGCAGCACCCCATCGCTGCGATACCCCGCCAGCGCCTCCAGGCCATTGGTAATCAGGTTGAACACCAACTGCTGCAACTGCACCGGGTCGGCCATCACGCTCACCCCTGCCTGCAACCGCGTCTGCACGTCCACCGTGCCCTTGGCGGCATCGGCCGAGGTCAGGCGCACCACTTCGCGGATCAGTTCGTCCAGCTTCACCGCCTTGAGTTGCATTGGTGACTGCTTGGCCAGTGAGCGCAGCGCACGCACGATGTTGGCGGCCCGTTCGCTGTCGTTGCGGATGTCCTCCAGACCGGCAATCGCCTCTTCCAGGTCGGGCTTGGCGCGCTTCAGCCAGCGCAGGCTGGCAGCGGCGTTGGAAGCGATGCCCAGCAGCGGCTGGCTGATCTCGTGTGCGATGGACGCCGACAGCTCGTTCATCACCTGCAGTTGCGCGGCGCGCGCCAACTCCGCGCGAGAGCGGCGCAACTCGGCCTCCATCTGGGCGCGGGTCTGGTTGTCTTCGGCCAGGCGCGTGTAGAACTTGGCAGTCTGCAGCGACACTGCCGCCTGCGAGGCGAGAATTTCCAGCATGGCCAGGCGCTGGCCACCGAACAGGTTCGGCACCAGGCGGTTTTCCAGGTACACCAGGCCGATCAGCACGCCCTGGATCACCAGCGGCAGGCATAGCACCGAACGGGCGTTGCGCGCCTGCAGCTGCTCGCGGAAGGCCTCGGGGCAATCGCGCTGGGCATCATTGAGCACCAGCGGCTTCTTGGTGCGCATGGTGGCGTTGACGATCGACAGCGGCGCCTGGGTCATGAACTTCTGGCAGTCGTCCATGCTTACGTGCAGCCCGCCGTCGTCGATGTGGGCGAGGGCAGCCATCTGGAATTCGGCGCCGCTGACGATCAACAGCGCACCATGATCGGCGCCGGAGTGCTGGGTCAGGTGGCCCATCAGGGTTTCGATCAGGCCTTCAAGCAGCACTTCCTCGGACAGTGCCCGTGCTGCTTCGATGCCGACTTCCAGGTCGAGCTTGGCCTGGTGGGTGGCGCGGTAGGTTTCCTGGATCGGCTGGGTGCGCAGGAACGGGTGCAAAGCCTCCAGCTGGTGCACCTTGCCGGTCGCGCCCCAGATATGGAAACAGTCACGGGCAATACGCAGGTGCAGGTTGGCGCCGGAGATCAGGCCGCTGGGGATGCACACCTCGGCCAGCTGTTCGTGGGCCAGCGCCTGCTCGTGGATGAAACCGGCGGCGGTGGCGGCGATCTGTGCCTGGTCGAAGCAGCGGATGGCGGCCAGGCCGTCGCCCTCGAGCTTGGCGATCACGCCTTCGATCAGCAACAGCTTGTTGCGGAAGGTGGCCGGGTTGAAGCTGGCCCAGCGGTCGAAGCGCTCGCGCAGGGCCTGCAGCTCGCGCAGCTTGTCGGCCAGGCTGCCAGCGGCCTCGGGGCTGCCCAGGGTCAGGCCGCGGAACAGGTGATAGTCGGCCAGGTTGATGTGCGCCGGTGCCGCCCAGGTGTTGTCTCCGGCCAGTGCCAGGTTGCGCATGGCCTGCGGGATATTGCCCAGATAGAAGGCGCTCATGCCGGCCAGCAGGTACTGGAAGAACCGCGTGGTGGGCGATTTCGAGACTGCGCCCGCGGCCGGGCAGGGCGTGCCGCTCAAGTTGGCGATGAATGCTTGCTGGGCCTGCAGGATCTGCTCGATATCGCGGTAGCCATGGCGGCGTACGGTGGCCAGGCCTTGCGCCACTTCCTCGACCACGTCCGGCAGGCAGCGGCCCATGAACAGCGAGTCGGAAACCAGGTGGTTGCAGGCATAGCAGCTCATCGCCAGGTCGCCGCTCAGGCGCACCGAGTCGACCGCGTCCAGCGCGGTGCGGCGGGCGAACTCCATGGGCGAGGTCCAGGCGCTGACCTGGTCCAGGGCCAGTAGCGCGCTGGTCAGGTCAGCCTCGAAACCGTGCCGCTCGATCAGCTTGAGCGCGGCCAGGCAACAGGCATGGCCGTCATGGTAGGCGCCGAAATGCTCGGCAATCATCACCCCGTACCAGGCCATGCCGTAGGTGCTGCCCGGGGCAACGCCGTGCAGCAGCGACAGCTCCATGAGCTTGGCCAGGTGCAGGAAGCAGATGTCGTCCTTTACGAAAAACGATGACGACAGGGTGGCCAGCAGGCTGATCGCAACCGTCACTTCCTCCGAGTCGGTGCACGGCAGCGACTCCAGGCAGTGCCGGCCTTTCTGTTCGACCAGCGCCTGTACCCGGGCATGACTGGCTTCGATCTGTTGCCAGTCGCCCCCCCGCACCGGGCTTGTACCCAGCAAGTCCAGGCCGGAGAGGGCGCTGTCGATGGCCGCCTGATAGTCGCCGCGCAAGGTGTACAGCAGAGCCTGCAGCCGGCACACCCGCGCCTGGTCCAGCGCCGAGCGTGCGCGCTGGCGGCATTCAGTGATGCGGGCCTCGGCCGCGATCATTCGCGACAGTTGCATGTCGCACTCCGTCGCCATGCAGGCGATGGCAAAGCCATGCGTGGCGCGGCTTTCCAACGTGGCGCCGTGGTGCAGCAACTGCTCGGCCGTATGCAGGTAGCCAGCGGCCTGCTCGAAGGCGCCGTCGTCGCGGGCGCGTGATGCTGCTTCGCGTAAAAGCTGCAGGAACGCTTCGCAGTCGTCCGCTGCAAACCCGTATGGGCTGGCGCGTTGCAGCTGGTTGGCGAGCTCGAACAGCACCTCGTGCAAGTCATCTTGCCAGGCGTGGCGCATGGCCAGGGCAATATGTGCATGCAGCGAGGCACGCTCGTGCTCGGGCGTGAGAGCGTACGCGGCCTCCATCACCCGCTCGTGGGCGAAGCCCAGGCCGTTCTGGCCCGGTTGCAGGAAACCCGCGCCAATCAAGGCTTTCAACGGTTCGCCGGGCACTTTGGCGAGGACTTGGTGAAGCAGGCGTTCATCGCAACGGCTGCCCGCAGCGCCAGCCACCCGCAGCAGGTCGCGCTGCGGTGCCGGCAGGCGCGCCAGGCGGTGGATCAGCAGGTCGGCGACATTGTCGGAATAGCGATGGCGGGCCACGGCCTGCAGGCACCATGACCAGCGCATGGCCTGGGTGTCGAAGGTGAACAGCTGGTCCTCCACCATGGCCCGGAGGATCTGATTGATGAAGAACGGGTTGCCCGCCGTCTTGCCGTGCACCAGTTCGGCCACCTGAAATGCGTCCTCGGGGCCGACGTGGTAGCGCTCGCCGATCAGCTCGGTTACCGCCCCAACGCCCAGGGGCTGCAGGTTCAGTGTGGTGCTGCGCACCGTTGCTGGTAGGGCAAGGGGTGTACTGCCGGCTGGCGCATCATTGCGCCGGGCGAAGATCAGCAACAGGTTGCCGGGTGCGTGAGCGAGCAGTTGCGCCAGCAGCTGCTGGCTGGCGTCGTCGGCCCACTGCAGGTCATCGAAGAACAGCACCAGCGGCTGGCCGGGGCGGCTGAACACCTGCAGGAATTCGACGATCGCGCGCTGCTCCTTCTGCAGTGCCAGGCGCGTGGGCTTGGCCGGCAGATCGGGCAGGGGGCCGAGGATCAGGTGCAGGTCTGGCGCCAGCTTGCCGAGCAGCCGGCCATGGCCTTTGATGCGGCGCAGGATCTCGCGGCGCAGGGTGTCGAGGTCCTGGCTGTTCTTGGCCAGCAACTGGGTGGTCAGCGCGCCGAGAATTTCGACCCAGGGCGCGTAGGACACGGACTGGGCAACGCTGTTGCACTTGCCGATGGCCCAGTAGCCTTTGGCGTTGGCCTTGAGAGCTGCCTCGACCAGGCTCGACTTGCCCATGCCGGCGGCGCCGTTGATGAACAGGGCATGTGGATTGCTGTCGCGGCGCAGGGCCTTGAGCAGCATGGCAATGGCTTTCTGTTCGGCGCAGCGGCCATACAGGCGTGCACGGCTGGGCGTGACCGGGTCGGCACAGCCTGGTTCGAAGGCCTCCATGGTCTTGTTGGCATCCCACTGCCGCTGGCAGTGGGCCAGGTCCACCGCCAGGGCGCGGGCACTCTGGTAGCGGGCGTCCGGCTCTTTGGCCAAGGCCTTGGCCAGGATCCGGCTGAGGGGTTGCGGCACATTGCTGTCCACTTCGCAGGCCGCTCGCGGCTGCACGCCGGCATGCAGCTGGCGCCAGTGCTGGGTGTCGCGCCCGGCCAGCGGCAGTTCGCCCAGCAGTAGCTGGTAGAGGATCGCGCCCAGGGCATAGATGTCGCTGCGTCGGTCGCTGCTGCTGCCGTGCGGGCAGACCTGTTCCGGCGCCAGGTACGCCCAGTTGCCGAGCGGGGTGCCCTGTTCGCTGATCAGCTCCGCCGGGTCGGCGCGAAAGCAGCCCAGCCGCACTCGCTGATTGGCGTGCAGACACACATGCTCGGGCTGCAGCGCGCCGTGCAGTACATTGCGTTCGTGCGCCTGGGCCAAGGCATTGGCCGCGTTCACCGCGATCTCGAGAAACGGCGCCAGGGCCGTCGGGCCTTCAGCGATCAGGTCAGCGAGGGAGCGGTCGGCCGGGTACACCAGCAGCGGGCCTTCGGCCGAACGTACGAACGCCGAGGGGATCACCGCCCACTGCGGGTCCAGTTGCAGGCGGTAGTCACGCTCCAGGCGCTGGCAGGCGGCTGGGGCCTCGCGCGGGGCGCGTACGGCTATCCAGGCCTGGTGGGTGGCAGGGTCTTGAAGACGGAAGTAGCTGAGCTCACCTTCCTGGCCGAGCGCGCTGATATCGCACCGGTTCAGCCAGCCCTCATCCACCGACTGGTCGTAATCGATGGGCCTGTGGGCAAGGCGTTCATCGAGCATAAAGCACCCCCTGCTAGCGACATCATGAAGCGCGAGTATACGCAGCCGGCCCAGTACGGATGCGGGCTGCAGCCGGCCTGGCAGGAACGGGCACGCTGTTGTCCGTTATCGTCCCCTGGGGGCTGGCGGGCTTTTGTATAGTCCTCAAGCCAACCTATCCCTCGGGATAATTGTCTGAATGCGTACGCAGGCCTAGGCTGGCGGGGCTGCGAATACGCCTGTGCCCGCGCGAGGAAGCCATGATCCGAATCGGTAATGCCCAGGTGTCGCTGGAGCGGCGCGAAGCCTTTGTTGACGGCAAACCGGTCCTGTTGGGCGGGCGTGCCTTCGAGGTGCTGGCCACGCTGATCAGGGCCAATGGCCGGGTGGTCGGCAAGGAGGAATTCTTCAGCCAGGTATGGGCCGGCACGGTGGTCGAGGACAACAACTTGCAGGTGCAGGTGTCTTTGCTGCGCAAGGCCTTTGGCGACCGCGGCCTGATCCAGACCGTGCCGCGCCGGGGCTACCGCCTGGCCGCCGAGATCAGCCTCGAAGTACCTGGCAAGGCGCTGGACAAGTCGCCGTTGTGCGCTGTGGCCGACACTGTCGAGCTGTTCGATGAGCGTTTGAACGTGCCGGTGCTGGTGGTGGATGACGACCCGTCGGTGCGCACGGCGTTGGGCCGTCTGCTGCGCTCGCAGGACATCCCGCATCATTTGTTCGCCAGTGCCGAGGCACTGTTCGAGGCCCGCCTGGAAACCCCCTATGCCTGCCTGTTGCTGGACATGCACCTGCCCGATACCAGCGGCCTGGAGGTGCAGGACGCGCTGCGCCGGCTGGCGCTGCCCTGGCCGATCGTGTTCATGACCGGCTTCGGTACCATCCCGATGACCGTCCAGGCCATGCGCGCCGGGGCCGTGGAGTTCCTGACCAAGCCGTTCGACGAAGACCAGCTGCTGACACTGTTGCAGGCGGTGCGCACACGTGCCGTGGCCGAAGGGCGCAAGTGGCGTCATGCGCGGCAGGTCGAGGAAAAATACCAGCGCCTGACCCAGCGCGAGCGCCAGGTGTTCTCGTTGGTGGTCGGCGGCCTGTCGCACAAGCAGATCGCCAGGCAGATCGGCACCAGCGAGGTGACGACCAAGGTGCACAAGAAGAACATCATGAACAAGATGCAGTCCCGTTCACTGCTGGAGCTGGTGGCCATGCACAACGTCATCGGGTTGCAGCCTGAGGGCCTGGGCGGCGCATGAGCAGAGCGGTCTGCATCGTCGACGACGATGCGTCGGTGCGCAAAAGCCTGGCCAACCTGCTGCGTTCGGCAGGGCTCGAGACTTTGTCGTTCGCTGCGGGGGACCTGTTCCTGGCCTCGGCATTGGCACGGCAGGCGGGGTGTGTGCTGCTCGATCTGAAGATGCCTGGGATGAGCGGGCTGGCGGTGCAACGCGAGCTGGCCCGGCTGGGGTGGGGTTTGCCGGTGATCTGCATGTCGGCGCATTGGGATGAAGGGGCGGTGCGGGCGGCGATGGCGCTTGGGGCACTGGTGTGCCTGGGCAAGCCATTTTCCGAAGAGGTGCTGCTGAAGGTGGTTGAGGATGCTTTGGTGGGCAGCCAGTGAAGCCTGTAGCGGCCCTTTCGCGGGTGAACCCGCTCCCACAGGTACTGCGCTGGTCTCAAGAACTGTGCAGTACCTGTGGGAGCGGGCAAGCCCGCGAAGAGGCCGATAGCTTCAACCGCCATCTCAGCACACTTGCGCAATCAATATGCTTGTAGCGAGGTAATGCTCGCCGCAATCTAACTGCTCCCTGGCCGGTACTGCAGCGCCTCGGCAAGATGCGCCCGGCCAATTGCCTGGCTACCCTCCAGATCCGCCAGCGTTCGCGCCACCTTCAGCAACCGGTGTGCCGCGCGCAACGACAGGGACAGCCGCTCACAGGCCCCCTCCAGCCAAGCCTGGTCCGCCGCCGCCAACCCACAATGGCGGCGCAATCCCTCAAGGTCGAGAAACGCATTCGCACACCCCTGCCGCCGCTGTTGCACTTCGCGCGCTTCGGCCACCTTGGCCGCGACATCGGCACTGGTCTCGCCGCAGGGCTGGTTGTTCAGCGTGGTGCTCTCCCGGGCCACGGTCAGGTGCAGGTCGATACGGTCCAGCAGCGGCCCGGACAGCTTGTTGCGATACCGCGCGATCTGCTCGGTGCTGCAGCGGCAGCGGCCGGTAGGGTCGCCCAGGTAGCCACAAGGGCAGGGGTTCATTGCCGCCACCAGTTGGAAACGTGCGGGGAAACGCACCTTGTCGCGGGCCCGGGCAATCACGATCTCGCCCGACTCCAACGGCTCACGCAACACTTCCAGCACCCGCCGCTCGAATTCCGGCAGTTCATCCAGGAACAGCACCCCATGGTGGGCGAGGGTGATTTCGCCCGGTTGCGGCCGGCTGCTGCCGCCGACCAGCGCCGGGCCGGAAGCGGAGTGGTGCGGATGGCGAAAAGGCCGCTGCGGCCAACTGCTCAGTGGCGTATGGCCGCTGACCGACTGGATCGCCGCCACTTCCAGTGCTTCGTGCTCGTCCAGCGGTGGCAGCAGCCCCGGCAGGCGGCTGGCGAGCAAGGTCTTGCCGGTACCGGGAGGCCCGGTGAACAGCAGGTTGTGCGCCCCGGCCGCCGCTAGCAGCAGTGCGCGCTTGGCTGCCAGTTGGCCCTGCACCTCGCTCAGGTCCGGGTACGGGCGTTGCTGCAGGATCAGCCCGTTGGCGGCATACGGCGGCAACGGCACCTGGCCGTTCAGATGGGCGACCAGCTCCAGCAGATGCCCCACCGCATACACCACCAGCCCGCCTGCCAGGCTGGCTTCCTCGGCGTTCTCCCGTGGCACCACCAGTGCCCGGCCGGCTTCGCGTGCCGCCAGTGCCGCGGGCAACACGCCCTGCACCGGGCGCAAGTTGCCAGACAGCGCCAGTTCACCCAGGCATTCGACTTCGGCAAGGGTGGCCGTTGGCACCTGGCCATCGGCGGCGAGAATGCCCAGGGCAATGGCCAGGTCATAGCGCCCGCCATCCTTGGGCAGGTCGGCGGGGGCGAGGTTCTGGGTGATGCGCCGCTGCGGGTAGTTCAGGCCTGAGTTGACGATGGCGCTGCGTACCCGGTCCTTGCTCTCTTTGACCGTGGTTTCCGGCAGGCCGACCAGGGTGAGATGGGGCAGGCCGTTGGCCAGGTGGGTTTCGACGCTGACGGCTGGTGCCTGCACGCCCACCTGGGCGCGGCTGTGGACGAGGGCTAGGGACATGGACGCTCCGTTGTCGCTGAACAGGGCCGCTTCCTGCGGCTTTGCGAGCATAGCGAGGGCGGCCCGGGTCGGCGCAAGAAGTGTGCGTCGTAGTTTTTCAGGCAGGGGTTGCCCCCTGCATTCTCACCCCGTTGGGTTCGTGCCTGCTGCACGCCCGAAGAACTCAGGCGCGGACATAAACCCAGGCGGTCAGGCCCGAAGCGAGGGTGACGGCCACGCGCTTGTAGTCGGCGACTTCATAGCGGTCCGCTGCCGCCAGCTCTTCTTCGCTGATCTGGAAGACCATGCCGGCCACGCTGTCGTCGGCCTGGCTGCTGGGGGTAACGATAGGGTGATGGGACTTGCCGCTGGCTGCCAGCACGGCCGGGTCGGTGATCTCGACCCAGTCCTGGCGGTAGCCCAGCATGCGGTCGGCCTGCCCGCTCAGTTCGCGGCCGAAGTTGGCCAGTTGCACGGCCTTGTCCTGCAGGGTGCCGTAGGAAAACAACAATACCGGGTAAGCGCTGGAGGGCTGCATTCACTCATCCTGTGGGGTCGGGTCAAGCCGGGCTTCCAGCTCGGCTACTTGTTTTTCCAGGGCCTCGAGGCGTGCACGGGTGCGCGCCAGTACGACCATCTGGCTGTCGAATTCTTCGCGGCTTACCAGGTCCAGCTTGCTGAAGGCACCTTGCATCAGCACCTTGAACTGGCTTTCCAGTTCGGCGCGGGGCTGGGCGGTATCACTGCTGAACAGGCGCGAGGCCTGGTCGCTCAGGGCGTCGAGAAGGGCTTTGGGCGCAAGCATGGGGCTGTCCACTGAAACTGAGAAATGGCCGGCAGTGTAGCACGGGCGACACTGGCACCAGATTGCACATTGTTCCCACAAATAGCATGCGCCCTCGCCACGCAGTTGCACATTTTTCGAGCAACGCGTCAGGTGGGTATGCACCGAAATTGTGCATGTTTTCCATGCTGGCGACTGGCCAATCCCGACCAAATCACATAACTCGCTGTTTTCCCGTGCGTTGGCAGAACTGGCAAGGTTTCTGCAATGACCCGTATGAGCCATGCACTGATGCAGTTCCTTGTGACCAGGCAGTGCGCACGCGGAGCCGGATGCCGACGACGCGTTACAAAGCCAAGCGCTGCGCTTAGACTTGAGACGGGTTTGTTTTCCTGGGGCAAGTCCACCAAATCGGGAGAGAGTTTCATGAAGCTAGTCACAGCCATCATCAAGCCGTTCAAGCTGGACGACGTGCGCGAGTCGCTGTCGGAAATCGGCGTGCAGGGCATCACCGTCACCGAAGTCAAAGGCTTCGGTCGGCAGAAGGGCCACACCGAGCTGTATCGCGGTGCTGAATACGTGGTCGATTTCCTGCCCAAGGTGAAGATCGATGTCGCCATCGATGACAAGGACCTTGATCGGGTAATCGAAGCCATCACCAAGGCAGCCAACACCGGCAAGATCGGTGACGGCAAGATTTTCGTGGTGAATCTGGAGCAGGCGATCCGTATCCGTACCGGCGAAACCGATACCGACGCGATCTAAGCAGCAACAAAGCCTCACCAAACCCAACGCCCCAGGAGAAAACAACATGACTCTGCGTAAGATCGCAGGGCTAGGAGCCCTATTGTCCCTCGTAATGCCCGGGCTTGCCCTGGCCGAGGAAGCTGCCCCAGCGCTGAACTCCGGCGACACCGCCTGGATGCTGACCGCAACGGCGCTGGTGCTGTTCATGACCATTCCGGGCCTGGCACTGTTCTATGGCGGTATGGTGCGTTCCAAGAACGTGCTGTCGGTGATGATGCAGTGCTTTGCGATCACTGGCCTGATGAGCATTCTCTGGGTCATCTACGGCTACAGCATGGCCTTCGATACCACCGGTATGGAAAAGGGCGTGCTCAACTTCAATTCCTTCGTCGGTGGCTTCTCCAAGGCGTTCCTCAGCGGCGTCACGCCTTCGAACCTGACCTCGGCTGCCGCACTGTTCCCTGAAGCGGTATTCATCACCTTCCAGATGACCTTCGCCATCATCACCCCGGCATTGATCGTCGGTGCCTTCGCCGAGCGCATGAAGTTCTCCGCGATGCTGGTGTTCATGGGCATCTGGTTCACCCTGGTCTATGCGCCGATCGCGCACATGGTCTGGAGCGGTGACGGTGCGTTGATGTGGGACTGGGGTGTGCTGGACTTCGCCGGCGGCACTGTAGTGCACATCAACGCCGGTATCGCTGGCCTGGTCTGCTGCCTGGTGCTGGGCAAGCGCAAGGGCTACCCGACCACCCCGATGGCCCCGCACAATCTGGGCTACACCCTGATGGGCGCGGCCATGCTGTGGATCGGCTGGTTCGGCTTCAACGCAGGCTCTGCCGCTGCCGCCAACGGCACCGCCGGCATGGCCATGCTGGTGACCCAGATCGCCACTGCCGCCGCGGCCCTGGGCTGGATGTTCGCCGAGTGGGTCGGCCACGGCAAACCGAGCGCCCTGGGCATCGCCTCGGGTGTGGTCGCCGGCCTGGTCGCCATCACCCCGGCTGCCGGCACCGTGGGCCCGATGGGCGCCCTGGTGATCGGCCTGGTCTCGGGCGTGATCTGCTACTTCTGCGCCACCAGCCTCAAGCGCAAGCTGGGCTATGACGACTCGCTGGACGCCTTCGGCGTGCACGGTGTCGGCGGTATCATCGGTGCCATCCTCACCGGCGTGTTCGCGGCACCGGCCCTGGGTGGCTTTGGCGCGGTCACCGACATCGGTGCCCAGGTCTGGATCCAGGCCAAGGGCGTGATCTTCACCGTGGTCTACACCGCCATCGTCACCTACGTGATCCTCAAGGTGCTGGATCTGGTGATGGGCCTGCGGGTCAGCGAAGAAGAAGAGTCGGTCGGCCTCGACCTGGCTCAGCATAACGAGCGCGGCTACAACCTGTAACTGCGGCGCGGTAAAAACTTGCCCGGCTTGCCGGGCATTTTTTTTGCCAGATTTTTAGCATTTCCCGCACGGCAAACGGTTTATCCGACACGTTCGCGACGTAGGCAGAAAACTTACAAAACGCAGAGCATTCATGGTGCTTTGTTTTTTCCGCTGGCGCGCTAGAATGCGCGCCGAAGGGTGTTTGACGAGTAGTCCACACGCTTCGCCAGCCTTTGCTAGGCTTGCCAATAGCGTGTGGCCAGCAGGGGCTAAAGGATTTGTCAGGTCCTGCCAGGAGCAGGGCCTGCCGGGTGCCGCCTCCCATCAGGAGCGCTGACCCAAGGGCAGTGGCCTAACCCACGGCCAGTTGATTTTTCACTGGTGGCTGCCGGTCTACGGCTGCACTGGTCTATAACTAACCTGCTTTTCGCAAGTCATGAGGTAGAACATGAGCGACGACGATCTGGAAAATGATGACCTCGAAGTAGGCGACGAAGACGAGGGCGATGAAGGCCTCGAAGCGGCAGCCGACGATGGCGCCGAAGACGCTGGCGATGACGACAGCAGCCCGGCACCCGTTGCCAAGGGCAAATCCAAGGCGGCGGTCTCGGTAGACGAGATGCCGAGCATGGAAGCCAAGCAGAAGGAGCGTGACGCCCTGGCCAAGGCCATGGAAGAGTTCCTCGCTCGCGGTGGCAAGGTTCAGGAAGTCGAGGCCAACGTGGTCGCCGACCCGCCCAAGAAGCCGGACAACAAGTACGGCAGCCGCCCTATCTGAGTGGCTGATCCAAAAAAGCCCGCCGTCGCTGCGGGCTTTTTTGTGCCTGTGGGTTTTGTTTTGCCTGTGCCGGCCTCTTCGCGGGTAAACCCGCTCCCACAGGGACGGCGCAGGACCTGAGGGCAGTGGTGAGCCTGTGGGAGCGGGTTTACCCGCGAATGGGCCGCGCAGCGGCCCCTGTCAGCGCCAGCGCGCGAGGATGTCGGGCAACTGCGACAGGCGCTGGATCTCGGCATCCGGCGCCTGCTCGCCTACCCAGGGCTTGCCCAGGGGGTTGAACCACACCGCCCGCAGCCCGGCACGCTGGGCACCGGCGATGTCATCGCCGGGGTGGTCGCCAATGTGCACCGCCGCGCTGGCCTCCACGTCACCGCGGCGCAGGGCTTCGAGGAACGGCGCCGGGTCCGGCTTGCCGATGCCGAGATCCTCGGCACACAGGGCAAAGCGGAAATAATCCGCCAGCCCCAGCCGGCTCACGTCGGCATTGCCGTTGGTGACCACGCCCAGGGTGTAGTGATGGCGCAGGATCTCCAGCACCGGCTGCACCTCCGGGAAAATCTCTACCTGGTGGCGGGCATGCAAGAACACTTCGAAGCCTTCATTGGCCAGTTCCTGCGCATGCTTTTCGCTGTAGCCGACTTCTTCCAGTGCATGGAACAGCACCCGTCGGCGCAGGGCGCTGATACGGTGCTTCAGGCCGGGTTCGGCTTGCACCAGGCGCTCGCGGATGGCGAACAGGTGCTCCACCGGCACGCCGCCAAGGATTGGGGCGTTGGCTTCGAGCCAGTCGCGCAGCACGACTTCCGCGCTGGCGATTACCGGCGCGGTATCCCACAGGGTGTCGTCGAGGTCGAAGGTGATCAGCTTGATGCTCATGAGTCTGTGCCTTTGCTGCGTTTGGCCCGAGGGTGGGCGCTGTCGTACACCGCGGCCAGGTGCTGGAAGTCCAGGTGGGTGTAGATCTGCGTGGTGCCGATGTCGGCATGGCCGAGCATCTCCTGCACCGCGCGCAGGTCCTGGGACGATTCCAGCACATGGCTGGCGAAGGAGTGGCGGAGCATGTGCGGGTGCAGGTGCTGGCCCAGCTCGCGCTCACCGGCTGCTTTCACCCGTTGTTGAACGGCCCGTGGGCTGATGCGGTTGCCCTGGCGGGTGATGAACACTGCGCGGTCGCGCGGGTTGCCGATGCCGCGCAGGCGGTACCAGGCCTGCAAGGCCTCGCGGGCCTTGCGGCCAACCGGTAGCACGCGGGCTTTGCCGCCCTTGCCCAGCACCTGCACCAGGCCGGCGGCGAGGTCGAGGTGATCGAGGTCGAGGTTGGTCAGCTCGGACAGGCGCAGGCCCGACGAATAGAACAGTTCGAGGATAGCCTGGTCGCGACGGGCGATGAAGTCATCGTCGACCCCGCCATCAAGCAGTTGCAGGGCGCGGTCGGTATCCAGCACCTTGGGCAGCCGGCGTTCGCCCTTGGGCGCGCTCAGGCCGCTGGCCGGGTCGTGCTGGCACAGGCCTTCGCGGTTCAGGTAGCGGTACAGGCCGCGCACTGCCGACAGCAGCCGCGCCAGGCTGCGCGATGACTGGCCATGGTGGTGCTGGCGGGCGATCAGCTGGCGCAGCTGCTGAATCTGCAGCGCCTGCCAGCCGGCAATGCCGTGTTCCTTGCAGTAGGCGACGACCTTGTCCAGATCGCGACGGTAGCCCAGCAGGGTGTGCTCGGACACCTGGCGCTCATTGCGCAGGTGTGCGCAATAAGCCTCCAGCTGGCGTTCCATCAGCGTACCGGGCGCAGGGTCTGGGTAACGCGTGGCACAACGCGGCCAAGTACTTCGGCGATGTAGCCGAGGAACAGGGTGCCGACGCTGCTCTTGTAGTGTTGCGGGTCGCGGCTGCCGATCGCCAGCACCCCGTGCAGGCCCTGGTATTCCAGGGCAGCCACGGCGCTGGAGCCTACTTCCCGGCGCTGTTCTTCACCGAACAGGAAGGCCAGTTCGTGCTCGCGCAGGTTGCCGCTGACCGTCTTGCCGCCGCCCAGCAGGGCTCCGATGGCCTGCTGTGCTTCGGCGTTGCTGACCCAGCGCCCGACCGGCGCGACGTTTTCGCCGAACAGGATCAGGCTGACGAAGGGCACCTGGAATTCCTGGCGCAGGCTGTCTTCGACCGCCATCACCACTTCTTCCAGGTTGCCGGCGTCGAGCAGGTCGAGGATCAGCCGGCGGGTCTTGTCGAACAGCCGGTCGTTGTCGCGGGCTACATCCATCAGTTGCGACAGGCGGTGGCGCATCTCGATGTTGCGGTCGCGCAGCAGCTTGAGCTGGCGCTCCACCAGCGACACGCTGTCGCCACGCTGGTGGGGGATGCGCTGTTCGATCAGCAGCTCGTCGTGTTCGGCGAAGAAGGTGGGGTGGGCGCGCAGGTAGGCGACCACCGCTTCGGCATCGAGCTCAGCGGACTGCTGGGGTACAACCTGGGGCTGATCGGTCATGGCGGTTACTCGCTTAGAGACGAACCTGTCCTTCGTAGACGCGTACGGCCGGGCCAGTCATCACAACGGGCTTGCCGGGGCCGGCCCATTCGATGTGCAGGCGGCCACCGGGCAGGTCGAGGGACACCGGGGAGTCCATCCAGCCCTGGCTGATCGCTGCCACGGCGGCGGCGCAGGCGCCAGTGCCGCAGGCCTGGGTTTCGCCCGCGCCGCGTTCCCACACGCGCAGGTTGGCGCGGTGGCGGTCGATGACCTGGAGGAAGCCGGCATTCACCCGCTGCGGGAAGCGCGGGTGGTTCTCGATCTTCGGGCCCAGTTGGTGCACGGGGGCGGTACGCACGTCGTCGACACGCAGCACGGCATGCGGGTTACCCATGGACACGGCGGCAATCGAATGCACCTGGCCGTCGACTTCCAGTGGGTAGCTCAGCGCCTGCTCGTCGGCGACGAAGGGGATTTCGGCAGGGATGAAGCGCGGTGGCCCCATGTCGACACTGACCTGGCCGTCATTCTGCACGTCCAGTTCGATGATGCCGCTCTTGGTTTCCACGCGGATACGCTTTTTCGCGGTCAGGCGCTTGTCCAGCACGAAGCGGGCGAAGCAGCGCGCACCGTTGCCGCACTGCTCGACCTCGGAGCCGTCGGCGTTGAAGATGCGGTAGCGGAAGTCCACTTCCGGGTTGTTCGGTGCCTCGACGATCAGCAACTGGTCGAAGCCGATGCCGGTGTGGCGGTCACCCCATTGCTTGGCGTGCTTGGGCTGGATGTGCGCGTGCTGGCTGACCAGGTCGAGGACCATGAAGTCGTTGCCCAGCCCATGCATCTTGGTAAAACGCAGCAGCATGGGCTTACTCCGGCAGCAGGCTTTCGCCAGCGTACAATTCGGCGATGGTCTCGCGGCGGCGTACTTCGAAGGCCTGGTCACCGTCGACCAGGATTTCAGCGCAACGGCCACGGGTGTTGTAGTTGGAGCTCATGACAAAACCATAGGCGCCCGCGGACTGTACGGCCAGCAGGTCACCTTCGGCCAGGTTCAGCACGCGGTCCTTGCCGAGGAAGTCGCCAGTCTCGCAGATCGGGCCGACCAGGTCGTAGGCACGGCCTTCGCCTGTGCGTGGCTTGACCGCACTGACGCCCATCCAGGCCTGGTACAGGGCCGGGCGGATCAGGTCGTTCATCGCCGCATCGATGATGGCGAAGTCCTTGTGTTCGGTGTGCTTGAGGTATTCCACGCGGGTCAGCAGGACGCCGGCGTTGGCCACGATATAGCGGCCCGGTTCGAACACCAGTGCCAGGTCGCGGTCGCCAACGCGTTCGCGGATGGCCTTGATGTAGTCGCCCACCAGCGGCGGCTCCTCATCGCGGTAACGTACGCCGACACCGCCACCCAGGTCCAGATGGCGCAGGTGGATGCCGCACTCGGCCAGGCGGTCGACCAGCACCAGCAGGCGGTCGAGGGCATCGAGGAAAGGCTCGACGGTGGTCAGCTGCGAGCCGATGTGGCAGTCGACACCGACCACTTCCAGGTTCGGCAGCTGCGCGGCGCGCACGTAGATGGCCTCGGCATCGGCGATGGCGATGCCGAACTTGTTTTCTTTCAGGCCGGTGGAGATGTACGGGTGGGTGCCGGCGTCGACGTCCGGGTTGACCCGCAGCGAGACCGGGGCAACCTTGCCCATCTCGGCGGCCACCACTTGCAGGCGCTCCAGTTCATCGGTGGATTCGACGTTGAAGCAGTGCACGCCGACTTCCAGGGCACGGCGCATGTCGTCGCGGGTCTTGCCAACGCCGGAGAACACCACGCGGTCGGCACGGCCGCCAGCGGCCAGCACGCGCTCCAGCTCACCGCCAGAGACGATGTCGAAGCCTGCGCCCAGGCGCGCCAGCACGTTCAGTACGCCGAGGTTGGAGTTGGCCTTGACCGCAAAGCACACCAGGTGCTCGGTGCCTTGCAGGGCGTCGGCGTAGCTACGGTACTGGGCCTCGATGTGGGCACGCGAATAGACGTAGGTCGGGGTACCGTAGCGTTCGGCGATGGCCGACAGGCCCACGCCTTCCGCGAACAGCTCGCCGTCGCGGTAGTTGAAAGCGTTCATCTGGTTTCCTTACTGCGCTGGCGACTGCTCGGGCTCGGACTGCAGCTCGGGCTGCTGTGTCGGGGCCGGCTTGGCTTTTGGCTGGTACTGGTGCGACTTGTGGCTGGCCTTGCCGTCCTTGCCGTCTTCAGGCAGGTACAGCGGGCCTTTCTGACCGCAGGCCGAAACGAGGCAGGCAACAGCGACCAGCGCCGCGAGGGAGGAAATCAGGCGCTTCATGGGTGAAATCCTTAGAAATATGCAGTATTGCGACCGAGTATACCGAGCGACCGACGGCTTGCCTATGCAAGGGCCGGCCCGCCGGGCGGGCTATTCTTACCGCCTGCAAAGGCCCTTTCGCGGCTAAAGCCGCTCCCACAGGTACTGCACTGGCCTCGGGCCTTGCGCTACCCCTGTGGGAGCGGCTTTGGCCGCGAAGGGGCCTGTGAAGGTAGCGGCTAAACCTTTGCATTCGGCGGCAAGCGCCCGTATCTTGCCGGGCTTGCCTGTAACGCAGCCAATTTCGAGGTTCCTGCAATGAGTTTGAGTGAAGCGCGTTTCCATGATCTGGTCGACGCGACCCAACAGGCCCTGGAAGACCTGTTCGACGAGAGCGGCCTGGACCTGGACATGGAAAACTCCGGCGGCGTCCTCACCGTCAAGTTCGAGGGCGGCGCCCAACTGATCTTCAGCCGCCAGGAGCCGCTGCGTCAGCTGTGGCTGGCCGACCGCTCCGGCGGTTTCCACTTCGACTACGACGAAGACAGCGGCAAGTGGGTGTGCGAGAAGAGCGAGGAGCTGCTGGGCGAAATGCTCGAGCGCATCGTCTGGGAGCGGGCCGGCGAGAAGCTGGACTTCGACGAGATCTGACATGAGTAGCACCCAGACCCGGCCGCCCAAGCCGCTCTACAGCAATGTCAGCCCCGCCGTGCCGTCGCCCTGCATCAGCGTTTGCCGGCTGGACGAACAGCGGGTCTGCACAGGTTGCCACCGGCATGTCGAGCACATCCGCGAATGGCGCTCGGCCGATGACGAGAGGCGCCGGCAGATTTGCCGCGAGGCCCAGGCCCTGCGCGACCAGGCTAAGGCACACTGATCGCAAGGGCTTGAGTATTTACCCGGCTGTGGTAACGTCGGGTTCTGCGTCGGTGACGCCAAAGCCTTCACAAACCCCGCCCTTGGGCGGGGTTTTGCTTTATCTGCACGATGAAAACCGCCTGTTCAAAGGAGTCTGACTGGATCATGAGCACCAAGCCTTCCCTCATCCTCACCCGATTGGACGTACAACGTCTGGAGCGTCTGATCGACAGCCTCGACGAGAGTACGCCGGGTGTGCTCGCCTTGATGGGCGAGCTGGACCGCGCCGAGCAGGTGGTCGGTCACGAGGAAGTCCCGGCTGGCGTGGTGACCATGAACTCGCGCGTGCACTGCCGTGAGGAAGCCAGCGGCAAGGATTACCACCTGACCCTGGTGTACCCGAAGGATGCCGGACCGGAAGGCAAGGTCTCGATCCTGGCGCCGATTGGTTGCGCCTTGCTGGGGTTGTCGGTGGGCGAGCAGATCGACTGGCCGGCACCGGGGGGCAAGACCCTCAAGCTGAAGTTGCTGGAAGTGGAATACCAGCCAGAAGCCGCGGGCGATTTCGACCTGTAAGGGCCATGGGGGCCGCTTTGCGGCCCATCGCGACACAAGGCCGCTCCTACAATGTCCGCGTAGTCCCCATGAGTTGGGTTTGCACGATCGATGCAGGAGCGGCCTTGTGTCGCGAAAGGGGCGCAACCCGCCCCTGGCAATTCAAGCCTCTTGCGCCAAAACCTGCTCCAACCCCTCGTTCAAAGCCTGCTCCAGCTCCCGCTTGTAGCGCAGGTACACCTGCGTCGACCCCAACTGGTCATCCAGCAATTCGGACAAGTCCAGGTCGGTGATGTAGCAGCGGTACTGCCCTGCACCTCGTCGCTGGCCGATGATCTGCCGGGCCACCACCGCATACAGCTGCTCACCATGCTCCAGTTCGGAAAACTCCTGCTGGTCGCAATACAGCGTCACATGGGCCGCGCCGGCCACCCCGGCCTGGATGATCGCCTGCACCTCATAGTAAGGCTGGTCGTTACCTTCGACCGGGGTCAGGCGCGGCTCGATGCTGCGGGCCTTGCCTGGCCCGGACGGCAACAGTTGCGCGTAGAGGATGTCCAGCGAGGCCGGCCGCAGGTTATCCAGCGGAAGCCGGGCATCGCGGCGCATCACCACCGAGCGCAGAAAACGCTGCAGCGGCAACAGCAGGTGGGCTTCGTCGTGCAGGGGCAGGCGTTGTTGCCACAGGGCGTTGTATTCATCCAGCACATACAGCTCGGCCCAGCCACTCTGCAGGCGGTAGAACACCTGGATGCAGGCCGGCCGGCCCTGCTCCAGCACCAGGCGCAGGTCGTGGTCCTGCAAAGCGTTGGCATCCAGGTACAGCGGGCTGTAGGCAATACGCTCTTCGCCCAGGTGCTCCAGCAGCGCCTCATGTTCGGCCAGGGTGGTCAGGCCGACATGCCCGGGCAGCAGCTCCAGCACATGGGTGTGCTGGGCCACCTGCAGCAGGTAGCGGTGGTTCAGGCCCTGGTCCAGCAGCAGCTGCACGGTGTCGAAAATTTCCTCCACGCGTTGGCCGATGGCCTGGGCGCGGCTCTGGCAGAAGCAGCGCACCCGCACCCTCGGCCGGTGGCCGCGCAGCACGGGGCTGTTGAGGAAGTCGCGCAGGCAGCGCACCAGCGCGTGCTCGCCATCAAAGCGCTGGACCAATACCTCGTTCCAGCTGTTGAGGGTGACCTGGTCCAGGGTCAGTACCAGGTTCTCGCGCACGCCTGCATAGCTCAACGAGTCGGTGCGCTCGGTGGTCATCAGGATGTTCAGGTCGCGGTGGTGACGCAGCGGGTCGATGGCGACGTTGACCAGCAGCAGCACTTCGTCGGCAACGCTGGGTTGCAGCAGGCGCACCTCGCTGACGGTCGGCAAGGGCAGGGGGATGCTTTGCTGCAGGCAGCCGACCAGGTTGAACAGCTCGTATTCGCTGAGGTCGCTGACACCCGGGTGCAGCGCCAGGCGCGTGCTGCTGTCGATCACCCCGTTGCGATGGGCCCAGGTCAGCAGTTCGAGCAGCTCGCGGCAGCGCTTGAGCGGGCTGAAGTGGTCCACCTCATGGGGGCTCAGGTTGCCGGTGTACAGCCCCCAGTGGTGGCTGCCGGGCTCCTTGCGGTTGGGCGCCTGGACCAGGGTCAGGGTACCTTCGGCCAGGTCCGGGGCGATACCAGGGTTGATCACTTCGACCTTGCCGGCGCGGCGCTCGAAGGCCGCGTAAAGCCGCCTGCCCAGCACATTGAGATCGCGCTGGTCGGCGCGGCTGCTGGCGTTCTGGGTGCGGGCGAACTGGCTGAGGAAGCGGTAGCTGTGGTTCAGTTCGGCCACCAGTTCACGGCGTTCGACGGCAACTTGCTGCACTTTCCATTGGCTGCGGCTGTCCAGCAGGGCCAGCTGGCGCTCGTCCCAGCCCCACTCGTCAGCCAGGCGTTGCAACAGTCGGCGTTGCCAGCCATTGGCCCGGGCCGGGTCGCTGAGCTTCTTGTTCACCTTCAGGTACAGGCTGCGCCGCACCAGCTCCAGGCGCGCGAATTCGCCACGCTGCAGCAGGTAGCGCTCGATACGCCGGTACACCATCACGTAGGGGTCCAGCTCGTCGAGGTCAAGCTGGTTGGCGAACACAGCCTGCTTGTAGTCCAGGCTCAGGCAGCGTACGGAGGGGTGTTCGCTGGCGTAGGCCTCGGTCAGCAGCAACTTGAGCAGCGACTTGTAGGGTGAGTCGATACCTTTGAACAGTTGCCACAAGCCGGCGCCGACGAACTCGCCGGGCGGGATGTGGGCCAGGTTGCCGAGATCGAGGGCGTCCTGACTGCGGATGAAGCGCTTGGACAGCAGGGTCTGGGTGTAGGCGTGGTAATGGTGTTCCTGGTAGACCGGCACCAGCCACCACAGCGGCGTACGCCCGGCCAGCCAGATAGTGGTGCGATAGAACTCGTCCAGCAGCAGATAGTGCTGGGTGGTGCCGCAGTCGTCGGAGCCGAGCTGGCCTTCGCGTTGGCCCTGGGCGAAACCTTGCGTGTCGATCAGGAAGAAGTGCGCCTCGGCACCCAGGCTTTCCGCCCACGCCTCCAGCAGCTGGCATTTGCGCCGCAGTTCGTCCAGCAGCTCGTCGGCCAGGCCGGGTGCATGGCACACCCACAGGTCCATGTCGCTTTGCTCGGCCTGGGCCAGCGAGCCCAGGCTGCCCATCAGGAACAGGCCGTGGATCGGCCGAGGTGAATTGCCATGGCGGGCCTTGTAGGTGAACGAGCGGGCCAGGCGCTGGGCCTCGACTACCAGGTCGGTACTTGGCTCGTAGCCCGATACGCCAGCGGGGGTGCTGCCGGAGACATAGCCCGGCAGCAGAGGGTGGTTCACATGAAACAGCAGCGGCAGCAGCGTCAGCACCTGTTGCTGGCGCGTCGACAGGCCCTCCAGGGCCCGCTGCAGCCGGCCCTGGTTGAGCCGCAGGAAGCGCGCACGCAATGTCGCCAGGACCTTGCGGTCGATACCTTCGTCCAGGTCGGGGCGGATTTCGTGGGGGTGGTTCATTGCGCACTCGGGCAGGCCAGCGGAGCTGTGGCGAGTTTAGCCTGAGTGGCGCAGGTGGATAAGCGGCAATTGAAATATTGGCGCCATTTTTCCAGCGCGCGTGGGCTGCTCCAGCTTTCGCTGCGCTTGAGGCATGATGGCGGCCTAAAGCTGATTGCGAGGTTTTCCGATGCGTGTTTGGATCGATGCCGACGCCTGCCCCAAGGCGGCCAAGGATCTGATCGTCAAGTTCGCCCTCAAGCGCAAGTTCGAGGTGGTGATGGTGGCGGGCCAGGCTGTGGCCAAACCGGCGTTCGCGATCGTGCGCCTGATCGTGGTGCCCAGCGGCATGGACGCGGCCGACGATTACCTGGTGGAGCACGCCGTGCCCGGCGAGCTGGTGATCTGCAGTGACGTGCCGTTGGCCGACCGCCTGGTGAAAAAGGGCGTGGCGGCGCTGGACCCGCGCGGGCGCGAGTTCGACGAGCGCAACATGGGCGACCGCCTGGCTGCGCGCAACCTGTTCACCGAGCTGCGCGAGCAGGGACAGGTGGGGGGAGGGCAGGCGCCTTATGGCGAGCGTGAGAAGCAGGCGTTTGCCAATGCGCTGGACCGGATCATTGCCCGGTTATCCAAACCCTGAAGCGACCCTGCTGGCGGGGTGGGCGCGACGTGTGGGAGCGGCCTTGTGTC
>NZ_JAMBDI010000007.1:0-26216 GCF_036858055.1 Pseudomonas sp. SF2 | reverse complement strand
CAAGGCCGCTCCCACAGGGACCGCGTCAGATTCTGAATCTTGCACCCGTTACTCGTGGGTCAGCTCCAGCACCCGATCCACCAGCTTGTAGATCCCGCCAGCCGCTTCACTGATCGACTTGGCCTCCATGTATGCCGGGGTAGTCACCAGCTTGCGCTGGATGTCCTCGACAATATCGTGCACATCGCACTCTTCATGGGTGCCACCCATCTTCGTCACGGCCGCCGCAGTGCCGGCGTCGCTACCAATGGTGCAGACCACGCCTGGCCCGTAGATCTTCGCCGCCAGCGCCGGCGAGATGCAGATCAGGCCAACCGGCTTGCAGGCGTCGGCAAAGGCTTCGGCCAGGGCCAGCACATCCGGGTGGACGCTGCAGTTGGCGCCTTCCACGGCAAAGTTGGACAGGTTCTTCGCCGCCCCGAAACCGCCCGGCACGATCAGCGCATCGAAGTCTTCGGCCTTGGCTTCGCGGATGTCCTTGACCTCACCGCGGGCAATGCGCGCCGACTCCACCAGCACATTGCGCGACTCGGGCATTTCCTCGCCAGTCAGGTGGTTGATCACATGCATCTGCGCAATGTTCGGCGCGAAGCACTGCACCTGCGCACCACGCTGGTCGAGGCGCAGCAGGGTGATCACGCTTTCGTGGATTTCGGCGCCGTCATAAACGCCACAGCCGGAAAGAATCACCGCTACTTTTTTTGTCATGCTTTTTACTCCAGTGTCGAGGCGCTAAATGTCCTCTAGTTTGGCAGATGTAGCCATAGGGATTCCTGCGAGCGCGGCCTAATCTTGGCGGATAACGTCTGAGGTCGTACCCATGGACCTGATCCTGCTGGCCGTGCCGTTCTTCTTCGTGCTGATCGCCGTCGAGCTGGTGGCTGACCGCGTACGTGGCCAGCGCAACTTCACCCTGGCCGACTCGATCAACAGCCTCAGCACCGGCGCGCTGTCGACCAGTACCGGCTTGCTGACCAAAGGGGTAGGGCTGGTGACCTATGCCCTGGCGTTCGAGCACCTGGCGCTGCTGCGCCTGCCACCGCAGGCCTGGTGGGTGTGGCTGCTGGCCTTTGTCCTGTATGACTTCTGCTACTACTGGCTGCACCGTCTTGGCCACGAGCGCAACGTGCTGTGGGCTGCGCACTCGGTGCATCACCAGAGCGAGGAGTACAACCTCACCACGGCGCTGCGCCAGACCAGCAGCGGGTTCATCTTCTCGTGGCTGTTCTACCTGCCGCTGGCGTTGCTCGGTGTGCCACCGCTGGTGTTCATCACGGTGGCCTCGCTCAACCTGCTGTACCAGTTCTGGGTGCATACCCGGCACATTCCCAAGCTGGGCTGGCTCGAGTGGGTGTTGATCACGCCATCCAACCATCGCGTCCACCATGCGCAAAATCCTGCTTACTTGGATCGCAATTATGGCGGCGTGTTCATTCTCTGGGACCGTCTGTTCGGCACCTTCAAAGAGGAGGACCCCGCCGAACCGGTGGTGTTCGGGGTGACCACGCCGCTGGCCAGCTGGAACCCGTTGTGGGCCAACCTGCAGTTCTATGCCCAGCTCTGGCACGATGCCCGGCGCGCCGGCAGCCTGTGGGACAAGCTGCGTATCTGGTTCATGCCCACCGGCTGGCGCCCGGCCGATGTGGCCGCACGCTACCCACAGGCCAAGCAGGACCTGGCGTTGTTTCGCAAGTTCGAGGTGGCCCTGGGCCGCGCGCAGCAGGCCTATGTGGCGGCGCAATTCGTGGTTTACGTGGCGCTGGGCAGCTACCTGATGGATGTGGCCGAGCGCGTGCCAACCGCCGCACTGGTACTCGGCTGGGCGTTGATGGCGTTTGGTTTGTTCGTGCTGGGCGCGCTGCTGGAGAACCGGCCATGGGCCGTGCGCCTGGAGTGGGTACGGCTATTGGCGAATGCGCCGGCGCTGTACCTGGCCGGCGCACTGGGCTTAGCGGTGGTCGTGCCGCTGGCCTGGTTCCTGCTCGTGGCTTACAGCCTGCTCAGCCTCTGGGGCCTGGGGCATGCCCGCCGCCTTGCGCTCCGCGCGCAACGTGCGGAAGCGCCGGCGCAGCCACAGCAGGCCGCCCAGCGCCAGCAGGCCGCCGAGCACCCATAGCTCGTAGCGCTTCACATTGCCCAGCAGGCCTTCGAGGATGGCGCCGAAGTGATACGCGGCCGCGCCCAGGGCCACTGCCCAGATGGCCGCGCCGATACCGTTCAGCAGCAGGTAGCGGCGTGGCGGGTAGCCAGACAGACCAATGGCCACCGGCATGACCGTGCGCAGGCCATAGACGAAGCGGAAACTCAGTACCCAGATGTCGGGGTGGCGACGGATGTGGTCCAGCGCCCGGTCACCCATCGCCTGCCAGCGTGGTTTGCGTGCCAGGATCCTGCGCCCGTGGCGACGGCCCATGAAGTACCACAGCTGGTCGCCGGCATAGCTGCCGAAAAACGCCACCAGGCACACCAGATTGATGTCCATGTAACCGCGGAACGCAAGGAACCCCGCAAGCACCAGAATGGTCTCGCCTTCGAAGAAGGTGCCTAGAAAAAGGGCGAAGTAGCCGAAATCCTGCAGGAATTGTTGAAGCATTTTCTGAGGTGCTGGCGAAATGAACGCGAAGCCTACCCCTTCGCGCGCGTTCGTGAAAGTGTCCAAATGTGTCTCGACATGAACAATTCCTGCTCGGAGAATGCCAGAAGCCATGCGCCATGGCTTGCCCTGGTGTGTAACACAGGCGTCATAATGGGCGCTTATCTTGCCGCTCAATTGATGATAGGGCGTTAACGTCCTCAGGAACGCCAGATGAATAATGAAGTGCTAACCCCTGTCGCGATCAAGGATGCTCAGGAAATCCCCGAAGAGATGGTGCAGACCCCGCCAGACCTGCCGCCGGCGCCCGTGCCTGCGGCAGAACCGGTGGCAGAGCCTGCGGCTCCGGCGCCCGCACCGGCCCCGGCGATCATCGTCCCAGGCCTGGACGACAGCAGCCTGTACATTCATCGCGAGCTCTCGCAGCTGCAATTCAATATCCGTGTGCTGGAACAGGCGCTGGACGAGAACTATCCGCTGCTCGAACGCCTCAAGTTCCTGTTGATCTTCTCCAGCAACCTCGACGAGTTCTTCGAGATCCGTGTCGCCGGCCTGAAGAAGCAGATCAACTTCGCCCGTGAACAGGCCGGCGCCGATGGCCTGCAGCCGCACCAGGCACTGGCGCGCATCAGCGACCTGGTGCACAGCGAAGTAGAGCGCCAGTACGCGATCCTCAACGACGTGCTGCTGCCCGAGCTGGAAAAACACCATATCCGCTTCATCCGCCGCCGTTACTGGACACCCAAGCTCAAGACCTGGGTGCGCCGTTACTTCCGCGACGAAATCGCCCCGATCATCACCCCGATCGGCCTGGACCCGACCCACCCGTTCCCGCTGCTGGTGAACAAGAGCCTCAACTTTATCGTCGAGCTCGAAGGTGTCGACGCCTTTGGCCGCGATTCGGGCCTGGCGATCATCCCGGCCCCGCGCCTGCTGCCGCGGGTCATCCGCGTGCCGGAAGATGTGGGGGGGCCAGGCGCCAACTACGTGTTCCTGTCGTCGATGATCCACGCGCACGCCGACGACCTGTTCCAGGGCATGAAGGTGAAAGGCTGCTACCAGTTCCGCCTGACCCGTAACGCCGACCTGGCGCTGGACTCCGAAGAAGTCGACGACCTGGCCCGCGCCCTGCGAGGTGAGCTGTTCTCGCGCCGCTATGGTGACGCCGTGCGCCTGGAGGTGGCCGACACCTGCCCGAAACACCTGTCGGACTACCTGCTCAAGCAGTTCAGCCTCAGCGAAAGCGAGCTGTACCAGGTCAACGGCCCGGTCAACCTTACCCGCCTGTTCAGCATCACCGGCCTGGACAGCCATCCCGAGCTGCAGTACACCCCGTTCACCCCGGCGATCCCCAAGCTGCTGCAGAACGCCGACAACATCTTCAGCGTGATCGGCAAGCAGGACATCCTGCTGATGCACCCGTTCGAGTCCTTCACCCCGGTGATCGACCTGCTGCGCCAGGCCGCCAAGGACCCGCACGTGCTTGCCGTGCGCCAGACCCTGTACCGTTCCGGAGCCAACTCGGAAATCGTCGACGCGCTGGTGGACGCGGCGCGTAACGGCAAGGAGGTCACCGCGGTGATCGAGCTGCGGGCGCGCTTCGACGAAGAGTCCAACCTGCAGATGGCCAGCCGCCTGCAGGCTGCCGGTGCGGTGGTGATCTACGGTGTGGTCGGCTTCAAGACCCACGCCAAGATGATGCTGATCCTGCGTCGCGAGCAGGGCGAGATCGTGCGTTATGCGCACCTGGGCACCGGCAACTACCACGCCGGCAACGCCCGCCTGTACACCGACTACAGCCTGCTGACCTCCGACGACGCCCTCACCGAGGACGTCGGCAAGCTGTTCAGCCAGTTGATCGGTATGGGCAAGACCCTGCGCATGAAGAAACTGCTGCACGCGCCGTTCACCCTGAAGAAGGGCATGCTCGACATGATCGCGCGGGAAACCCAGTTCGCCCTCGAAGGCAAGCCGGCGCATATCATTGCCAAGTTCAACTCGCTGACCGACGCCAAGGTCATCAAGGCGCTGTACAAGGCCAGCCAGTCGGGCGTGAAGATCGACCTGGTGGTGCGTGGCATGTGCTGCCTGCGCCCAGGCATTCCGGGGGTTTCCCACAACATCCAGGTGCGCTCGATCATCGGCCGCTTCCTCGAACACACCCGGGTGTTCTACTTCCTCAATGGCGGCGAAGAGCAGATCTACCTGTCCAGTGCCGACTGGATGGAACGCAACCTCGACAAGCGCGTCGAGACCTGCTTCCCGGTGGAAGGCAAGAAGCTGTTGCTGCGGGTGAAGAAGGAACTGGAAGGCTACCTGACCGACAACACCCACGCCTGGACCCTGCAGCCGGACGGGCGCTACGTGCGCAGCACGCCGACCGGCAACCAGAACCCGCGCAGTGCCCAGGCGACCCTGCTGGAGCGCCTGAGCAACCCGGTCCTCAACGTACGCTGAGGACGAAGCCGACCCGGGCCAGCCACTCTGCCTCGTTGGCGAAGTCGGCCTGGGTCAGCTGGTTCTGTTCCAGCCAGCCCTCCGGGAAGGCCACATCGAGGCTGCTGTCGGCAGCCTTGAGCTCGACCTTCGGCATCTGCTGGTTGCCACGGATGTGGTGGAACAGGATGGCGAAGCGCAGCAGCACGCACAGGCGCAGCAGCTTGACCCCTTCCTCACCCAGCTCGGCGATCTTGTCCTTGGGGATGTTGCGGCGGTGGCCGCGCACCAGCAAGGCCATCATCTGCTGGTCCTCGCGGGAGAAGCCCGACAGGTCGGAGTGCTCGATCAGGTAGGCGCCGTGCTTGTGGTAGTGGTAGTGGGCGATATCCAGGCCGATTTCGTGCACTTTCGCTGCCCAGCCGAGTAGATCGCGCCAGTTCCCGTCTTTCAGGTCCCACGCGTCGGCCACCTGGTCGAAGGCGTGCAAGGCCTTGCGCTCGACGCGCGCGGCCTGGCCCTGGTCCACGTGGTAGCGTTCCATCAGCGAGTTCAGGGTGCGTTCGCGCACGTCTTCGTGGTGGTGGCGGCCCAGCAGGTCGAACAGCACGCCTTCGCGCAGGGCACCGTCGCAGTGGTCCATGCGTTGCAGTTCCAGGGCATCGAAGATCGCTTCGAGAATCGCCAGGCCCGCCGGGAAGATGGTGCGGCGGTCCGGCTTGACGCCTTCGAAGTCGATCTTGTCGACCTCGCCCAGCTTGAACAGTTTGCGCTTGACCCAGGCCAGCCCCTCGGCGTTGACCTCGCCATTGCCCAGGCCGCCAGCCTTGATGGCGGCACCGATGGCGCGAATGGTGCCGGACGAGCCGATGGCCTCGTCCCAGGTCAGACGGTGCAGGGCATTCTCGATGCTCATCAGTTCCAGGCGCGCAGCAGTGTAGGCCTGGGCGTAGCGGGCCGGGGTGATCTTGCCGTCGCGGAAGTAGCGCTGGGTGAAGCTGACGCAGCCCATCTGCAGGCTTTCGCGCAGCAGCGGCTCGAAGCGCTGGCCGATGATGAACTCGGTACTGCCGCCGCCGATGTCGGCCACCAGGCGTTTGCCCGGGGTGTCGGCCAGGGTGTGCGACACGCCCAGGTAGATCAGGCGCGCTTCTTCACGGCCGGAGATCACCTCGATCGGGTGGCCGAGGATGGCTTCGGCGCGCTGGATGAATTCGTTGCGGTTGCGCGCTTCGCGCAAGGCGTTGGTGCCGACGATGCGTACCGAGCCTGCCGGCATGCCGTTGATCAGCTGGGAAAAGCGCTTGAGGCAGTCCAGGCCTCGTTCCATGGCTTCTTCGCTGAGCATGCGCTCTTCGTCGATGCCGGCGGCCAACTGAACCTTCTCGCCGAGCCGCTCGAGAATGCGGATTTCGGTATGGTGGGCCTTGGCCACGACCATGTGAAAGCTGTTGGAGCCAAGGTCGATGGCGGCGATCAGGGACAGGTTCTTCGCGATGGTATGCGGCATGATCTGGTTTTTCTCGGTCGTTAACCCGGCAATCGTGCCACGATAGCAGGCTATCGCCAACGCGTGACACTCAGCCGTTGTGCTGGCCTTGATGCAAGGCAATGTGCCATTCGATGCTATGACACTCGTATGACGGTTTCGATTCGCGGCGTCTTGCACAACTATAGTTACACTCAATCGTCCGCGACTTCCTGTAGGAGACGGGTGCGGCTATGATGGGCAACGTTTTTTATTGCTTACGACCTTGGAGATTTCCATGAGCGACAAAATCAAACACGTCACCGACGCCAGCTTCGAAGCCGACGTACTGCAGGCTCAAGGCCCGGTGCTGGTCGACTACTGGGCTGAATGGTGCGGCCCATGCAAGATGATCGCTCCGGTTCTGGACGACATCGCTGCTACCTACGAGGGCAAACTGACCGTCGCCAAGCTGAACATCGACGAGAACCAGGAAACCCCGGCCAAGCACGGTGTGCGTGGTATCCCGACGCTGATGCTGTTCAAGAACGGCAACGTCGAAGCCACCAAGGTCGGCGCCCTGTCCAAATCGCAGCTGGCCGCGTTCCTCGACGCCCACCTGTGATGTGAAAAAGCCCCGCAGATGCGGGGCTTTTCTTTGTCCGAAGGGCCTGTGGGAGCGGGTTTACCCGCGAATTCGATGCCGAACCCGCTGCCGCCTTCTCGGGTAAACCCGCTCCCACATGGCACGATTTACCCGGTCAAAACCACTAGACGTCGAAAAAAGCAAGTGTTACATTCGGCCTCGCACTGCTTTTCCAGTGCCCTCTACACGCCGTCGCCGAAGCATCCCTAATTCGAATCAGTACGCGATCCTGTCGCCATCTAGCGGCGCGGCCTCATTAAGCCAGAAGCTTAATTCTCCCTTCTTACATGATTACGTCATTCCCCTTATGAACCTGACTGAACTCAAGCAAAAGCCGATTACCGATCTTTTGGAAATGGCCGAACAGATGGGCATCGAAAACATGGCCCGTTCGCGCAAACAGGACGTGATTTTCGCCCTGCTGAAGAAGCACGCGAAAAGCGGCGAAGAGATCTCGGGTGACGGCGTGCTGGAGATTCTCCAGGATGGTTTCGGTTTCCTGCGTTCGGCTGATGCGTCCTACCTGGCCGGCCCTGACGATATCTACGTCTCGCCCAGCCAGATCCGCCGTTTCAACCTGCGTACCGGCGACACCATCGTCGGCAAGATCCGCCCGCCGAAGGAAGGGGAGCGTTACTTCGCCCTGCTGAAGGTCGACACCATCAACTTCGACCGCCCGGAAAACGCGAAGAACAAGATCCTGTTCGAAAACCTGACGCCACTGTTCCCGAACAAGCGCCTGAAGATGGAAGCCGGTAACGGTTCCACCGAAGACCTGACCGGCCGCGTTATCGACCTGTGCGCCCCGATCGGCAAAGGCCAGCGTGGCCTGATCGTTGCCCCGCCGAAAGCGGGCAAGACGATCATGCTGCAGAACATCGCGGCCAACATCACCCGCAACAACCCCGAGTGCCACCTGATCGTCCTGCTGATCGACGAGCGCCCGGAAGAAGTGACCGAAATGCAGCGCACCGTGCGCGGCGAAGTGGTCGCCTCTACCTTCGACGAGCCGCCAACCCGCCACGTGCAGGTTGCCGAGATGGTGATCGAGAAAGCCAAGCGCCTGGTCGAGCACAAGAAGGACGTGGTCATCCTGCTGGACTCCATCACCCGTCTGGCGCGGGCTTACAACACCGTGATCCCGAGCTCCGGCAAGGTACTGACCGGTGGTGTCGATGCCCATGCCCTGGAGAAGCCGAAGCGCTTCTTCGGTGCTGCGCGTAACATCGAGGAAGGCGGTTCGCTGACCATCATCGCCACCGCGCTGGTCGAAACCGGCTCGAAGATGGACGAAGTGATCTACGAAGAGTTCAAGGGCACCGGCAACATGGAGCTGCCGCTGGACCGCCGCATCGCCGAGAAGCGTGTGTTCCCGGCCATCAACATCAACCGTTCCGGTACCCGCCGCGAAGAGCTGCTGACCGCCGACGACGAACTGCAGCGCATGTGGATCCTGCGCAAGCTGCTGCACCCGATGGACGAAATCGCCGCCATCGAGTTCCTGGTCGACAAGCTCAAGCAGACCAAGACCAACGACGAGTTCTTCCTGTCGATGAAGCGCAAGTAAGCGTTTCAGGCCAGGCAGTAATTGGGGCCGCTTTGCGGCCCTTCGCGGGCACGCCCGCTCCCACAGGTTCAGTGAGATCCTTGTGGGAGCGGGCGTGCCCGCGAAGGGGCGCGAAGCGGCCCCAATGCATTTTTGCCCCCAAACAAAGCCCGAACGGCGCTACACTCTGCACCCCCGACCGATACGGCCAACATGAGGCTTCTGCATGCAGTATCGCGACTTGCGCGACTTCATCCGTGGCCTGGAACAGCGCGGCGAACTCAAGCGCATCCAGGTTCCGATCTCCCCCGTCCTGGAAATGACCGAGGTCTGCGACCGCACCCTGCGTGCCAAGGGCCCTGCATTGCTGTTCGAAAAGCCGACCGGCTTCGACATCCCGGTGCTGGGCAACCTGTTCGGCACCCCGGAGCGCGTGGCCATGGGCATGGGCGCCGAGTCGGTCGATGAACTGCGGGAAATCGGCAAGCTGCTGGCCTTCCTCAAGGAACCCGAGCCCCCGAAGGGCTTGAAGGATGCCTGGTCCAAGCTGCCGATCTTCAAGAAAGTCGTGTCGATGGCGCCGAAAGTGGTCAAGGACGCAGTGTGTCAGGAAGTGGTGGTCGAGGGGGACGATGTCGACCTCGGCGCACTGCCGATCCAGCACTGCTGGCCGGGCGACGTGGCGCCGCTGATCACCTGGGGCCTCACCGTCACCCGCGGCCCGAACAAGGACCGCCAGAACCTGGGCATCTACCGCCAGCAGGTGATCGGCCGCAACAAGGTCATCATGCGCTGGCTCAGCCACCGTGGCGGTGCCCTGGACTACCGCGAGTGGTGCGAGAAGAACCCTGGCCAGCCGTTCCCGGTCGCCGTGGCCCTGGGCGCTGACCCGGCCACCATCCTCGGCGCCGTGACCCCGGTGCCGGACACCCTCTCCGAGTACGCCTTCGCCGGCCTGTTGCGCGGCAACCGCACCGAGCTGGTCAAATGCCGGGGCAGCAACCTGCAGGTACCGGCCACCGCCGAAATCATCCTGGAAGGCGTGATCCACCCGGGCGAAATGGCCCCGGAAGGCCCGTACGGCGACCACACCGGCTACTACAACGAAGTGGACAGCTTCCCGGTGTTCACCGTCGAGCGCATCACCCACCGGCAGAAACCGATCTACCACAGCACCTACACCGGCCGCCCGCCAGATGAGCCGGCAATCCTCGGCGTGGCGCTGAACGAGGTGTTCGTGCCGATCCTGCAGAAGCAGTTCCCGGAAATCGTCGACTTCTACCTGCCGCCGGAAGGCTGCTCCTACCGCATGGCGGTGGTGACCATGAAGAAGCAGTACCCGGGCCACGCCAAGCGCGTGATGTTGGGTGTGTGGTCGTTCCTGCGACAGTTCATGTACACCAAGTTCGTTATTGTCACCGATGACGATATCAATGCCCGCGACTGGAACGATGTGATCTGGGCCATCACCACGCGCATGGACCCCAAGCGTGATACGGTGATGATCGACAACACCCCGATCGACTACCTGGACTTCGCGTCGCCGGTATCCGGGCTGGGGTCGAAGATGGGGCTGGACGCCACGCACAAGTGGCCGGGCGAGACTACACGCGAATGGGGACGGGTCATCGTCAAGGACGAAGCCGTCACCCGCCGTATCGATGAGCTGTGGGATCAGTTGGGAATAGATTGATGCAGGTAACGTTGCAGCCGTCCGGGGCGGTGCTGGCGCTCGAACCCGGGGAACGGATCCTGGATGGAGCGCGGCGGCTGGGCTATGACTGCCCGAACAGCTGCCGCAATGGCAATTGCCATGTCTGCGCCGCGCTGTTGGTCGAAGGCCGGGTACGCCAGGACGGCGAAGTCCGTGACCATGGCGAACTGTTCACCTGCATTGCCGAACCGCTGGAGGACTGCGTGTTGCTCTGGGATGGTGTGCTCGCCCTGGGCGAGCTGCCGGTGCGCAAACTGGCGTGCAGTGTCAGTGAGTGCGTCGAGGTCGGTGGCGACGTCTGGCGTGTGCGTTTGCGCGCGCCAGCCGGCAAACCGCTGCGTTATCACGCCGGGCAATACCTGATGATCGAGCGTGACGGCGGCAAGCAGGCGGCCTTCTCGCTGGCTTCTGCGCCGCATACCGGGCGTGAGCTGGAGCTGCATGTGCTGGCGCGCGAGCCCAGTGCGCTGCAACTGATCGAGCAGCTCAAGCGCGACGGCCTGGCACGCATCGAAATGCCGTTCGGCGACACCCACCTGGCCGAGTTGCCCGACGGGCCGCTGGTGCTGATCGCTGCCGGCACGGGCATGGGCCAGATGCACAGCCTGGTCGAGCATTGCCGGGCCCAGGGCTTCAAGCACCCGGTACACCTGTACTGGGGCGTGCGCCGGCCCGAGGACTTCTACCAGATCGAGCACTGGGAAGAATGGCAGCGCCTGCCCAACCTGTTCCTGCATCAGGTGGTCAGCGACCTGTGCGGCTGGGAAGGCCGATGCGGCATGCTGCATGAGGCGGTCTGCGAGGATATTGCCGACCTCAACAGCGTGCATGTATATGCCAGCGGCTCGCCGAACATGATCTATGCCACTCTCGACGCGTTGGTCGAAGCCGGTATGGATGCGCATCGCATGCGCGCCGATGTGTTTGCCTACGCACCCCGTGGCTAATAACCGAAGTTTGAAAGTATGGGTATAAGGCGGTAATTGTTACCGCCTTGGCTAATAACTTTCACCGTTTTTGAAACAGTACTTTCCGGTCGTCGGCAGCGCGGATGAAACGCTGGCGTGAGGGCTTGAGTATTCCTGCCTTTCTGTCCTATGGTTACTGCAAGCGCCCTTGGTAAATAGGCCTTGGGCCGCATCGTAATCGAATCTCGCTACATCCGTAGTTCACAGGGATAATGGCGGCAGCTTATGTCGGCACTTGAAAGTATGTCCTGGGAAGTTTCATATCCTCCGACACTCGACTTCGGTCAGCAACATACTCGCGAACAGTTGTTCAATTCCATGAAGACAACCATGTCTCGCCATCAGGGTGGGCCGGTGTGGCTGTTCGCCTATGGTTCGTTGATCTGGCGGCCGGAGTGCAACTCCGTGGAGCGCCAACGCGCGCGGGTACATGGTTACCACCGTGGCTTGTACCTGTGGTCGCACGAACACCGCGGCACCCCGGAAACTCCCGGCCTGGTGTTCGGCCTGGACCGTGGTGGCTCCTGCAGTGGTTTTGCCTACCGGCTGGATGAAAGCAGCCTGGACGAGTCGCTGATGGCCCTGTGGCAGCGCGAGATGCCGTACCCGGCGTACCGGCCGCACTGGCTCAGTTGCCGGTTGGGCGATGGCAGCAAGGTGCAGGCTCTGGGCTTCGTGCTGGAGCGGCATTTGCCGTGCTATGCCGGGAACCTGCCGGACACCTTGCTCAGCCAGATCCTGGCCAGTGCCAAGGGGCGCTATGGCACCACGCGCGATTATGTCGAGCAGACCTTGAATGCCCTGCGCAGCCACCAGATGCCCGACCGCAACCTGGAGGCGCGGTTCAGGCGCTGCCATAACCTGCGGGAGGTTTGATTACCTGTGCCGGCCTCTTCGCGGGTGAACCCGCTCCCACAGGTACTGCACATTCCTTGAGGGCGGTGCGGTCCCTGTGGGAGCGGGTTCACCCGCGAAAAGGCCGGAACTGTCTTACCTGGCCAACACCACCAACTTACCCACAGCCTGACGCTGCCCCAACTTTTCAATGGCAGCCCCCGCCTCAGCCAGTGGATAAGTCTGCGACACCAGCGGCTTCAACTTGCCTTCGGCATGCCAGGCAAACAGCTGCCGGAAGTTGGCCGCATTGTCCTCCGGCTGACGCTGGGCAAACGCCCCCCAGAATACCCCGAGCACCGCCGCGCCCTTGAGCAACACCAGGTTGGCCGCCAGCTGCGGGATAGTCCCGCTGGCAAAGCCCACCACCAGCAACCGGCCATTCCAGGCCAGCCCGCGCACCGCCTGCTCGAACAGCTCGCCGCCCACCGGGTCGTAGATCACGTCCACCCCCTGGCCACCGGTCAGGCGTTTGATCTCGTCACGCAGGCTGGCCTGGCGGTAGTCGATCAGTTCGTCCGCCCCGGCCGCCTTGGCCACGGCCAGTTTTTCCGCACTGCTGGCGGCCGCTATTACCCGCGCACCCATGGCCTTGCCGATTTCCACCGCTGCCAGGCCGACCCCGCCGGACGCGCCCAGCACCAGCAGGGTCTCGCCCGCCTGCAGCTGGCCGCGCTGGCGCAGGGCGTGCATGGAGGTGCCGTAAGTCATGCCGAACGCCGCAGCAGTGGTGAAGTCCATGCTCGCCGGGATCGGCAGCACGTTGTAGAACGGCACCGCCACTTGCTCGGCAAACGCACCCCAGCCGGTCAGCGCCATGACCCGGTCGCCGACCTTGAACGCGCCGGCCTTTTCCCCGACTGCGGCCACCACACCCGCCGCCTCGCCGCCGGGGGAGAATGGCAATGGTGGCTGGAACTGGTACTTGCCTTCGATGATCAGGGTGTCGGGGAAATTGACCCCGGCGGCCTGGACATCCAGCAGGATCTCGTTTTTCTTTGGCACCGGGCTGGTCACCTCTTCCAGCACCAGGTTTTGCGCCGGGCCCAGGGTTTTGCACAACACAGCTTTCATCGGGGCTATTCCTTTGCGGGTCGTGGCCGATAAGTGTAGGAGGGCCGCCTGCCCGGTCAACGAGCATGGCCTGCCCTGATGTGCAGGCATAAGTGGCGGCACAAGCCCGGGCTTGGGTTTGAGCGGCATGCTGGGTAAGCTGGCGCCAACTGTATTTGAGGAGCGAATTCGTGAAAGCGTGGATCTTGATGGTGCTGGCGCTGCTGCTGCCGGCTGCGGCCATGGCCGAGGAAGCCAAGGAAGGGGCGCCCAAGGTAGCCTACATCAGCCTGAGCCCGCCCTTTGTCGGCAACTATGCCCTCGACGGCAGCCCGCGGCTGCGCGTGTACAAGGCCGACGTGGCCCTGCGCGTGACCGGCGACGAAGCCGCGAAGGCGGTGAAGCACCACGAGCCGCTGATCCGCAACCAGCTGGTGGCGCTGTTCACCCAGCAGTCGGTGGACAGCATGAGCAATGTCGAGGCCAAGGAGCATCTTCGCCAGGAAGCGCTGAAGCAGGTGCAACAGGTGATGGAAGCCGAAGAGGGCAAGCCGATCGTCGAAGACCTGCTGTTCAACAACCTGATCGTGCAGTGACCGGCAAGCCGGCTCTCTCAGGAACAGCGCAATCCGGACTGTGGCGCGATCCCTGTGGGAGCGGNNGCATGGCACCGGCTGCGCCGGTGTTCGCGGGTAAACCCGCTCCCACAGGAATCGCGCAATCTTTCAGATTTTGAGCCGGGTATGCGCGGCTCAGGACGCCAGGCTACGGCGAAACCGCGCCAGCGCCACGCTGAAGAACACCAGGCCGATCACGGCCAGCGCCAGGATGTCCGGCCACACCACTGTCCACCCGGCATCACGGAACAGGATTGCGGCGCCAAGGCTGACGAAGTGCGTCGATGGCGATCCCTGCATCACCCATTGCAGCCACTGCGGCATGCTGTCCAGCGGCGTGCTGCCGCCGGACAGCAACAGCATCGGGATGATCACCGGGATCGCCAACAGGCCGAACTGCGGTGTCGAGCGCGCCAGGGTGGCGAGGAAAATGCCCAGCGCGGTACTGGCGAACAGGTACAGTGCGGTCACGGCCAGGAACAGTCCCATCGAACCGGACAGCGGCACGCCCAGTGCGCCCTTGACCACCACCACCAGCGAAATCCAGGTGCAGATCACCACCACCAGCGCGTTACTGGCGATTTTCGCCAGCATGATTTCCAGCGCGGTCAACGGCAGTACCAACAGGTGGTCGAGGGTGCCGTGCTCACGCTCGCGCAGCAGCGCGGTGCCGGTAAGGATGATCGCCAGGATGGTGATGTTGTTGACGATCTGGATCACCGCCAGGAACCAGCCACCCTCCAGGTTGGGGTTGAACAGGGCCTTGGCGTTGATTGCCACCGGGCTCTGCGTGTTGATCCGCTGGCTGTAGTCGAGCAGCTCGCGCTCGAAGATGCGGCCGATGTAGCCGGCACCCATGAATGCCTGGCTCATGGCCGTGGCGTCGACATTGATCTGCAGTTCCGGCGAGCGCCCGGCCAGCAGGTCGCTCTGGAAACTCACCGGCACGTTGATCACGAAGGTGTACTGGCCGCTGTCCATGGCCTGGTCCAGGCGCCCCGGGGCCAGCGGCACGGCGGGCTGGAACTCGGGCGGTTGCAGGGCTTCGCCAAGCTTGCGCGACAGCTGGCTGTGGTCTTCGTCCACTATCGCGACACTGGCGTTGTGCACGCCGATCACCGAGCCGGCTGCGGGCATGTAGATGGCCACGCTGAAGGCATACAGCAGGAACAACAGCAGCACACTGTCATGGCGCAGGCTGGTCAGCTCTTTCAGGCCCAGGCGCAGGGTGTGGTTCAGGCGCGACATCTCAGGCCTCCTGCTTCTTCAGCATGGCCAGGCTCAGGCCGGTGAACACGGCAAAGAAGCTGAGCAGGATCAGGCACTGCGGCCACAGATCGCGCAGGCCCAGCGCCTTGGTGAAGGTGCCGACCGCGATGTCGAGGAAGTAGCCCGCCGGGAACAGCTGGCCCATCACCGCTGCCGCGCCGTCCAGCGACGAGCGTGGCACGATCAGCCCGGAAAACTGGATGGTCGGCAGGCTGGTGATGATCATGGTGCCCAGGATGGCGGCGATCTGGGTGCGGGTGAAAGCCGAGATCAGCAGGCCCAGGCTGGTGGTCGCCAGCAGGTAGGCGACGCCGCCACAGGCCAGGGCCAGCACGCTGCCCTTGAGCGGCACGGCGAACAGCCAGCGGTTCATCGCCACCAGCAGCGCCAGGTTGACCAGGCTCACGGCCAGGTAGGGTGCCTGCTTGCCGAGCAGGAACTCCAGGCGGGTGAGGGGCGTGGCGTAGAAGTTGGTGATGGAACCGAGCTCTTTCTCGCGGACGATGCCGAGCGCGGTGAGCATGGCCGGGATGAAGGCCAGGATCAGTGCCATCACCCCCGGGCCGATGGCGTTCACGCTGACCACATCCTGGTTGTAGCGAAAACGGGTTTCCAGGCGCACCAGGTCCTGGCGCGGCTGCGGCTGTGGGCTGGCCTTGGCCAGTTGCTCGAGGTTGGCCTGGTGCACGGCTTCCACGTAGTTGCGGCTGGTTTCCGCGCGGAACGGCATGCCGCCGTCGAGCCAGGCGGCCACTACCGGTTGGCGCCCGGCGTACAGGTCGCGGCCAAAGCCGGGCGGAATTTCCAGCGCCAGTTTGATTTCCGAGCGCTGCAGGCGCTGATGCATTTCGCGGGTATCGCGGATGGGCGCCTGTTCGGCGAAATAGCGTGAGCCACGGAAGGCTTCGAGGTAGGCCCGGCTTTGCGGGCTCTGGTCCTGGTCGTGCACGGCGAAGGCGAGGTTTTCCACATCCAGGGAAATGCCATAGCCAAAGATCACCATCATGAACATCGCACCCAGCAGGGCGAAGGCCAGGCGCACCTTGTCGCGCAGCAGCTCCTTGCCCTCACGGCTGGCCACGGCCAGCAGGCGACGCAGGCTGAAGCCCTGGCGCAGCGCCGGCGCAGGCGTGGCGGCCTGCTCCAGCACGGCGTTGTCGGTGGCTTGTGGCGCCAGTTCCTGGGCCTGTTCCAGGCAGCGAACGAACGCGTCTTCCAGGGTGTGGCCCTGATACTGGCGCTGCAGGGCATCCGGCGTGTCGCAGGCCAGCACCCGGCCGGCATGCATCAGCGAGATGCGGTCGCAGCGCTGGGCTTCGTTCATGAAGTGGGTGGAGAGGAAAATGGTCACGCCCTGCTCGCGTGACAGCTCCACCAGCAAGCGCCAGAAGTCGTCGCGGGCGGCCGGGTCGACGCCGGAGGTGGGTTCGTCGAGGATCAGCACTTCCGGGCGGTGCAGCACCGCCACCGCCAGTGACAGGCGCTGGCGCAGGCCGAGGGGCAGGGCGCCGGATGGCTGGTCGGCGATGGCGCCCAGGTCGAAGCGCTCGATCAGTTCGTCGATACGCTGGGCGCTCTCGGCCTTGGGCAGGTCGAACAGGCGGGCATGCAGGGTCAGGTTCTGCCGGGTGCTGAGCTCTCCATACAGCGAGAAACTCTGTGACATGAAACCGACCCGCTTGCGCGTGGCCAGGTCGCTGGCATCCACCGGGCGGCCGAGCAGGCTGGCGCTGCCCTCGCTGGCCGGCATCAGGCCGGTGAGCACTTTCATGGTGGTGGTCTTGCCACAGCCGTTGGAGCCGAGGAAGCCGAAGATCTCCCCGCGGCCAATGGCGAAGCTGACCTTGTTCACTGCAGTGAAATCGCCAAAGCGCAGGGTCAGGTCGTGGGCCTCGATGGCGACCGGGCTGTCAGTGGCCGGACGCGGTGGAATGATGAGCGGAGAGTGTTGCGCCTTGCCCGCGCCCTGGTAGTGGGTGAAGGCGTCGTCCAGCTTGCCGCTGGGGGTGACTGCGGCCAGTTCATGGCTGGGGCCTGCGGCCAGCAGGCGGCCGCCATCGAGCATCAGGCAATGCTCGAACTGTTCGGCTTCCTCCATGTAGGCGGTGGCCACCAGCAGGGTCAGTTGCGGGCGCTGCGCGCGCACCTGTTCGACCAGCTCCCAGAAGCGCCGCCGTGACAGCGGGTCGACGCCGGTGGTCGGCTCGTCGAGGATCAGCAGGTCCGGCTCGTGGATCAGTGCGCAGCACAGGCCCAGCTTCTGCTTCATGCCGCCCGACAGCTTGCCCGCCGGGCGTTCTGCAAAGCGCTGCAGGTCGGTGGCCTGCAGCAGGTTGGCCATGCGCTGTTCGCACTCGCGGCGGCCGAGGCCGAACAGGGTGGCGAAAAAGCGGATGTTCTCGCGGATCGACAGCTCCGGATACAGGTTGTTGCCCAGCCCCTGCGGCATGAACGCCACTTTCGGGTACAGTGCCGCGCGATGGCGGCGCTGGCGGATCGAGCCACCCAGCACCTGCAGCTCGCCCTGTTGCAGGCGCTTGACGCCGGCAATCAGCCCTAGCAGGGTCGATTTGCCAGCCCCGTCAGGGCCGATCAGCGCGCAGCGAGTGCCCGCTGGCAGGCTGAAGCCAAGGGGGTGCAGGGCCAGCAGGCCGCCATAGCGATGGCTGATACCTTCGGCCAGCAGTGCCGGGGCGTTCATTGCAGGTTGGCCGGCCAGTCCACCTCAGCAGTGCGGACATAGCCGGCGCCTGGCATGCCCGGCTTGGCCTGCGGCACGGCGCCAGGGTCGGTCAGGCGTAGTTTGACCCGGAATACCAGCTTCTGCCGCTCGTCGCGGGTTTCCACCTGTTTGGGGGTGAACTGGGCCTTGGCCGCGACAAAGGCCACCTTCGCCGGCAGCGCCCGCTCGGGCAGGGCGTCGAGCACGATCCGCGCCTGGTCGCCGACGGTCAGCCGGCCGCTGGTGGAAGCCGGCAGGTAGAGGTTCATGTACTGGTCGCTGGGGTCGATCAGCATCAGTACGCGGCCGCCGGCACCCAGCACTTCACCGGGTTCGGCCAGGCGCAGCTGGATGATGCCGTCGATCGGGGCGCGCAGGCTGCTGTCGTCGATCTCGCTGGTGAGCTGCGCTACCTGGGCCTCGGCGGCGCCGATGGCGGCCTTGATCGCCGCCAGTTGGGCGCGGGCGGCGACCACGGCGGCGTTGGCCGTGTCGAAGCGCGCCTGCTGTTGGTCGAGCAGCTGCTGGCTGGCGTACTTGCGCTGGAAGATCTCGCGCACGCGCTTGAGCTCCTGGCTGGCCAGCAGCAGTTCGCTCTGGCGCAGCTGCACGCTGGCCTGGGCGGCGGCGTAGTTTTCCCGGGCGCGCAGTACTTCGGCTTCGGCCTGGCTGCGCTGGGCCTGCATGGTGCGGGTGTCGATACGCGCCAGCAGCTGGCCGCGAGTGACCTTGTCACCTTCGTCGACCAGCACCTCGGCCAGGCGCCCGGGGATCTTGCTGGCGATCTGCACTTCGGTGGCTTCGAGGCGGCCGTTGCCCATGCTCAGGCCTTCGGGCAACTGGTCGTGGAGCGACTTCCAGTATCCCAGCCCGCCGGCTGCTGCGAGTAGGGCGATCAGCGCGGTGGCGAAGATCCTGGGGGCGTATCGGTTCATCGGTCTGCATCCTTGCGGTCATGCACACTGCATCATGGCTTGCGGTCATGAGCGACGTGTTGATGCCGGTCAAAGTCCTTATGCGGTGCCTGTGGGAGCGGCCAACTGTGCAAAGACTGACCTTAGCCGCAGTTTCAACGCAAAGCGACAATCACTGCCCATTGCTCTGGCGTCACCGGCATCACCGACAGGCGGCTGCCCTTTTGCACCAGCGGCAATTCGGCCAGGCCGGCCTGCTGTTTCAGCCAGCCCAGCTCCAGCACCCGCGGCAGGGTTTGCACGTGGGCCACATCCACCGCGCTCCACGGGTTCTTGTCGGTCGTGGCCTTGGCATCGTAGTAGTGGCTTTGCGGGTCCAGCGCGGTCGGGTCCGGGTAGGCCGCGCGGGTGATCCTGGCAATGCCGGCGATGCCGGGCTGCGGGCAGCTGGAATGGTAGAAGAAGAACTCGTCGCCAACGCTCATGGCCCGCAGGAAATTGCGCGCCTGGTAGTTGCGCACGCCGTCCCAGCGCGCTTCGCCGAGGCGGCCGAGGGCTTCGATGGAGAGCTCGTCGGGCTCGGATTTCATCAGCCAGTAGGCCATGGGTGCTGCTCCTGAAATGGTTTGAAATAACCTGTTGCACGAAACCGACAGCCGGTTGACGTCAAGGTTTGCGTGCGGACGCAGGTTGTCGGAAAATGCGCCCCGATTAAAGCGCGATGCTCCGGCGATACCCAGAAAATCGCCGAGCCTGAACAGTTTGCCTGGGGGGCAATCTTCGATGAATCAACGTAACAAGCCGGATCTGCTGTGGATCCTGGTGTTCATTTTCGGCCTGGGTGTGGTCACTACCGGTTATGCGCAAGGGTTCTGGGAGCGCAAGCTGGACAACGCCTATCAGATGCCGGTCGACGCCAGCCAGCCGCAACGTTGATGCCCCCGCCGGCGCCGCTCAACGCGGCGCCAGGTACCAGCCCCGGTCCGAGACCGTCCCCTGCAGCGGTACATCCCAACTGGCCTGGGCAAGCCGCTCGACCTTCTGGCATTCATGTGCCAGCCCCAACAGCAACGGCTTTTTCCAGGTCTGCCGACGCGCCTGGTAGGCCAGGCTGCGATCATAGAAACCACCGCCCATTCCCAGGCGCCCGCCCACTTCGTCGAAACCCACCAGCGGTAGCAGGATCAGGTCCAGCGACCAGATCGGGCGCTGGCGCTTGCGCTCGGTGACCGGCTCGGGAATGCGAAAGCGGTTGGGCTTGAGCTTCTCGCCCTGCTCGAAGCGCTGGAACACCATGCGCGTGCGCGGCCAGGCGTGCAGTACCGGCAGGTAGGTGCGCTTGCCGCGGCGCTGGGCTTCGCGCAGCAGCAGGCAAGGGTCGATTTCGCCGTCGTTGGGCAGGTACAGGGCAATGTGCCGGGCGCGGCGGAACAGCGGGTGCTGCGCCAGCTGGCGGTACAGGCCAACGGCGGCCTGGCGTTGCTGGGCAGGGGTGAGGGCGCGGCGGGCATTGCGGAGCAGGCGACGGAGCTGGGGGCGGGTGAGCTGCGCGGTGTCGGTCATGGCACGGGCGATCCCAGGTGCTGGCCAACGTGGTCGGCCAAAACGAATTGCCCGCCACAGGGGCGGGCAAGAGAATTCAGGCTCCCCGACAAGACCGCTATCGGTGTAGCCCTTGAACCCGAAAGTTCAAGGTGGAGATTGCAGGGGGCGTTAAGGCTTTCCGTCGGGCGGACATGCACACCGGCCCCAGCGTGCAACCCCCGTGGTTGTGCGTATCGGCTCAGGGACATAACCGACTGGCGCATCCCCCAGGGAGTGGCGCCAGTATACCAATCTCAGCCGATTTTGGTATCCGTGTCGTCGGACAGTGCCTGGTCGACCCGTTCCAGCAGGTCGCGCACCTGCTCGCGGGTGGTGCCGCCTGCCGGGGCAGCGTTGCGGTCTTCCTGGCGGTGCAGCATTTCGTGGGTGATGTTCAACGCAGCCATGACCGCGATGCGATCGGCGCCGATCACCTTGCCGCTGCTGCGGATCTCGCGCATCTTGCCGTCCAGGTAGCGCGCGGCGCTGACCAGGTTGTTGCGCTCTTCCGGCGGGCAGATGATCGAGTATTCCTTGTCGAGGATCTGCACGGTGACGCTATTGCTTGAACTCATGAGTCTTGCTCCAGGGCCTTGAGGCGTAAAATCATCGACTCGACCTTGCGCTTGGCGATCTCGTTCTTTTCGATGAGGTGGGCGCGCTCTTCGCGCCAGGATTTTTCCTGAGCTACTAGGAGTGCATTTTGCCGTTTTAGTTGCTCGACACGTTCGATCAGCAACTCGAATCGGCTCATCAGTGCCTGCAGGTCGTTCTCTTGCGTGGGTTGCACTCGATTCGCTCCGTCGTTCAGTCACCTGGCGATGATGCCTCTCCCTGGGCGGCGACGGCCAGTGCCGATGGTCTTGGCGCGCCTGCCGGTGCTAGGATACAAGGTCTCCATTCTAGTCATTGCGCCGTCTGGCGCCTAGCTGCCCATGCCCAATACCCAATCGCCCTACATCGCCTTCGCCATGCTGCTGTCCAGCAATGGTCATCCTGTCACCCCGGCCGAACTGCACGGCCTGCTGATCGGCCGCAGCTGCGCCGGTGCCGGCTTCGACGCCGACGGCTGGCTGGCCGATGCCGCCCAGTTGCTGGAAACCGAACCCGGTGACAGCGTGCGCAACGCCCTGGTCGGCCTGCAGGAAATGGTCAAGGGCGAGCTGACCAGCGACGACATGGCGATCGTCCTGCTGCTGCCTTCCGACGACGCCGCCCTGAGCGACCGCGCCACCGCGCTGGGCCAGTGGTGCCAAGGCTTCATTACCGGCTTCGGCCTGAATGCCGGTGGCAAGGACCTGTCCGACGAAGCCAAGGAAGTGCTGCAGGACCTGGTGGCCATTTCCCAGGTTCAGGAAGCCCTCGAAGAGTCCGACGATGGCGAGAGCGACTACATGGAAGTCATGGAATACCTGCGCGTGGCACCCCTGCTGCTGTTCTCCGAGCTGGCCAAGCCGGCCGCCCCCGCGCCCAAGCCATCGCTGCACTGATCAACCGGGGGTAGTCTGCCCATGAGCCACATTCCCAAGGCCGAATATGCCCGTCGGCGCAAGGCGCTGATGGCGCAGATGGTCCCCAACAGCATCGCCATCCTGCCCGCCGCCGCGGTTGCCATCCGCAACCGCGACGTCGAGCACGTGTACCGCCAGGACAGCGACTTCCAGTACCTCAGCGGCTTCCCCGAGCCGGAGGCGGTGATTGCGCTGATCCCGGGGCGCGAGCATGGCGAATACGTGTTGTTCTGCCGTGAGCGCAACCCCGAGCGCGAGCTGTGGGATGGTCTGCGAGCCGGCCAGGAAGGCGCGGTGCGCGATTTTGGCGCTGACGATGCCTTCCCCATCACCGACATCGACGAGATCCTGCCGGGCCTGATTGAAGGCCGCGAGCGGGTCTACAGCGCCATGGGCAGCAACCCCGAGTTCGACCGCCGGCTGATGGACTGGATCAACGTGATCCGCTCCAAGGCGCGCCTGGGGGCCCAGCCGCCGAACGAGTTCGTTGCGCTGGATCATCTGCTGCACGACATGCGCCTGTATAAATCGGCAGCGGAAGTGAAGGTGATGCGCGCTGCCGCAGCTATCTCGGCGCGGGCCCACGTGCGGGCCATGCAGGCCTGCCGGGCCGGGTTGCACGAGTACAGCCTGGAAGCCGAGCTGGACTACGAGTTTCGCAAGGGCGGGGCGAAGATGCCGGCTTACGGCTCGATCGTCGCGGCCGGGCGCAATGGCTGCATCCTGCACTATCAGCAGAACGACGCCCCGCTCAAGGATGGCGACCTGGTGCTGATCGATGCCGGCTGCGAGATCGACTGCTACGCCAGCGACATCACCCGTACCTTCCCGGTCAGCGGGCGGTTTTCCCCCGAGCAGAAGGCCATCTACGAGCTGGTGCTCAAGGCCCAGGCCGCGGCGTTTGCCGAAATCGCCCCCGGCAAGCACTGGAACCACGCCCACGAGGCGACCGTGCGGGTCATCACCGCGGGCCTGGTGGAACTGGGCCTGCTGACCGGCGAGGTGCAGGCGCTGATCGACAGCGAGGCCTATCGAGCCTTCTATATGCACCGCGCCGGGCACTGGCTGGGCATGGATGTGCACGATGTGGGCGAGTACAAGGTGGGCGGCGAGTGGCGGGTGCTTGAACCCGGCATGGCGCTGACCGTCGAGCCAGGCATCTACATAGGCGCCGACAATCAGGCCGTGGCGAAGAAATGGCGCGGCATTGGTGTAAGGATCGAGGACGACGTGGTAGTGACCAGGCAAGGCTGTGAAATCCTGACTTCGGGCGTGCCGCGCACGGTCGCCGAAATTGAGGCGCTGATGCAGGCTGCCCGCAAGGACGCCGCATGAATCGGGTAAACCTGGCGATCATCGGTGGCGGCCTGGTGGGCGCGAGCCTGGCCTTGGCCCTGCAGGCCGGGGCCAAGGCGCGAGGCTGGAAGATTCTGCTGATCGAGCCGTTCGCCCCCGGTGACAGCTTCCAGCCCAGCTACGATGCGCGTTCGTCGGCACTGTCGTTCGGTACCCAGCAGATCTACCAGCAGCTGGGCCTGTGGCAGGCCATCGGCCATCGCGCCGAGCCGATCCGGCAGATTCACGTGTCCGACCGCGGCCGCTTCGGCGCCACCCGCCTGGATGCCCTGGAAGAGGGCGTGCCAGCGCTTGGCTACGTGGTGGAAAACGCCTGGCTGGGCCAATGCCTGTGGCAAGGGCTGGACAGCGAGGTGGTGAGCTGGCGCTGCCCGGCGGAAGTGACCGCGATGCAGGCCATCGAAGGCGGCTACCGCCTGCAACTGAACGACGACACCCAGCTGGAATGCGACCTGGCGGTACTGGCCGACGGTGGCCGCTCCGGCCTGCGCGAACAACTCGGCATCCACGTGCGCCACACGCCTTACCAGCAGAGCGCGTTGATCGCCAATATCACCCCGGGCGAGGCCCACGGCGGCCAGGCCTTCGAGCGGTTCACCGAAGACGGCCCCATGGCCCTGCTACCGCTGCCGGATAACCGCTGCGCGCTGGTCTGGACCCGTCAGGGTATGGACGCGCGGCGTCTGGCCGACATCGACGAGCGCAATTTCCTGCGCGAGCTGCAGGGCGTGTTCGGCTATCGCCTGGGCGCCTTGCGCCAGGTGGGCGCAAGGCACCTTTACCCACTGTCGCTGATCGAGGCCCAGGAGCAGGTGCGGCCGCACCTGGTGGTGCTGGGCAACGCCGCGCACAGCCTGCACCCCATTGCCGGCCAAGGTTTCAACCTGTCGCTGCGTGACGTGCAGGCGCTGGCCGAGGCGTTGCTGGCCGGCCCGCAGCAGCCGGGCGACCTGACCACATTGCAGGCCTACCACCAGCGCCAGCGCCTGGACCAGGCGATGACCATCGGTTTTTCCGACCAGGTCACCCGCCTGTTCGGCAGTAGCCAGCCGTTGCTGGCTGCCGGGCGCAACCTTGGTCTGCTTGGGCTCGACCTGCTGCCACCGGCGAAAAGCTGGTTCGCCCGCCAGGCCATGGGCCTGGGCACCCGCCCCGATCCGCGAGGTCAGTCATGAGTGACGACGCGCGCAGGCTGGCGCGCCGGGCGCGCCTGTTGCGCTGGCGGCTGAACCTGTTCCCGCCGCACCTCGGCGCTGGTATCCACGTGCAGCACATCAGCCCGGACCTGCGCAGCGTCAAGGTGGCGATGAAGCTGACCCGCTGGAACCGCAATTATGTCGGCACCCAGTGCGGCGGCAGCCTGTACGGGATGGTCGACCCGTTCTACATGCTGCTGTTGATCGAGCAGCTGGGGCGTGACTACATCGTCTGGGACAAGGCCGCCAGCATCGATTTCATTTCGCCGGGCAAAGGCCCGGTGTATGCCGAACTCCACGTCGATGACGCGCTGCTGGACGAAATCCGCCAGCAGACCGCCACCGGCAAGAAGTGCCTGCCGCGTTTGCAGGTCGATATCCGCGACGGTGCCGGCGAGCTGGTGGCGCGGGTCGATAAAACCCTATATGTGCGGCTCAAGCCGCAAGCGAGGCTGGCGTAAGGCATGGAAATGCGCGCAGATCTGTTGATTGTCGGTGCCGGTATGGTCGGCAGCGCCCTGGCCCTGGCATTACGCCACAGTGGCTTGCAAATCCTCTTGCTCGACGGTGGCCCGCTGACGGTCAAGCCGTTCGATGCCCAGGCCCCGTTCGAGCCGCGCGTCAGCGCGCTGTCGGCAGCCAGCCAGCGCATCCTCGAGCGCCTTGGCGCCTGGGACGGTATTGCCCAGCGGCGTGCCACGCCCTACTCGGACATGCATGTGTGGGATGGCAGCGGCACCGGGCAGATTCACTTCTCGGCCGCCAGCGTGCATGCCCAGGTGCTCGGCCATATCGTCGAGAACCGGGTGGTGCAGGATGGCCTGCTGGAGCGCCTGCATGACAGCGACATCGGCCTGTTGCCCAACGCGCGGCTCGAACAGCTGCGCCGCTCCGGCGACGAGTGGCTGCTGACCCTCGCCGATGGCCGCCAGCTGCGTGCGCCGCTGGTGATCGCGGCCGACGGTGCCAACTCGGCAGTGCGGCGCCTGGCCGGCTGTGAAACCCGCGAGTGGGATTACCTGCACCACGCCATCGTCACCAGCGTGCGTTGCAGCGCAGGGCACCAGGCCACGGCCTGGCAGCGCTTCACCGATGACGGGCCGTTGGCGTTCCTGCCGTTGACCCGCGATGGCCAGCAAGACTGGTGCTCGATCGTGTGGTCGACCACCCCGGAGCATGCAGAACAGTTGATGGCGCTGGATGAAGCGGCCTTCCTGAAGGCCCTGGAGCGGGCTTTCGAGGGGCGCCTGGGGGATGTGCTGCAGGCCGACCCGCGGGTGTGCGTGCCGCTGCGCCAGCGCCACGCCAAGCGCTATGTGGATGAAGGCCTGGCATTGATTGGCGATGCTGCGCACACCATTCACCCGCTGGCCGGGCAGGGCGTCAACCTGGGCTTCCTCGATGCGGCGGTGCTGGCCGAAGTGCTGGTCAACGCCTGCGAGCGTGGCGAGCGGCTGGCGGATGTGAAGGTGCTGAGCCGTTACGAGCGGCGGCGCATGCCGCACAACCTGGCGCTGATGGCGGCGATGGAAGGGTTCGAGCGGTTGTTCCAGGCCAACCCGTTGCCGTTGCGCTGGTTGCGTAACAGCGGGTTGAAGCTGGTGGAGCAGATGCCGGAGGCCAAGGCGCTGTTCGTGCGGCAGGCGCTGGGTTTGAGCGGTGACCTGCCGGATCTGGCCAAGGCTTGAGATTGCCGGGGCCGCTTTGCGGCCCTTTCGCGACACAAGGC
>NZ_JAMBDI010000069.1:20672-23734 GCF_036858055.1 Pseudomonas sp. SF2 | reverse complement strand
CAGCAAGTACCTTGAATATGGTGGGTATGCTGCGATTGGGCTGGGTGGAGGTTCTTCATATCTAAAAGTGCAGGAAGTGTGTCGGGCCGGTGAAACTGGTGATTGTAAAAAGGTTCGATTCACTGAAACGGGTAGCTTCGCGGGGGGCTTGGGAGGAGGCATGCTTGGCGCTTGGGCGGGAGGTGCTGTTGCGACTGCCCTATGCGGGGTTTTCTCAGTCGGTACTGGTGGGCTTGGCGTTCCGGTATGCGGGATTGTCATCGTTGGTGCCGGCTCTGCAGTAGGGGCTGAGGGCATTGGCGCTCTAGGAGAGAAGGGCGGTGAAGTGCTTTATGAGGTGGCAGATGATTGACTTTGAAAGTTGGCCGCCACTATTTAAGCTAGCATTCCTGATTGGTCCGTTTGCCATTGGGATGTCAGGTCTTGCTATAAACGTGCAAATCGCGATGTCTCGTGATTATAAAGTCGCTTTGTCAGCTATCACAAGCAACCCTTACTTGGAGCAAATGAAGCTTGTTTGGGGAGGAGTAAACCTGAGGTCTCGCTGCTTGTTGTTAAGCACGGTGAGCGCTTTGGTCGCGTTTCCCAGGCTGCATCTATATATGGGCTGGCTTGATGAGCAGGAACTTAAGGACTTTCCACCGTTCTTGAAGCGAAAAATGATTATAGCAGTGTGGCTGATATCTATTTCGCTGCTTTGGGCATTGATTGGTTACGTTATGATTAAAGTCTAACGATACCTCAGGCCCGCATTTGCGAGTCTTCCTTTTTTTGCCCAGCCTTGTTCCTACTATCAGAGACTTGCAGCCGCACAGGTGCTGCTGCAATTGGCCGAGCACGATGCCACATTGCCAATTTAACAAACAGCTGAACCTGAGCAGCTATGAGCGACTGAAGAAGAGCTTGAACATTTTGACCAAAAGCCTTGTGCACCATTGGTCGAAGGCGGGCGGGCCGGGGCAGATTCCGGGGTATGGGACGCATCTGGACAAAGTGGCGCGGCTCAGCAAGTACCTTGAATATGGTGGGTATGCTGCAATTGGGTTGGGTGGGACTTCGTCTTATCTGAAAGTGCAAGAGGTTTGTCGAGCTGGTGAGACTGAAGCTTGTAATAAGGTCAGGCTGACCGAGACAGGAGGTTTTGCTGTTGGGACCGCCGGAGCCATGCTTGGTTCCTCAGGAGCAACCCTTGTATCTGGAACAATATGTGCCGTTATTACTATGGGCTCTGCAGGTCTGGCCGCGCCAGTGTGCGGCATAGTGCTGGTGGGAGCCAGCGGTATGGCTGGAGGAGTGCTGGGCGGGATGCTCGGTGAGTCGGTAGGCGAAGTTATTTACGAGGCGACCAGTGATTGACATTACTGGCTGGCAACCACTTGCCAAATTGGTAATTCTACTCAGCCCTTTTGTTATCGGCATGCCAGGGCTAGTCCTTAGTGCTGTCTCGACGTTGACAAAAGATTATGGCATCGCTTGCTCGGCCATTACGAGCAATCCCTATTTCGAAAGCATTAAGCGTGCATGGGGTTCTGGATCATTTAAGTGGCGCTGGATGACCCTTTGTACGGTGAGTGGACTAGTTGCATTTCCGTGGCTAGTACTGCGTATGGGGCAACTGGATGTCGGTGAGTTAAATGCGTTTCCGCGGAAGCTTAAGCGTAGGTTGAAGATATCCGCGTGGCTAATCATGACTGGTTTCATCTGGATGGTGGTTGTATGGGCACTATTTAAATTCAAGTAGAGCGGGGATCAGACCCGCATCTGCGGGTCTTCCTCTTTCTGGCTGGCTGTACTATCGGCATTTGAAGGCTGTCTGGATTGAGCCTCCTTGCTTTCCGGCTTCTCCCTCCGAGTCTTGAGCAACGAAACCACCACCCCACCCAGCAACAACCCGAACGTCACCCCCAACGACAGCAACGCCGGCACCTTACCCACCATGCCGTGATAGAAGATTTTGCAGCCAATGAAGATCAACACCAGCGCCAACGCGTACTTGAGGTACACAAACCGGTGCATCAACGCCGCCAGCGCAAAATACAGCGAGCGCAAGCCGAGGATAGCGAAGATGTTCGAGGTGTAGACAATGAACGGGTCTTGGGTGATGGCGAAGATTGCCGGCACGCTGTCGACGGCGAACACCAGGTCGGCCAATTCGATCAGTACCAGTGCCATGAACAGCGGGGTGGCATAGCGCACTGCCTTGTGCTCCCCGGGCGGGGTCTGGTGCACGAAGAAGTGCGAGCCGTGGATCTGCTCGGTGACCCGCATGTGCCGGCGCACGAACTTCAGGATCGGGTTGTTGGCCAGGTCGGGACGGCTGTCTTCTTTCGACAGCGCCATCTTCACCCCGGTAAACAGCAGGAAGGCACCGAAGATATACAGCACCCAGGCGAAGTTCTGCACCAGCGCCGCGCCCACGCCGATCATGATCGCCCGCAGGAACACCACCCCGAGGATGCCCCAGAACAGCACGCGGTGCTGGTAGCGGCGGGGGATGGCGAAGTAGCCAAAGATCATCGCCATGACGAACACGTTGTCCATCGACAGCGACTGCTCGACCAGGAACCCGGTGTAGAACTCCAGCGCCGACTGCGCACCCAGCTGGTACCAGACCCCGGCGCCGAACAGCACGCCGACGCTGAAATAGCCCGAATACAGCAGCAGGCTTTCACGCATTTCGATTTCCCGGTCGTGGCGGTGCAGCACACCCAGGTCGAGTACCAGCAAACCGATGACGATGGCCATGAACACCAGCCACAACCAGGTGCTGGTACCGAGGAACGGGGTGGTGAGGAATACCTGTAGAGCTGTCATGAGCCCCTCCTTGAATGTCGACGTTGCATGGCAACAGTGATCCGACATGGCGGCCTGGCAGCCGTCAGAGGGGCCCGGTATCACATGGGCTTGAGCCTAGACCCGTTTGCCGGTGATGCCGAATGGGGAGCTGTTACATTTCTTTGCCAGGCTGGCACACAGTGTACGCACGCACCCTTTAGGAGCAGCACATAAGTCATTGAATTAGCAGGGACCCTGTGGGAGCGGCTTTAGCCGCGAACACCGGC
>NZ_JAMBDI010000069.1:18586-20642 GCF_036858055.1 Pseudomonas sp. SF2 | reverse complement strand
AGCGCAGCCCAAAGGGCTGGGAAATCTCCTACAGGGATGTGCGCTGCTTTCAGATCAATACACCCACACTTCCACCCGACGATTACGCAGTCGCCCTTGCTCCAGCTCGTTTCCTGCCACCGGCAGTTCATCCCCCATACCCGTCACTTCAAGCACCTCCACGCCATCGCGCGCCAGCTCACGGCGCACGGCCTGGGCCCGCAGGCGGGAGAGCAGGGCGGCGCGACCGGGTGTCTCCTTGGGGTCGCCAAAGCCCACCAGCACCGCTTTACGCTGCAGCTTGCCGGCGTTGCGCAGGTACTCGGCCACCCGCTGTACATCACGCAGGGCCTTGTTGTCGAGGCTGGCGCTGCCTTCCTGGAAGCGGAAGTTGACGCTCAGCCGCTGCGCCTGCTGGGCCAGGGTGCGATAGCGCGGCGGCATGTTCGCCAGGGGCGCTACAGGTTGGGCCTTGATCTGCTGCGAAACGAAGCCCTGCCGGGCGACGATCGCCTGGCCGGCCGGGCTCTGGGCAAAGTCAGCCAGGGCCCTGGCCTGGGGCTTGGGGTTAGCCGGCAAATAGAAGTACAAGCGCCGTGACAATGGGTAGTCTTCGCTGGCCACCAGCGCGCGCTCCGGCAACATGGCAGGTGCGTCGCCCTCGGCCACCGCCAGCACCTTGGCCCCGTGTATTGCTGCCAGGCTGCTGAAGCCGATGGCCTGGCGGTCGGTGCTCACTCGCGCGGCCAGCTCGTCGCTGGACTCGAAGCGTTGGGCCTTGGGCGAAAGCTCGCCGTGCTGGGGTTCCAGCACCAGTGCCTTGAAGGTCTCAAAGGTACCGGAGCGGTCGTCACGGGCGTACAGGTGGATGGCCCCGCCACTGACGCCCAGTTGCTCCCAGCGCTGGATCTGCCCCGAGAAAACCTGCGCCAGTTGCCGGGTAGTGAGCTGCGGCAACGGGTTGTCAGGGTGAACGATGACTGCAACGCCATCCAGGCCGATGACTTGTTCGGCGGCAGCGGCGCGCAGGTCGCCCAAAGCCTGCAGTTGGCGTGCTTCGCTGTCGTTGATCGGCCGCGAGGCGGCGGCCAGGTCGGCGTCGCCATGGCCCAGGGCGAAGAAGCCGGTGCTGGAACCGTGGGCGGCGATATCGATGCGCAAAGGCTGGCCGTGCGCGTCACGTGCGGTGATAACGGTCTCGTTGGCCAACTCGCCCGGGTGTTGTTCGATGGCAGTAGCTTGCTGTGCGCGCAACTGCCCTTGCACCAGCGCCGGCAGCAAGGCCGCGCCAATGGTGTTGGAGCCTTGCACGCGCAGGGGCGCGGGCTCGGCCAGGGTCGCCAGCGGTAGCAGGGTGAGCAGCAAGACAAGCAGGCGGGGCATGCCGGGAGGCCTATGGCATAGGGTTGGCCGGCAGATTACGACAGTGGCGTGATGATAATGTGACGGTGTTGTTCACATCTTGAGTTGTGCAACGCCTGGTAGACCGAGNNNCTCGGTCTACCAGGCGTTGCAGCACTCAAGATGTTAATGCGCCCCGGCGGACTTGCTCAGGTCACTCTCTGCCCACTCGGTATAAATGCACGCATCCGCCACCGCCCAGCGCACCTTCACGGTATCCCCCGGCTGCATCGGCATGCCCGCGGCCGACAGCGCCTTCACCGTCAGCTCGGTGCCGCCCGCGGTCACCACATGGCAGGTCTGGCTCTCGCCCAGGAACAATACTTCGCCAACCTTGGCGCTGACCTCGTTCCAGCCCGCCGGCAGTGGCTCGCGCGTGGCCTGTTCGGTGGTCAGGGCCAGGGCCTTTTCCGGGCGTACCATGATCAGGGCATCCTGCGAGGCGGCCAGGCCCGGGGTCAGGCGGATGGCCACCGGCTGGCCCTCGAAGCTGCCCGCGCCATTGCTGCTGGCCTTGATCCGCAGGAAGTTGGAGTTACCCAGGAACGAGGCGACGAAGGCATTCGGCGGGTTCTGATACAGGTCGTAACCGGTGCCCAGGCCGACGATCCTGCCGTGGCTGAAGATGGCGATGCGCTGGGACAGGCGCATGGCTTCTTCCTGGTCGTGGGTGACG
>NZ_JAMBDI010000069.1:0-18507 GCF_036858055.1 Pseudomonas sp. SF2 | reverse complement strand
GCTGCTGCTGGCCACCGGACATCTGCGACGGCTTGCGGTGGGCGAACTTCTCCAGCTGCACCAGCTTGAGCATGGCATCGACGCGCTTGCTGGTTTCGCTGGCGCCGAGCTTGCGAATGGCCAGCGGGAAGCCGATGTTGTCGCGCACGTTCAGGTGCGGGAACAGTGAATAGCGCTGGAACACCATGCCGATGTCGCGCTTGTGCGGTGGCACGTTGACCAGCGACTGGCCATCGACCAGGATCTCGCCGCTGCTCGGCGTTTCGAAGCCGGCCAGCATCGACAGGGTGGTGGACTTGCCCGAGCCGCTGGAGCCGAGAAAGGTCAGGAACTCGCCGTCCTGGATTTCCAGGTCGAGGTTGTCCACGGCGGTGAAGTCGCCGTAGTGCTTGTTGAGGCCGCGCAGGCTGACCAGGGTCTTGCCGTGCGCGTTGTCTTTGATCACTGCACTCATTGTTGTTTTCTCCGCGCGCTCAGGCGTTGGCTTCGGTGCGCCGGCGCAAGGCGGCGGCAATGAACATGACAAGCAGCGACAGGCCGATCAGCAAGGTCGAGGCCACGGCGATGACCGGGCTGAGGTCCTGGCGCAGGGTGGTCCACATCTTCACCGGCAGGGTCTGCAGGTCGGGGCTGGCCATCATCACGCTCAGCACCACTTCATCCCACGACACCAGAAAGGCGAACAGGCCGCCGGCGATCATCCCCGGGCGAATCGCCGGGAAGGTCACCTTGAAGATCGCCTGCAGGCGCGAGGCGCCACAGATCACCGCGGCATCCTCGATCGACTGGTCGAACAGCTTCAGCGAGTTGATGATCGAGATGATGGTGAAGGGCAGGGCGACGATCACGTGGCTGACCACGAAGGCGAACAGCGTGCCGGTGTAGCCAAGCTTGAGGAACAGCGCGTACACCGCCACGGCAATGATCACCAGCGGCACGATCATCGGCATGGTGAACAGCCCGTACAGCAGCTCGCGGCCGGGGAAGCGGCCACGCACCAGGGCGAATGCGGTGGGCAGGCCGAGCAGCACGGCGGCGATGGTGGTCAGCACGGCCACCTTCAGGCTGGCCAGCGCGGCGTCCATCCACTCCGGGTTGGAGAAGAACTGGCCGTACCACTTGAAGGTCCAGCCCGGTGGCGGGAACACCAGCCACTGCGATGAGCCGAATGACAGCAACACGATGAACACCACTGGCAGCAGCAGGAAGGCCGCGATGACCCCGGTGGTCAGGTACAGGCCTGTACGCAGCGGGCGGCCCATGGCATTGGGAGACAGGAGCATGGCGGTTTACCTCGCGTTGCCAACCGGGGATTCCGGCTGCAGCTTCAGGTACAGGTAGAAAAGCACCAGGGTGATCACCACCAGCAGTGCGGCGGCGGCGCTGGCCAGGCCCCAGTTGAGGAACGACTGCACCTGCTGGATGATGAATTCGGGCAGCATCATGTTTTGCGCACCGCCCAGCAGGGCCGGGGTGACGTAGTAACCGAGCGACATCACGAACACCATCAGCGCCCCGGAGAACAGCCCCGAGCGGCACAGTGGCAGGAACACCTTGCAGAAATTGGTCCACGGGCTGGCGCCGCAGATAGAGCCGGCCTGCAGCACCATCGGGTCGATGGCATGCATGGTCGCCTGCAGCGGCAGCACGATGAACGGGATCATGATGTAGCTCATGCCGATCACCACGCCGGTCAGGTTGTGCACCATTTCCAGCGGAGCATCGATGATACCCATGGCCATCAACGCCTTGTTGATCACCCCCGAGCTCTGCAGCAGCACCAGCCACGAGTAGGTGCGCGCCAGCAGGCTGGTCCACATCGACAGCAGCACGATGTTCAACAGCCAGCGGCCCCAGCCCTTGGGCACCAGGGTTATTGCCCAGGCCAGCGGGAAGCCCAGCAGCACGCTGATCAGGGTGACCACGCCGGCCACCGAGAAGGTGTTGAACAGTACCCGCGCATAAGCCGAGTTGGCGAACAGCTGCTCGTAGTTGCCCAGGCCCGGCGTTGGCTCCAGCACCCCGCGTAGCAACAGGCCGGCCAGCGGGGCGAAGAAGAACAGGCCAAGGAACAGCAGGGCCGGCAGCAGGTTGCGGCTGCCTTTCCAGCGCTGGCTCAGGCTGACGCGGCGGGGGGCCGTTCCCGGGGCGCCGGTGCCCGTGGGGGCACCTTGCGCGTTATGCAGGGCGTTGATGGCGACTTTCATTTGACCAACCACTCATTCCAGCGGGCTGCAATGGCCTGGCCGTTCTTGGCCCAGTAGGCGAAGTCGAGGGTGACCTGGTCCTGGGCGTAGGCGGTCGGCAGATTCTGTGCGAGGTCTTTGTCGAGCTTGGCCACGCTGTCGACGTTCACCGGCGCGTAGGCGGTCTTGTTGGCGAATTCGGCCTGGCCTTCGGCGCTGCTGGCGTTGGCCAGGAACTTCATGGCGGCGTCCTTGTTCTTGGCGCCTTTGGGGATGACCAGGAAATCGGCCATTACCAGGTTCTGCTTCCAGCTCACGCCCACCGGTGCACCGTCCTGCTGCAAGGCATAGACGCGGCCGTTCCAGAACTGGCCGAGCGAGGCTTCACCGGAGGCCAGCAGTTGCTGCGACTGGGCGCCACCGCCCCACCAGACGATGTCTTTCTTGATGGTGTCGAGCTTCTTGAAGGCGCGGTCCAGGTCCAGCGGGTACAGCTTGTCGGGGGTTACGCCGTCGGCCAGCAGGGCCAGTTCCAGTACGCCGGGGCTGGGCCATTTGTACAGGGCACGCTTGCCGGGGTAGGCCTTGGTATCGAACAGTGCGGTCCAGTCCACCGGTTTGTTGGCACCGAGCTTGCCTTCGTTGTAGCCGAGCACGAAGGAGAAGAAGAACGAGCCGACGCCATGGTCGGAGACGAAGCGTGGGTCGATCTTGTCGCGCTTGATCTGGTTGAAATCGAGGGGTTCGAGCAGGCCTTCGCTGGCGGCACGCAGGGCGAAGTCGGCTTCGACGTCAACCACGTCCCACTGCACGTTGCCGCTCTCGACCATGGCCTTGAGCTTGCCGTAGTCGGTGGGGCCGTCCTGGACGACTTTGATGTCGGTGGCTTTGGTGAAGGGTGCGGCCCACGCTTCTTTCTGGGCGTCCTGGGTGGTACCGCCCCAGCTGACGAAGTTCAGGCTGTCGGCGGCCTGGGCGGCCTGACATGCCAGGGTCAGCAGGCTGGCGGACAGCACTGCGGTTACACGTTTGCTCAACAGCATGGTTACGCCCTCGTTGCTTTTGTTATTCGAGGCGGGGCTTGTGGTGCGCCCGCCAACAGTGTTCGGGGAGCAGCTAAAACAAAGTGTCTAGTGGCCGTTTGTGGTTGTAGGTGCCGGCCTGCAGATTTAAGGTCTACGGGATATCATATTATGGTATTCCAAACTTTTGGCAAGAGGTATGAGGCGACCGGCCATCACTCCGTCCTTTCAGAAACAGCGCGGACCCTGTGGGAGCGGGTTCACCCGCGAATGCGTTGGTGGCTTCACCATCGTATTCGCGGGTGAACCCGCTCCCACAGAGCCCTGCCAGGTCAGTTGCTTATGTGCTTTAGCCGACCATGTCTGGCTCGAACGGTATGCTCTGCACCACCTCCAGCTCATACCCGGCCAGCCCTGCATATTTCAGCGGTGGGCCCAGATGGCGCAGCTTGCCCACGCCCAGGTCCTGCAGAATCTGCGCCCCGGTGCCCACCTCCGAATACACTTTCGACTGCCCACGCTGGTAAGGCCGCACCGGCTGGGTCAGCTGCGGCACGCGTTCCAGCAGTGCCTGCGAGGACTCATGGTTGGCGAGGATCACCACCACGCCAGCGCCTTCCTCGGCCACCTTCTGCAGCGCCGCCCATAGCGTCCAGTTGGCCGGCCCGGCGTATTCGGCACCGACCAGATCACGCAGTGGGTCGATCACGTGCACCCGCACCAGGGTCGGCTGCTGGCGGCGGATATCGCCCATGACCATGGCCATGTGCACGCCACCTTCGATGCGGTCTTCGTAGGTGACCAGGCGGAAGGTGCCATGCACGGTCGGCAGTTCGCGTTCGCCGATGCGCTTGATGGTCTGCTCGGTGCTCAGGCGGTAGTGGATGAGGTCAGCAATGGTGCCGATCTTGATGCCATGCCGGGCAGCGAACACTTCCAGGTCCGGGCGGCGGGCCATGGTACCGTCGTCGTTGAGCACTTCGACGATCACCGAGGCCGGGGTGAAGCCCGCCAGGCGCGCCAGGTCGCAGCCGGCTTCGGTGTGGCCGGCACGGGTCAGCACACCGCCTTCGCGGGCGCGCAGGGGGAAGATGTGCCCGGGTTGCACCAGGTCTTCGGGGCGGGCGTTGGGGGCCATGGCTGCCGCCACGGTGCGCGCCCGGTCGGCGGCGGAAATACCTGTGGTAACGCCCGTGGCCGCCTCGATCGACACGGTGAAGGCAGTGCTGAACACGCTGCCGTTGGCTGGCACCATCTGCTCCAGGCCCAGGCGTTGGCAGTGTTCGTCGGTCAGGGTCAGGCAGATCAGCCCGCGCGCTTCACGGGCCATGAAGTTGATGGCCTGGGCGTCGCAACGCTCGGCGGTGATCAGCAGGTCGCCTTCGTTTTCCCGGTCCTCGTCATCCACCAGCAGGACCATCTTGCCTTGCCGGTAGTCCTCGAGAAGTTCTTCGATGGTGTTGAAAGCCATGTTGCACGCTCACTGTGGCGGGGTGATTATTATGGTATACCATCATACACAAATATCGCCGTAACAGGAGAGCAGCGCATGAAGGCCTATTGGATCGCCCATGTGGACGTGACCGACCCCGAGCAATACCAGCAGTACACCCAGCGCGCCCCGGCTGCCTTCAAGGCATTCGGCGGCCGCTTCCTGGCCCGTGGCGGGCGTAGCGAGGCGATGGAAGGGCGGCCCACCCCTCAGCGTAGCGTGGTGATCGAGTTCGATTCGTATGAGCGGGCGCTGGCGTGTTATCGGTCCGAGCTGTACCAGGAGGCTTGCAGACATCGTCAGGGAGTGGCGAAGGCTGAGGTGATCATCGTCGAAGGGTTCGAGCCTTGAGTTGAACTTGCGGCCTCTTCGCGGGTAAACCCGCTCCCACAGGTACGCCACAGATTTCGAAGACTGTGGCGTACCTGTGGGAGCGGGTTTACCCGCGAAAGGGCCGGACCTGCCTTATGGCATGCCAGGCAATTCATGCGGCCGCAGGTCGAACACCAGCACCTCGGCATCCACCCCGTTGCCCAGTTCCAGCACCTGTTCCTGCCTCACCCGCACCCCATCCCCTTCATTCAGCACTTGCCCATTGAGCTCGATGCTGCCCCGGGCCACATGCACATAGGCATGGCGGTTTTCCGGCAAGGTCAGGGTGGCGCGTTCGTCACCGTCGAACAGACCGGCATACACCCGCGCATTCTGCCGCACCTGCAACGACCCTTCGGCGCCATCCGGCGAGATGATCAGGCGCAGCTTGCCGCGCTTTTCCTCGGCACTGAAATGCTGTTGCTGGTAACGCGGTGTTGCCCCTTGCACGTTCGGCACGATCCAGATCTGCAGGAAGTGCACCGGCTGCACCTGGCTGTGGTTGAACTCGCTGTGGGCCACGCCGTGGCCAGCGCTCATCAGCTGCACATCGCCCGGGCGGATCACCGAGCCGGTGCCCAGCGTGTCCTTGTGCTCCAGCGCGCCTTCCAGCACGTAGGAGAAAATCTCCATGTCGCGGTGCGGGTGTTCGCCAAAGCCCTTGCCGGGGATGACGCGGTCGTCGTTGATCACCAGCAGGTCGGAGAAACCTTGCTCGTCCGGGTTGCGGTAATGGCCGAAGGAGAAGGTGTGGAAGGACTTCAGCCAACCATGGAAGGCCAGGCCGCGGTCTTGGGCGTTGCGTACGGTCAGCATGACAGGTCTCCTGAACGGGCAGGGCACCAGGCCCTGCCGCATGGGTGGATGAGGTTATTGCAGGTGCACTTTCAATTCACCGGCAGCCTGTCGCATCGCCGCCTTCACAGCCGGCACCTGGTTCAACGGGTTGAGCAGCCCATAGTCATGAATCATCCCGTTGTAGCGCACCGAGGTCACCGTCACACCTGCCGCATTCAACTTGCGGGCATACGCTTCACCTTCATCGCGCAGCACGTCGAACTCGGCCGTCTGCACCAGTGCTGGCGGCAGGCCCTTGAGCTGTTCGCTGCTGGCGCGCAGCGGCGAGGCGTAAATCTGTTCCCGTGCCTTGGCATCGGTGGTGTAGTTGTCCCAGAACCATTTCATCATGCCGGTGGTGAGGAAGTGTCCCTCGGCAAACTGCTTGTACGACGCGGTCTCGAAGCTGGCATCGGTCACCGGCCACAGCAGCAGCTGGAAGCGCAGGGCCGGGGTGCCGGCCTCTTTGGCTTTCAAGGCAACTACTGCCGCCATGTTGCCGCCGACGCTGTTGCCGGCCACAGCCAGGCGCTTGCCGTCCACGCCGATTTCCTTGCCATGCTCGGCCACCCATTGGGTGGCGGCGTAGGCCTGGTTGATCGCCGTCGGGTAATGCGCTTCCGGCGACGGGGTGTAGTCCACATAGACCGCCACCGCACCAGAGCCAACCACCAGATCGCGGATCAGCCGCTGGTGGGTCGGGAAGTCACCGAGTACCCAGCCGCCACCGTGGAAGAACATGAACACCGGCAGGTCACCCTTCACATTGGCCGGGCGTACCACTTGCAGCTTGATCGACTCGCCGTTGGCCTGGATGGTGCGTTCCTTCACTTCGATACCGGAGAGGTCGACCTTGACCGAAGCCTGGGCGCCGGTCAGCACGGCGCGGGCGTCTTTCGGGCTGAGCTGTTCCAGCGGCTTGCCGCCGCCTTGCTCCAGGGCTTCGAGGAAGGCCTGGGTGTGCTGTTCGACGCCCGGGCTGCCAGCGGCGAAGGCGCTGGAAACGGACAGGGCCAGCAGGGAGGCGGTAAGGGTTTTGTGGACAATGTTCATGAGCGAATCCTTTTCTGTGCAAGTGTTGGTAGTGGGCGTCTTGCCTGGCCTTCAGGGCCATCGCTGCGACTTGTGCGTAGATTAGGGAGATGCATCGATGGGAAAAAGCCGCTATAAAGTGTTTGACTGTCACTGTGAGCAAGACAATGAACCCTTACGAAGACATGCGCATCTTTGCCCAGGTGATGGAGGCCGGCAGTTTCACCGCCGCTGCCGACCGCCTGGGCATGTCCAAGCAATCGGTCAGCCGGCGCCTGATGCAGCTTGAGGAGCGCCTGGGCGTGCGCCTGCTCAATCGCTCCACCCGGCGCCTGGACGCCACGCCGCTGGGCCAGCACTACTACCAGTCGGCGCTGCGCCTGCTCGGCGAAGTGCAGCAGGTGGAACACGACATCAGTGGCCAGGCACAGGCCTTGCGCGGCACCTTGCGCCTGAGCGCGCCGCTGTCGTTCGCCATGGCGCACCTGGGCTGCCTGCTGACCGAGTTTCTGCAGTTGCACCCGCAGGTGGATGTGGAAGTGGATTTGAGCGACCGCGCCGTGGACCTGATTGGCGAGGGTTATGACCTGGCGCTGCGGATTGGTGCGCTGGAGGATTCCAGCCTGATTGCCCGGCGTATTGCCAGTGTCGAGCGGGTGTATTGCGCGAGCCCGGCATACCTGGAAGCGCGGGGCGTGCCGGCCAGGCCGGAGCAGTTGGCTGGGCATGACTGCCTGCCCTATGGGCATTCGCGGCAGGTGCAGTGGCAGTTCAGGCACGGCGGCAAGGCCCAGGCGATCCAGGTGGCCGGGCGGATGCGGGCGAACAATGGCGAGCTGCTACGGGATGCGGCGATTGCCGGGATGGGGGTGACTTATCTGCCAACCTTCATCGTGGGCCAGGCACTGGCAGATGGGCGGCTGGTGACGGTGCTGGATGAGTGGCGACCGCCGGCGCTGCAGCTGTCGGCGGTGTACCCGCAGCACCGACAGGTGGCGCGGCCGGTGCAGGGGTTTGTGAACTTCCTGCGTGAGCGGTTGGTGCAGCTCTGACCTTCGGTATTGAGTGAGCTTCTTCGCGGGCACGCCCGCTCCCACAGGTACTCCACAGCCCCCAAGCCTTGTGATGACCCTGTGGCAGCGGGCATGCCCGCGAACACCGGCGCAGCCGGTGCCAGCCACCGCGTTGACTTCTTCGCGAGCCTGCCCGCTCCCACAGGTATGCCACAGCACCCAAGCCTTGTGATGACCCTGTAGGAGCGGGTTTACCCGCGAAGAGGCCGGTACAAGGTTATTGCATCAACTCCTCCACCCCGACCCAACCACCCTCGAACTCGTCCATGGCATCCAGCACTGCTTCACGGAAATACGCCAGCGATGCCCGATCAAACAGCAACTGCAACGCCGGCCTCTCATCACTCCCCACGTTCAGCACGATCACGTTGATCCGCGCCGCCGAGGTCTGCGCCACTGCCCCAACGGGAAACGCCTGGGCACGCAAGTCCACCCCGCACAACTTGGCCATCACCGTGCTGCAGTGCACCCCTGACAGCTGCAGCCAGGCATGGCTGTCCTGGCGCGGCAGCAGGTAGTTGCGCTGGGCTTCCTGCACCCACCCGGCCTCTTCGGCAGCCACCCGTGCACCGTCGTCGGCCAGGCTGCCCAGCAGCAGGTACTCGGTCTGCGACAAGCGCGCTACCCAGCCACCGTCTTGCTGGCGCACGGCCTGGTTGGGCAGCGACGGCAAGTGGTAGCCACGCGCCTGCAGATAAGCGGCACTGTCGCCCCCACGAAACCCGACCCGTGCCAGATCGGTCAGGTCAGTCAACGCGCAGGTGTGCAACAGCTCGGCCCGCGGGCTGTGTGGAACAAAAGCTTCGGCTTGCAAACTGGTCATGGCTCAGAGCTCCTGGCGCAGGTTGTCGGGATCGTGGAAGGGCAGGGGCACCACCTTGGCATTGACCATCACGCCACCCTCCACGCGGATCGGGATATGCATGCCAGGCGTAGCCTGATGGGCGCCGGCGTAAGCCAGTCCGATGATTTGCCCCAGGGTTTGCGAGTATTCGCAGGATGTGACGTTGCCGCTGATGTCCGGGCCGTCCAGCACCAGATGCCCCTCCAGCGGTTGCGGGCTGCCCTTGGGCAGGGTGAAGCCGACCAGTTTGCGCTTGAGCGGCTGCGCTTCGAGGATCTCGATCGAGCGCTTGCCGACGAAGAATGGCTTCTTTCGGCCGATGGCCCACTGCATGTCGATCTCCGCCGGGTGGGTCATGCCGTCGGTGTCCTGGCTGATGATCACATGGCCCTTTTCCAGGCGCAGCAGGCGCTGGGTCTCGACACCGAACGGGCGAATGCCCAACCCCGCGCCGGCTTGCATCAAGGCGTCCCACAGGCGCTCGGCGTGCCGCGCCGGCACGTGCACTTCGTAGCCCAGTTCACCAACAAAGCCGACCCGCAGGATGCGCGCGGCAATGCCAGCCACCTTGCCCTGGCGTACGCCGAGGTAAGGGAAGGCCTCGGCCGACAGGTCCACCTCGTCACACAGCTTGGCCAGCACCTGGCGTGACAGCGGCCCGGCCAGGTTGACCGCGGCCAGGGCGGCGGTGACGTTGGTGATGTCCACGTCCAGGCGCCACTGCGCGTTCCACTTAAGCATCTGCTGGTAGATGCGGTCGACGCCGCTGGTGGTGGCGGTGACGTAGAAGTGCTGCTCGGCCAGTCGAGCGCACACGCCATCGTCGATCACCACGCCGTGCTCGTTGGTCATCAGCGCGTAGCGGGTGCGGCCGATGGCCAGCTTGGCGAAGCCGAAGGTGTACAGGCGCTCAAGCAGTTCGGCGGCGTCGGGGCCGCGCACGTCCAGGCCGCCGAGGGTGGAAACGTCGATCAGGCCGACCTTCTCGCGCACGTGGCGCGCTTCCTCCTGCATGCAGCGTTCACGTTCCTCGGGCTTGCCATAATAGGCCGGGCGCTGCCAGATGCCGGCGGGCATCATCTTCGCCCCGGCTTCCAGGTGGCGGCGGTGCATCGGCGTTTGCCGGTACGGGTCGAAGGCGCGGCCAGCGACATGGGCCAGTTTTTCTGCCTGGAACGGTGGACGAGCGGTGGTCACCCCGGTCTCGCTGATGCTGCGCCCGGTGGCGTGGGCCACCAGGCGGGCGGTCGGCAGCGCCGAATGGCGGCCCTGGGAGGGGCCCATTCCGACCGTGGAGAAGCGCTTGACCAACTGCACGTCGCGGTAGCCGCTGCGGGTGGCGTTGACGATGTCGCGCACTTGCAGGTCTTCGTCGAAGTCGACGAAATCCTTGCCTTTGGGGTGGGGGAAGATCGGCCAGGGGAAGTTGACCTTGGCTTCGGCGCTGAACACTGGCTGCGTCGGCGATTCCAGGCCCAGCGCTGCCAGCGCTTCGGCAGCCCCGCGAGTGGCGTCGGCCAGTACATTGCCCAGTGCGTGACAGCCGTTCACCGAGCCGGCGATATCCAGCCCGGCCGGCAGGTTGCTGATGGCGAACTCGTCGCGGTTGACGTCGTAAGCCAGCTTGCCACCGGCCTGGCACAGCAACTGGTAAACCGGCATGTAGCCTGCCGACATGCACAGCAGGTCGCAGGCCAGACGCAGGCCATGCGGGCCGACCTTGCCCTGGCCGGTGATCGGGCGAATGTCCACGCCACTCACGTGGCGCATGCCTGCTTCGTGCAGGGCCTCGTACACGGTGCTGCCCAGGTGCACGGGTATATCGCGGCGCTTCAGTTCGGCAGCCAGTGCGGCATCGGCTGGCGCGGCGCGCATGTCGACCACCGCGGCCACGGCCACGCCTTGCTCCTGCAGGTCGAGGGCGGCGAGGTAACCGTCATCGTGGCCGGTGAGGATTACCGCGCGCTGGCCAGGCTTTACCGCGTACAGCTTCATCAGCCGCTGCGCGGCGCTGGTCAGCATGACCCCCGGCAGGTCGTTGTTGCGGAACACCACCGGCTGGTCGAACGAGCCGGCCGCCACCAGGCAGCGGCTGGCGCGCACCTTGTACAGGCGTTTGTGCTGGATCACCGGCAGGTAGTTGTCGGTGAACCAGCCATTGCAGGTGGCTTCCAGCAGCACCTGGATGTTCGGGTGGCCCTCGACGGCAGCCAGCAGTTCCTGGCGCAGGCTGGCGGCGCGGGTGCCGGCGATGTCGAAGCGGGCGTAGGTGAGCGAGCCACCAAGCACCGGCTGTTGCTCGATCAGCAACACCTTGGCCCCGGCATCGGCCGCGTCCAGTGCCGCACGCAGGCCCGCCGGGCCGGCACCGATTACGGCCAGGTCAACGAACAGATAGGCCTTGTCGTGATACTGCGGTTTGAAGCCGAGGTCGAGCACGCCCAGGCCGGCCTTCTTGCGGATCAGCGGCTCCCACACCTTCCACATGCCCTTGGGCTTGTAGAAGGAACGGTAATAGAAGCCCACCGGCATGAAGCGCGAGAACTTGCCCAGGTACGCGTCGCGGTCGTGCTCCAGGCTGCCGTTGAAGTTCTGCCCTTCGACCACCAGGCCGTCGCGAACGGCTTCCAGGTCGGCCAGCACGTTGGGCTCGTCCGGCAGTTGCACCAGGGTGTTGGCGTCCTGCCCGGCCATGCTCAGCGGGCCGCGCGGGCGGTGATACTTGAACGAGCGCGACAGCAGCCAGCGGCCGCTGCCGAGCAGGGCACTGGCGATGCTGTCACCGGCAAAGCCCTGGCAGGCCTGGTCGTCGAACTGGAAGCGCAGGGGCCGCTCGCGGTCGATCAGCAGGCCCATGGGCGCGGGGAGGCGAGTGTGGCTGTTCATCCGGCAATCTCCGGGGTGGCGGCGGGGGCGAAGTCGACGCGGCGGTCGAACAGTTCTTTCGGGTCGAAGGTGCGCAGCACCTGGTCGCTTACCGTGTGGCGTTCGGCCAGGAACCAGTAGCTGGAGGCGTTGTGCAGCCACCACTCGATCACCACCCCGGCCAGGTTGTCGCTGTTGAACACATAGTCGGCCCATTCGGCGTCGCTGCAGGTGGCCGGGTCGGGCATGTGCTTGAACTCGCCGCCGTAGGTGAACTCGCTGATATTGCGCGGGCCGTTCAAGGGGCAGGTCAGGATCTTCATCGTCGTCGCTCCTAATGGCTGGCCGCAGTGGCGCCCATTTCGTTGACTTGCTGGAAGCGGCTGAAGCGCTCCAGGGCGAAGGGGGCGATCAGCTCCGGTACCTTGCCGCCGCTGGCGACCAGCTCGGCCATGGTCTTGCCGCAGATTGGCGTGGCCTTGAAACCCCAGGTGCCCCAGCCGGCGTCCAGGTAATAGTTGTGCACCGGCGACAGGCCCATGATCGGGCTGTAGTCCGGCGTCATGTCGGTCATCCCGGCCCACTGGCGCATCAGCTTGGCGTTGGCCATGAACGGGAACATCTCGATGGCGTGGGCCAGCAGGCTTTCCTTGAGGTCGAGGGTGGAGCGGGTGTTGTACAGCGGGTAAGGGTCGGAGCCGCCACCAAAGACGATCTCGCCACGGCTGGTCTGCTGCACGTAGCAGTGCAGCGCCGACGAGCTGACCAGCGGATCGAGGAACGGCTTGAACGGCTGGGTGACCATGGCCTGTAGCGGGTAGGTGTGGATCGGCGCGCGGATGCCGGCCTTGGCCATCAGCAGCGAGCTGGCGCCGGCCACCGCCTGCACCACGCAGCCGCACTGCACGGTGCCACGGTTGGTCTTCACTGCCTCGATGCGGCCGTTACGGATCAGCAGGTCCTGCACTTCGGTCAGCTGGTGGATCTCGACGCCGCGCTTGGCCGCCTGCCTGGCGTAGCCCCAGGCCACCGCGTCGTGGCGCGCGGTAGCGCCGTCGATGTGCCACAGGCCGGCCAGTACCGGCAGGTGGCCCGGGTCCAGGTTCAGGCTGGGTACCAGTTCGCGGATCTGCTGGCGGTCGATCATTTCGGTACGGCCACCGAAGTGCTTGTTGACCTCGGCGCGCTGGCGGAAGGCGCGCACGGTGGCGTCGGTATGCGCCAGGGTGAGCTGGCCGCGCTCGGAATACATGATGTTGAAGTCGAACTCGTTCGACAGGTTCTGGAACATGCGCACCGATTCTGCGTAGAAGCGCACACCTTCGCTGGTGAGATAGTTGGAGCGGATCACCGCTGTGTTGCGCGCAGTGTTGCCGCCGCCCAGATAGGCCTTTTCCAGCACGGCGACATTGGTGACACCGTGGTATTTGGCCAGGTAGTAGGCAATTGCCAGGCCGTGGCCACCGCCGCCGATGATCACCACGTCATAGCGTGGCTTGAGTTCGCACGGTGGCGGCAGGTCGACCTCCATCGGGTAGTCGGCGCTCAGGCCGTATTTCAGCAGGGCGAAAGGCATGTGGTGCGCTCCTGGTGGGCGGCCTGTTGCTGCAGGTCGAGGGCGAGCAGGGTGTTTTTCATCAGATAGGCGATGGTCATCGGGCCGACGCCGCCGGGCACCGGAGTGATACCCGCCACCCGGGGCAACGCGGCGGCGAAGTCGACATCGCCGACCAGGCGGCTGTGGCCGCCTTCATCGATGCGGTTGATACCGACATCGATCACCACCGCGCCGGGCTTGAGCCAGTCGGCACCGATCAGCCTCGGCTTGCCCACTGCGGCCACCAGGATGTCGGCCTGGCGACACAACGCCGGCAGGTCGCGGCTGCGCGAGTGCACCACGGTCACCGTGCAGTCCGCCTGCAGTAGCAGGGCGGCCATGGGCTTGCCAACGATGTTCGAGCGGCCGACCACTACCGCATGCTTGCCGCGCAGCTCGCCACAGGCATCGCGCAGCAGGCGCATGCAGCCGCTGGGCGTGCACGGGGTGAGCACATCGCGGCCCTGGGCCAGGCCGCCGACGTTCTCGCTGTGGAAGCCGTCCACATCCTTCAGTGGGCTGATCGCCTGGAGAATGCGGTGTTCGTCGATATGGGCCGGCAACGGCAGTTGCACCAGGATGCCGTTGACCTCGGGGTCGCGGTTCAGGCGCTCGATCAGCGCCAGCAGCTGGGCCTGACTGGTGTCGGCGGGCAGGCGATGCTCCAGCGAGCGGATGCCCACCTCCTCAGCACGCAGCACCTTGTTGCGCACATACACCTGGCTGGCGGCATCGGTGCCTGCCAGCACCACGGCCAGGCCCGGTTGCACGCCGCCCTGGCGCAGTTCCCGAACCTGCTCGCGCACCTCGGCCAGCACCCGCGTCGCGGTGGCCTTGCCGTCGATCAGCTTGACACCGGGAATGGCGCTCATTTGAAGATCACCGTGCGGTCGTGGTTCAGGAACACCCGGTGCTCCAGGTGGTACTTCACGGCGCGGGACAGGGCGATGGTCTCGGTGTCGCGGCCGATGGCCACCAGGTCGTCCGGTGCATAGGCATGGTCCACGCGTTGTACTTCCTGCTCGATGATCGGGCCTTCGTCCAGGTCGCTGGTAACGTAGTGGGCAGTGGCGCCGATCAGCTTCACCCCGCGCTGGTAGGCCTGGTGATAAGGCTTGGCGCCCTTGAAACCGGGCAGGAACGAATGGTGGATGTTGATCGCCCGGCCCGACAGCTGGTGGCACAGGTCGTCGGAGAGGATCTGCATGTAGCGCGCCAGCACCACCAGTTCGGTGCCGGTGTCCTCGACGATGCGCAGCAGCGCGGCTTCCTGTTCGGCCTTGGTGTCCTTGCTGACTGGCAGGTAGACGAAACGGATGCCCTGGCGCTCGGCCATCGGGCGCAGGTCCAGGTGGTTGGAGACCACGGCGGTGATCTGCATGTCCAGTTCGCCCTTGGCATGGCGGTACAGCAGGTCGGACAGGCAGTGGTCGAACTTGCTCACCATCAGCAGCACGCGCATTGGCCGGGCGCTGCTGTGCAGGCTCCACTGCATGTCGAAACGCTGGGCGACATCGGCAAAGCCGGCCTCCAGCTGCGGCGTGTCGCCCGTGACACCGGTGTTGTAGCGGAACACCGCGCGCATGAAGAAGCGCCCGTTGTCCTCGTCGTCGAACTGCGCCATCTCGCTGATGTAGCAACCGTGCTCGGCCAGGTAGGTGGTCACTGCGGCGACGATGCCGGACACGGCCGGGCAGCTGACGCGCAGGATGAAGTGATCGGGAGCGGGGTGCATGTCGGATAGGCCTCGTGATGGAGTGGGGCAGATCGGGCACAAGGGCAAAAGAAGCTTCGCGAGGAGGCGAAGGGTTGTTTCTTTGTAGGAATATAAATTTCCTTTAGGCGATTTATAGGCGAAGTCAGGGTTGGCGGTCTAGAGGTTTGTGAAATTTTTTATCCTCTCAGGAAACTTTTTTCAGGCCATCGCAGCTCCTGTGGGGGCCGGCTTGCCGGCAATAGGGCCCGCACAAGAGGCACAAAAACTGGCTATGCTTGCCCAATGACCAGTTCTCCCCCCCTGCGCCAACCCTGTCCGCCTGGCGCCTGCGACTGTGGCCGCGAACACCTGGCCAACCACCCGCAGACAGCCCAGCGCATCCTCCTGCTGACCCGCCAGGAAGAAAAGCGCCTGCTCGAACGCCTGGAAAACCTCAAGGACCTGGAAGACCTGCAGCGCCTGCAGCAACGGATGTACGAAAACCTTGGCATCCGCGTGCACATCGCCCCTGGCTTCAATGAAGTGCGGACCATGCGCGGCATCGTTATCGAACTGGACGACCAGCCCGGGCTGTGTCGCAAGACCCGGCAGTCGATCCCGGCGGCAATCCGTCGTGGGCTGGAGCGCAACCCGCAGGTTGCCTTCCGGTTGCTCGATACCCACGACCTGCTGCGTGATACCTGATCTTTCATCCCGGCGTGGGAGCGTCAGGCCCCACTAATTTTTCCGCCGCACGCTACGTCTACTTGAAAGCCCCCCTGCGCCAGGCGCGCAGCGGCATTCATCACTCAAGGAGACAGGCAATGACTTCCGTTTTCGACCGCGACGATATCCAGTTCCAGGTAGTGGTCAACCACGAAGAGCAATACTCGATCTGGCCCGATTACAAAGCCATCCCCAATGGCTGGCGTGCCGTCGGCAAGAGCGGCCTGAAGAAGGATTGCCTGGCCTACATCGACGAGGTCTGGACCGACATGCGCCCGCTGAGCCTGCGCCAGAAAATGGCCGAAGCCGCCGCCCAGTGACGGCGTTGAACCTGCTGTGCCTGCCGTATTCCGGGGCCAGCGCCATGGTCTACAGCCGCTGGCGGCGCAAGCTGCCGGCGTGGCTGCAGGTACGCCCGGTGGAGCTACCCGGGCGTGGTGCGCGCATGGCCGAGCCACTGCACACCGACATGCAGGCCCTGGCCCGGCAACTGGCCGCCGAACAGCGCCTGGCGGCCAGCACTCCCTACGCGCTGCTCGGCCATAGCCTGGGCGCATTGCTGGCCTTCGAACTGGCCCATGAGCTGCAAGCGCTGGGCTGCCCGCCGCCACTGGCCTTGTTCGCCTGCGGCACCGCAGCGCCGACCCGCCGTGAGGACTACGACGGCAAGAACTGGCGCGAGCCCAAGAGCGACGCCGAGTTGATCGGCGAGTTGCGCGAGCTTCAGGGCACGCCCGAGGAAGTGCTGGCCAACGCCGAGCTGATGAGCCTGACCTTGCCCACCCTGCGCGCCGACTTCCTGCTCTGTGGTACCTACGCCTACCGCCAGCGGCCGGCGTTGCAGTGCCCGCTGCACGTGTTGGGCGGCATGCAGGACCGGGCCAGTGACGAGCAGTTGCAGGCCTGGCGCAAGGAAACCCACGGCGCGTTCTCGCTGCAGATGTTCCCCGGCGGTCACTTCTTCATCCATGAACATGAGGACCGGGTGCTCGCTGCGCTGGCCGCGTCGCTGCAACCGCTTCGGCTGTCCGCCTGATTGACGTTACCGCTTGCCTGGGGGAGGCTAGGCCTTTTCCCAGGCAAGAGGCAGACAATGCTGATCGATCCCCACAAGGCCACGCTGCTGGTCGTCGACATCCAGGAAAAACTCATCGGCGCCATGAGCGACCCTGAAGGCACCCGCGCGCGAGCCCGCTGGTTGCTGGCGGCGACGGCCGAGCTGGAACTGCCGACGGTGATTTCCGAGCAGTACCCCAAGGGCCTGGGCCATACCCTGGCCGAGCTGCTGGCCGCAGCGCCGGCCGCAGAGGTGGTGGAGAAAAGCCATTTTTCCTGCGTGGCCGCCGAGTGCCTGCCAGCAAGTCTGATGGCCCGGGAGCAAGTGATTGTCTGCGGCATGGAAACCCACGTCTGTGTGCTGCAGACCGTGCTCGGCCTGCTGGCACTGGGCAAGCAGGTGTTCGTGGTCGAGGATGCCTGTGACAGCCGCACCCCGGCGAGCAAGGCCGCAGGCCTGGCGCGCATGCGGGCGGCGGGGGCGCAGGTGGTGACCCGCGAAATGGTCCTGTTCGAGCTTATGGGCAGTGCCGGCCACCCGCTGTTCCGCCACATCAGCAAGACCTATCTGGTCGGTGAACAGCCCTGAACGGCCGGTTACTGGCTGCCGGGTTGATGGCCCTGGCGCTGCTGCAAGGCTGCGCCGGGCGCCGTGAGGAAGCGCCCGAGGCGGACCCGGCCAAGGTCCGCGCCCAACTGCTGCGGCTGTTGCCCGCCCAGGCCAAGGACCGGGAGGGCTGGGCCCGGGACATTCAGGTGGCGTTCGAGGCCCAGCGCATTGCCCCCGGCAAGAGCAACCTGTGCGCGGTGCTGGCGGTGACCGAGCAGGAGTCGACCTTCAGCGCCGACCCGCAGGTGCCCAACCTGGGGCGTATCGCCCGTGAGGAAATCGACCGCCGCGCCGCGCGCCTGCATATCCCCAAGCTGCTGGTCGACGGTGCACTGAAGACGCCGTCGGGTAACGGCAAGAGCTACCAGCAACGCTTGCAGGCGGTGCGCAGCGAGAAGCAGTTGAGCGAACTGTACGATGAGGTCATCGCTCGCGTGCCGCTGGGCAAGACCTTGTTGGGCGGGCTGAACCCGGTGCATACCGGTGGGCCGATGCAGGTCAGCATCGACTTCGCCGAAAAGCATGCGCGGGATTACCCCTACAGCCACGACGGCAGCATTCGCCAGGAAGTGTTCACCCGGCGCGGCGGCATGTATTTCGGTATCGCCCACTTGCTAGGCTATTCGGCCAACTACGATCGCCAGCTGTATCGCTTTGCCGATTTCAACGCGGGCTGGTACGCCAGTCGCAATGCGGCATTTCAGGCGGCACTGAGCAAGGCGACGGGGGTGACGCTGGCGCTGGACGGCGATCTGGTAGCGCCGGGCTCGATCATGCCGGGCACTACCGAACAGGCAGCGCGCAAGCTGGGGGCGAAGCTTGGGTTGCGCAACCCGCAGATTCGCAGCCAGCTGGAGGAGGGCGATAGCTTGGCCTTCGAGGACAGCAAGCTGTACAACGGGGTGTTTGCGCTGGCGGAGGCCGCGGCCGGCAAGCCGCTGCCACGGGCGGTGCTGCCGGGGATCCAGCTGAAAAGCCCGAAGATCACCCGCAAGCTGACCACGGCGTGGTTTGCCGGGCGGGTGGATGAGCGCTATCAGCGGTGCATGAAGCGTTAGCTGTCTACGTTTTGCACCGGCCTCTTCGCGGGCTTGCCCGC
>NZ_JAMBDI010000068.1:0-11578 GCF_036858055.1 Pseudomonas sp. SF2 | reverse complement strand
AAGGATGTCTCCGGTCGTACAGCTCCCACAGGGACTGCACAGGTTTCCGAGGCTGTGCAAATCCTGTGGGAGCGGGCGTGCCCGCGAAGAGGCCGGCACAGGCTTACCTCAATCCAAAGCCTTCCAGATCTCGCTGGCATACTCCCGAATGGTCCGGTCCGACGAGAACCAGCCCATCCGCGCAGTGTTCAGCACCGCCATGCGCCACCACTCCTGCGGCGTGTGCCACAGTTCCTCGACCCGCCGCTGGGCATCCCAGTAAGCGTCGAAATCGGCACACACCAGGAAGCGGTCATGGCCCACCAGCCCATCGATCAACGCGCTGTAGCGCGACGGGTCGTCCGGCGAGAACACCCCGCTGCGAATGGCCTGCAGCACGTCGCTCAGGCGGCTGGACGCGGCAATCGCCGCACTGGCACCGAAGTCCCCGGCACGCCGCCTGGCTTCCACCTGCTGCGCGGTAAGGCCGAAGATGAACATGTTGTCGGCGCCCACCTGCTCGCACATCTCCACGTTGGCGCCATCCAGGGTGCCGATGGTCAGCGCGCCGTTCAGGCCGAACTTCATGTTGCTGGTACCGGAGGCTTCGTAACCGGCGGTGGAAATCTGCTCGGAAAGGTCCGCCGCCGGGATGATGCTTTCGGCCAGGCTGACGTTGTAGTTGGGCAGGAACACCACCTTCAACAGGCCACGCACGGTCGGGTCGTTGTTCACCACCCGGGCGATGTCGTTGGCCAGCTTGATGATCAGCTTGGCCTGGTGGTAACTGGCCGCGGCCTTGCCGGCAAAAATCTTCACCCGCGGCACCCAGTCGGTACCGGGGTCGTTGCGCATGGCCTGGTACAGCGCCACGGTATGCAGCAGGTTAAGTAACTGGCGCTTGTACTCGTGGATGCGCTTGACCTGCACATCGAACAACGCCTCGGGGTTCACCGTGACGCCCAGGCGGTCCTGGATGATGCTGGCCAGGGCACGCTTGCTGTGCAGGCGCTGGGCAGCGAACTGCTTGCGAAAGCCGCTCTTGTCGGCGAACGGCACCAGGCCGGCCAGGCGCCCTTCGGGGTCGTCCAGCAGCTCCGGCCCCAGCGCCTCGACCAGCATCGCGGTCAGCTGCGGGTTGGACTGGTACAGCCAGCGGCGGAAGGTAATGCCGTTGGTCTTGTTGTTGATCCGTTGCGGGTAGAGCTTGTGCAGCTCGGCAAACACCGTGCTTTTCATCAGTTTGCTGTGCAGCGCCGACACACCGTTGACGCTGTGCGAGCCGAGGAACGCCAGGTTGCCCATGCGCACCCGGCGGCCGTTGTCCTCCTCGATCAGCGATACCGCCCGCAGCACGTCGAAGTCGTGCAGGCCTTTCGCCCGCAGCGCGTCGATGTGGTAGGCGTTGATCAGGTAGATGATCTGCATGTGCCGCGGCAGCATGCGTTCCATCAACGCCACCGGCCAGGTTTCAAGGGCTTCGGGCAGCAAGGTGTGGTTGGTGTAGGCCAAAGTGCCGACGGTCAGCTCCCAGGCGGTATCCCAGGGGATTTCATGCTGGTCGACCAGCAGGCGCATCAGCTCGGCGACGGCGATCGACGGGTGGGTGTCGTTGAGCTGGATGGCCGCCGCGTCCGGCAGGTTGAGCAGGTTGTCGTGCATGTTCAGGTGGCGGCGCAGCAGGTCCTGCAGCGAGGCCGAGACGAAGAAGTATTCCTGGCGCAAGCGCAGCTCCTGGCCAGCCTCGGTGCTGTCGGCCGGGTACAGCACCCGCGAAATGCTTTCGGCCCGTGCCACCTCGGCCACCGCGCCCAGGTGGTCGCCGGCGTTGAAGCGCTCCAGGTGCAGCTCCTCCAGCGCCCGCGCACGCCACAGGCGCAACGTGTTGACGCTGGCCCCGCGCCAACCGACCACCGGGGTGTCATAGGCCACCGCCCGCACGGTCTCGCCCGGCCACCACACCTGGCGCTGCTGGCCATGGGTGTCGTGCACCGTTTCGACGCTGCCACCAAAGCTGATCGGGTAGATCACCTCGGCGCGCTCGAACTCCCAGGGGTTGCCGAAATCCAGCCAGTTCTCGGTCTGCTCCTGCTGCCAGCCATCGACCATGGCCTGGCGGAACAGCCCGTGTTCGTAGCGGATGCCATAGCCGTGGGCGGCGATGCCCAGGGTCGACATGCTCTCCATGAAACACGCCGCCAGGCGGCCCAGGCCACCGTTGCCCAACGCAGCATCGGGTTCGAGCAGGCGGATGCGCTCCAGGTCCACGTCCAGCCCTTCCAGCGCTTCGCGGGCAATATCGAGCAGGCCCAGGTTGCTCAGGCTGTCGTACAGCAGGCGACCGATGAGGAATTCGAGGGAAAGGTAATAGACCCGCTTCTGGCTTCGGCGATAAGCCTGGCGGGTGTGGTCCATCCAGTGATCGACCATGTGATCGCGCGCGGCCAGGGCAATGGCTTCGAACCAGTCGTGGTCGAAGGCGTGCTCCGGGTCCTTGCCGACCGCGTAGGTCAGCTTCTTCAATACAGCGGCGCGAAATTCGGCCACCTCGGCGTCACGTGCTTTGGGTTCCTGGGACATGCGGCATCCTCTGGCAAGTTGACGAAAGCGGAGGGAGACTGTTGAGCCTAGCCCCTTCGACAGGGAGTGACAGTTACCGTTCGCAGTTTTCATGCCCACTCTGCGATTCCGGCAAAAGGTTGTTCATAAATTGAACAATTCCGGTATGATCGCGCGCCCCAAGACCGTGATACACCCCTATAACGATGAAAACGACCCTGATCGCCGCGGCCGAAGTCGACCGCCTGGAGACCTGGCAGCGCTACACCAGCAACATGTGCCATGGCTGCCATTCGACCTGCTGCACCCTGCCGGTGGAGGTGAAGATCAAGGATCTGATCCGTATCGGCGTGGTCGACGAGTTCGAGAAAGACGAACCGCCGAAGAACATCGCCAAGCGCCTGCAGAAGGACGGCATCATCGAACGCTTCAACCAGAAGTCGGGGATCTTCACCCTGACCCGGATGAGCAATGATGACTGCCTGTACCTGGATCGTAAAAGCCGGCTGTGCACCATTTATGACAAGCGGCCGGACACCTGCCGCAACCACCCCAAGGTCGGGCCGCGGCCGGGGTATTGTGCGTACAAGCCCAAGGTGGTCGGGCGCTGATCGCCAGCCTTCAAGGGCCTCTTCGCGGGCTTGCCCGCTCCCACAGGATCTCCGCAACATTCAGCCTGTGCAGTACCTGTGGGAGCGGGCAAGCCCGCGAAAGGGCCGACACAAATCCTGCAGGCAAACAAAAACGCCCCCGGCCTTTCGACCGGGGGCGTTTTCGTTTCAGCTCAAGCTAGACGATCAAGCCTTGGCTTTCTTGGCAGCGCGGGTACGCTCGCCTTCGTCCAGGATCTTCTTGCGCAGGCGGATCGACTTCGGAGTCACTTCGCACAGCTCGTCGTCCTGGATGAATTCCAGAGCCTGTTCCAGGGTGTGGCGAACCGGCGGTACCAGGGCGATGACTTCGTCTTTGCCCGAAGCACGCATGTTGTCGAGCTTCTTGCCTTTGGTCGGGTTCACGCCCAGGTCGTTGTCACGGCTGTTCAGACCGATGATCTGACCGTTGTAGATGTCCTGGCCGTGCTCGATGAACAGCTTGCCACGAGCCTGCAGGGTTTCCAGCGAGTAGGTCAGCGCCTTGCCGGTCTCGATCGAAACCAGAACACCGTTCAGGCGGCCGGACATCTGGCCAGCTTTCATGGTGTCGTAGCGATCGAAGATCGAGGTCAGGATGCCGGCACCGTTGGTCAGGGTCAGGAACTGGTTACGGAAACCGATCAGACCGCGAGCAGGTACGTTGTACTCCAGACGTACACGGCCCTTGCCATCCGGCGCCATGTTGGTCAGGTCGCCTTTACGCAGGCCCATTTCTTCCATGACCTTGCCCTGGGATTCTTCAGGGATGTCGATGGTGACGTTCTCGAACGGCTCCTGCTTCACGCCGTTGACTTCGCGGATGATCACTTCAGGGCGGCCTACAGCCATCTCGAAGCCTTCACGACGCATGGTTTCGATCAGAACCGACAGGTGCAGCTCACCACGGCCGGAAACCTTGAACTTGTCAGCCGAGTCGCCTTCTTCAACGCGCAGTGCAACGTTGTACAGCAGCTCTTTGTCCAGACGTTCCTTGATGTTACGGCTGGTGACGAACTTGCCTTCCTTGCCGCAGAACGGCGAGTCGTTGACCTGGAAGGTCATCGATACGGTCGGCTCGTCAACGGTCAGCGGCTTCATCGCTTCGACGTGGTTCATGTCGCACAGGGTGTCGGAGATGAACAGCTCGTCGAAACCGCTGATGCAGACGATGTCGCCAGCCTGGGCTTCTTCAACGTCGACGCGGTGCAGGCCGTGGTGGCCCATCAGCTTGAGGATACGGCCGTTACGCTTCTTGCCTTCGGTGTCGATGGCAACAACCGGGGTGTTCGGCTTGATGCGACCACGGGCGATACGGCCAACGCCGATAACACCGAGGAAGCTGTTGTAGTCCAGCGCGGAGATCTGCATCTGGAACGGGCCATCGACGTCAACGTTCGGCGCCGGTACGTTGTCGACGATCGACTGGTACAGCGGGGTCATGTCTTCGGCCATGTCGGTGTGGTCCAGACCGGCGATGCCGTTCAGGGCCGAGGCGTAGACCACCTGGAAGTCCAGCTGGTCGTCGGTGGCACCGAGGTTGTCGAACAGGTCGAAGATCTGGTCCAGAACCCAGTCAGGACGCGCGCCCGGGCGGTCAACCTTGTTGATCACGACGATCGGCTTCAGGCCGGCTTCGAACGCCTTCTTGGTCACGAAGCGGGTTTGCGGCATCGGGCCGTCCTGGGCATCGACCAGCAGCAGCACGGAGTCGACCATCGACATTACACGCTCAACCTCGCCACCGAAGTCGGCGTGGCCGGGGGTGTCGACGATGTTGATGTGGTAGCCGTTCCAGTTGATGGCGGTGTTTTTCGCCAGAATGGTAATGCCGCGCTCTTTTTCCTGGTCGTTGGAGTCCATCACGCGCTCGTCGTTGAGCTCGTTACGCTCCAGGGTGCCGGACTGGCGCAGGAGTTTGTCGACCAGGGTGGTTTTACCATGGTCAACGTGGGCGATGATGGCGATGTTACGCAGATTTTCGATCACAACTGTATCTCGATCAGAGGATTCGGTTGCCGCCAGTGTAGGCGGCGAATATGTACGGTTTGAGGCTCAGCGGGCCCGATGGTCGGGAGGGCGATGGCGGATGCTGCCGCCATACAGCCCTGGCGTCTTATGTCGGACGATAAACACGCACATTGGCATGTCCCTCACTGAGCAGGTGGTGTGCGTGCAGACGGCTCATCACACCTTTGTCGCAATACAGCAAGTACTGGCGCGTAGGGTCCAGGTGCTTGAACTTGCTGTTGATCGCATAGAACGGCATGGCCTGGACTTCGATACCCTCCAGCGCCAGAGGTTCGTCTTCCTGGGCATCGGGGTGACGAATGTCGATGACGATCTGGCCCGGCAGCGCCTCGGCCACTTCCTCGACTTCGATGTCCTTGCCAAGCTCGTCGATCACATGGTCGATGGAGATGAACCTGGCACGCTCCAGGGCGCGCTCCAGCACGGCCATGTCGAACTGCTTTTCTTCGTGCTCCATGCGATGACGCTTGGCATGGGTAGTCGGGTTCACCGAGATCACGCCACAGTACTCCGGCATGTGCTTGGCAAAATCGGCAGTGCCGATTGCGGTGGCCTGGTCGATGATGTCCTGCTTGTGGCTGGCCAGCAACGGGCGCAGCACCAGCTTGTCGGTGGCCGAGTCGATGATCGACAGGTTCGGCAGGGTCTGGCTGGACACCTGGGAAATCGCCTCGCCGGTGACCAGCGCGTCGATCTCCAGGCGGTCGGCCATGTGTGCGGCACCGCGCAGCATCATGCGCTTGAGGGTCACGCCCATGTAGCTGTTGTCGACCTTGTTGAGGATCTCGCCGACCACTTCCTCGAATGGCACGCTGATGAACAGCACGCGCTGGCTGCTGCCGAACTTCTTCCACAGGTAGTGGGCCACTTCCATCACGCCCAGCTCGTGGGCACGGCCACCGAGGTTGAAGAAGCAGAAGTGGGTCATCAGGCCACGGCGCATCATCTGGTAGGCCGCCACGGTGGAGTCGAAGCCACCGGACATCAGCACCAGGGTCTGCTCCAGGGCGCCCAGCGGATAACCGCCGATGCCCTGGTGCTGGTTGTGGATCACGTACAGGCGCTGGTCGCGGATTTCGATGCGCACCAGCACTTCCGGGTTCTTCAGCTCGATGCCGGCGGCGCCGCACTGCTGGCGCAGCTGGCTGCCGACGTAACGGTCGACGTCCATCGAGGTGAAGTCGTGGTGGCCGCCGCGCTTGCAGCGCACGGCGAAGTGCTTGCCGGCCAGCAGGTGGCCGAAGTGGTGCTTGCACTTGGCGACGATGTCGTCGAAGTCGCCGAGCGGGTATTCCTCTACCTGCAGGAAGTGGGTGATACCCGGGGTGCAGGTGAGGCGCTCGATCATCTCGCGCTGGACTTTTTCGTCTTCGACGCGGGTGACCACTTCGAGATTATCCCAGACACCATCGACCACGAGCTCAGGGTCGAGGTCCTTGAGCACGTTGCGGATGTTCTTGCCGAGCTGGCGGATGAAGCGCTTGCGCACCGGCCGGCTCTTGATGGTGATTTCTGGGAAGACTTTGACGATAAGTTTCATTGGTTAACAGCGCGCGCAGGGCCTGCCGAAAATGAGGGGCGCGAATTATAGCGGAAATTGCTCAGGATTTGACCAACTTTTGATCAGAAGCTTTCAGATAAATGCAGGAGGCGGGTTTTGTGCTGCCAGCTCCGGCCCTTTCGCGGGTAAACCCGCTCCCACAGGGACCGCACACAATTCCAAGGTAGTGCTATCCCCTGTGGGAGCGGGTTCACCCGCGAAGAGGCCCTCAAGAAAAGCATACAACTCAAGCAATGCACACTATTGGTGCACTGCTACCAAAATTCGCATCTTAAGGGTGCATTTCCCCCCGTCGCCCCACCGCCAAATGCCCACAAACGCCCCCTTTTATCCCGCCCTCGCCATTTTCGGGCACTGGCATGCAATTTGCTCCCTTGTGAGGCAGGTAAAGCTTGGCCGACTATCCGCGCCCGGCAACACCCTTTTTCCAGGGCAGCGGCCCACCGCGCTCTAGACCATCCGGAGGACAACATGTCGAAGTCGGTTCAACTCATCAAAGATCATGACGTCAAGTGGATTGATCTGCGTTTCACGGACACCAAAGGCACTCAGCACCACGTGACCATGCCGGCGCGTGATGCGCTGGAAGACGACTTCTTCGAAGTCGGCAAGATGTTCGACGGTTCCTCCATCGCTGGCTGGAAAGGCATCGAAGCATCCGACATGATCCTGATGCCGGTCGACGAAACTGCCGTACTGGACCCGTTCACCGAAGAGCCAACCCTGATCATCACCTGCGACATCGTCGACCCGTCGAGCATGCAGGGCTACGATCGCGACCCACGTGCCATCGCCAAGCGCGCCGAAGAGTACCTGAAGAGCACCGGCATCGGTGACACCGTATTCGCAGGCCCAGAGCCTGAGTTCTTCATCTTCGACGAAGTGAAGTTCCAGTCGGACATCTCCGGCTCGATGTTCAAGATCTTCTCCGAGCAAGGCTCGTGGATGACTGGCGCTGACGTGGAAGGCGGCAACAAAGGCCACCGTCCGGGCGTGAAAGGCGGCTACTTCCCGGTTCCGCCGTTCGACCACGACCACGAAATCCGTACTGCCATGTGCAACGCACTGGAAGAGATGGGCCAGACCGTCGAAGTTCACCACCACGAAGTGGCGACTGCCGGCCAGAACGAAATCGGCGTCAAGTTCAACACCCTGGTGAAGAAGGCTGACGAAGTACAGGCGCTGAAATACGTCGTGCACAACGTTGCCGACGCCTACGGCCGTACCGCCACCTTCATGCCGAAGCCACTGTACGGCGACAACGGCTCGGGCATGCACGTGCACATGTCGATCTGGAAAGACGGCAAGAACACCTTCTCGGGTGAAGGCTATGCCGGCCTGTCCGACACCGCCCTGTACTTCATCGGCGGTATCATCAAGCACGGTAAGGCCCTGAACGGCTTCACCAACCCGTCGACCAACTCCTACAAGCGTCTGGTCCCAGGCTTCGAAGCCCCGGTAATGCTGGCCTACTCGGCTCGCAACCGTTCCGCATCGATCCGTATTCCTTACGTCGGCAGCCCGAAAGCCCGCCGTATCGAAGCACGCTTCCCGGACCCATCGGCCAACCCGTACCTGGCCTTCGCGGCCCTGCTGATGGCTGGCCTGGACGGTATCCAGAACAAGATCCACCCAGGCGATGCTGCCGACAAGAACCTGTACGACCTGCCGCCTGAAGAGGCCAAGGACATCCCGCAGGTTTGCGGCAGCCTGAAGGAAGCACTGGAAGAGCTGGACAAAGGCCGTGCGTTCCTGACCAAGGGCGGCGTGTTCTCCGACGACTTCATCGATGCCTTCATCGAGCTGAAGAGCGAAGAAGAAATCAAGGTCCGTACCTTCGTTCACCCGCTGGAATACGAGCTGTACTACAGCTGCTGATCTGATCGGCGCCTGGCGCCGATGACATGATCAGAACGGCCTCCCTCGGGAGGCCGTTTTCGTTTCCGCGCCATACAGAACCCACAGAAACCCCGCCCGTCACGCTATGCTCTATCTTGGTGCACAATCGAACGCCGTGCCCCCATTTGCTCCCCAATCTGGTTCACATGAAACGCTTCACCAAGACTTTCTGATCCGATTTTGCGCAGATCCAGGCCTTTTTCGGCAAATCCCGCTTCTTTTCGGAGCTTTGGTTTGTTTCTTGCATTTCTGCAGGTAGAGAGTCTCGCATCAGCGGATCCACCGCGCGCCCGGCCATGGCCGCGCCATGCCAGCCAAGCGCCAAAAGAGGTCAACGACGCCTTATGACCATCAGCGATGCACAGCACCGTCTGCTTCTGGACAACCTGACCACCGCCACGCTACTGCTCAACGCCGAGCTACGCCTGGAGTACATGAACCCTGCCGCAGAAATGCTGCTGGCGGTCAGTGGCCAGCGCAGCCATGGGCAGTTCATCAGCGAACTGTTCACCGAGTCGACCGAAGCGCTCAGCTCGCTGCGCCAGGCGGTCGAGCAGGCGCACCCGTTCACCAAGCGCGAAGCGCAGCTCACCTCGCTGACCGGGCAGGCCATCACCGTCGACTACGCGGTAACGCCGATCCTGCACCAGGGCCAGACCCTGCTGCTGCTGGAGGTTCACCCACGGGACCGGCTGCTGCGCATCACCAAGGAAGAGGCCCAGCTGAGCAAGCAGGAAACCACCAAGATGCTGGTGCGCGGCCTGGCCCACGAAATCAAGAACCCGCTCGGCGGCATCCGCGGCGCAGCCCAGCTGCTGGCCCGCGAGCTGCCTGACGAAGGCCTGCGCGACTACACCAACGTGATCATCGAGGAAGCCGACCGCCTGCGTAACCTGGTCGACCGCATGCTCGGCTCGAACAAGCTACCGTCGCTGGCCATGACCAACATCCACGAAGTACTGGAGCGGGTCTGCAGCCTGGTAGAGGCCGAAAGCCAGGGTTGCATCACTTTGGTGCGCGATTACGACCCCAGCCTGCCGGATGTGTTGATCGACCGCGAACAGATGATCCAGGCTGTGCTCAACATCGTGCGCAACGCCATGCAGGCGATCAGCTCGCAGAACGAGCTGCGCCTGGGCCGCATCACCCTGCGCAGCCGTGCCCTGCGCCAGTTCACCATCGGCCACGTGCGCCATCGCCTGGTGGCGCGGGTGGAGATCATCGACAACGGCCCGGGCATCCCGCCGGAACTGCAGGACACCCTCTTCTATCCCATGGTCAGCGGCCGCCCGGACGGTACCGGGCTGGGCCTGGCCATTACCCAGAACATCATCAGCCAGCACCAGGGCCTGATCGAGTGTGAAAGCCATGCAGGCCACACCGCCTTCTCGATCTACCTGCCCCTGGAACAAGGAGCCACCGCCTCATGAGCCGAAGTGAAACCGTATGGATCGTCGACGATGATCGCTCCATCCGCTGGGTCCTGGAAAAAGCCCTGCAACAGGAAGGCATGACCACCCAGAGCTTCGACAGCGCCGATGGCGTGATGGGCCGCCTGGCACGCCAGCAACCGGACGTGATCATTTCCGACATCCGCATGCCCGGCACCAGTGGCCTCGACCTGCTGGCGCAAATCCGCGAGCAGCACCCGCGCCTGCCAGTCATCATCATGACTGCCCACTCCGACCTGGACAGCGCCGTGGCGTCGTACCAGGGCGGTGCCTTCGAGTACCTGCCCAAGCCATTCGATGTGGACGAGGCGGTCTCGCTGGTCAAGCGTGCCAACCAGCACGCCCAGGAGCAGCAAGGGCTTGATGTGCCGCAAAACCTGGCACGCACCCCGGAAATCATCGGTGAAGCACCGGCGATGCAGGAGGTGTTCCGCGCCATCGGCCGCCTCAGCCACTCCAACATCACCGTGCTGATCAACGGCGAGTCCGGTACCGGCAAGGAACTGGTGGCCCACGCCCTGCACCGCCACAGCCCACGTGCGGCGTCGCCGTTCATTGCCCTGAACATGGCCGCGATCCCCAAGGACCTGATGGAGTCCGAGCTGTTCGGCCATGAGAAAGGCGCCTTCACCGGTGCGGCCAACCTGCGCCGGGGGCGCTTCGAGCAGGCCGACGGCGGGACCCTGTTCCTCGACGAGATCGGCGACATGCCCGCCGATACCCAGACCCGCCTGCTGCGGGTGCTGGCCGATGGCGAGTTCTATCGCGTGGGCGGCCACGTGCCGGTCAAGGTCGACGTGCGCATCATCGCTGCCACCCACCAGAACCTCGAGTCGCTGGTACAGGCCGGCAAGTTCCGCGAGGACTTGTTCCACCGCCTGAACGTGATTCGCATCCACATTCCACGGCTGGCCGACCGCCGTGAGGATATCCCCGCCCTCGCCCGCCACTTCCTCGCCCGCGCCGCCCAGGAGCTGGCGGTGGAGCCGAAGATCCTCAAGCCGGAAACCGAAGAGTTCATCCGCAATCTGCCGTGGCCGGGCAACGTGCGGCAGATGGAGAACACCTGCCGCTGGATCACCGTGATGGCCTCCAGCCGCGAAGTGCTGATCGGCGACCTGCCGCCCGAGTTGCTGAACCTGCCACAGGACGCCGCGCCGGTAACCAACTGGGAGCAGGCCCTGCGCCAGTGGGCCGACCAGGCGTTGGCGCGTGGGCAGACCAGCCTGCTGGACAGCGCAGTGCCGAGCTTTGAGCGGATCATGATCGAGACGGCGCTCAAGCACACCGCTGGCCGTCGGCGCGATGCGGCGCTGTTGCTGGGTTGGGGGCGCAATACCCTGACGCGCAAGATCAAGGAGCTGGGGATGAATGTGGCGGGTGGCGATGATGAGGAAGGTGATGACCATTAATCCTTGACTGGCTGCACCGACGCATTCGCGGGTAAACCCGCTTGTGTCTTGAGAGGG
>NZ_JAMBDI010000067.1:21916-30791 GCF_036858055.1 Pseudomonas sp. SF2 | reverse complement strand
AAGCCGCTCCCACAGGGGCCCCGCTAATTCAATAAGTTATGTGCAGTTCAATGAGACCTGGCTTGCCGGCGATGGGCCGCAAAGCAGCCCCAAATCGCTTGACTGACAGGCATTACGCCTGCGGTGGTGTTCAAGGGTTTTTCATCATGCCCAGTTCAGCATCATCCATGAGCGCCTTGGCCAAGGCACAGAGGTAGTGCGAAGCCCAGATTAGCTGAGGCTTGTCTTCCATTAGGCCGTCTAGGGTCATGTCTCGCGCATAGCCCATCAGCTCCGAAGCTTGTTCCCGGGCGCTCTGGCAAGGGATGCCGGCTTCGATACGGAACAGCGGATGGGTCTGGTTTTCACCTTGGTAGAAAGTGGTTTTGCCGACGGTGAATTTGGTTTCTTCTGTAGACATCGTTCAATCTCCCCGAAATCTCTAGTGCCTGGGCTGGCCCTATCGCCGGCAAGCCGGGCTCCCACAGAGGCAGCCCCAGGCGAATCATGATGCGGATTAATGCAGCGTCTGCGGATCTGCTGTTTTTTGGACCTGAGCCAGCGCTGATTCAAGCAACTTGCGGAGGGTCTCCAGCTCGTGCATTGACGCCATCATCAATACCGAGACGGGTGATCTCGGTTGCATCAAAACCGCTTGCTGAGCAACGGCTTCGGCGCATAGCGCGTAATCCGCGGCCATCAACAGTGTGTCTTCCAGGGAGTGGAGGTTGCAGGGTGGATCGGGGACTATCTTCAGCATGGTGTAACCCTCAATTTGTGGTTGGGGACTACCGCCATTTGCTGTCAAACAAAGGGTGGCAGCTGTGCACGGGTTGACAGACCGGTCAAATTGAGAAACCCGGCGCACCCGAAGGTGCCCCACGCACAGCCACCATTGAAGGGAAAGCTGAGGATTGTAATTTGAGTCGGCCTGTCAAAGCCGGTCGTTGGATCGCAACGACCAGTCGAGACTAGAGGCCCACCCAGAAGACCACAATAGGCGGCAGTATCTTTGGGAAATGCCCTACAAGAAAGGGGCAAAATCTGATTTTTTGCCGCTAGGGGTAACAACATGTGACGCCAATCGAGCTAGTTAACTAACTGCGTTGGTCTGAGTAAATCATCCGTTACTGCTGTAGTTTGAATCACCATGCGCTGCTGGATGCCAGAATCATCGCCGGCATGTTCAGGCCAAAGAGTTTGCCGCCGCCTGCCTAGAAGCTAGACCTCGGAGCCAAAAATTTTTTGACGCTAGGCTCTGTACGAAAAGCCTTGATACTCGGTGTATGCTGCGTTGAAACAGCCTCGGAATGCTCATTTACAACCCGTAAACTCCGCTTCCTCGGCTGTTTTCGCCTTGCCTGACCTTCGTCTTAAAACTTTTCACACAGAACCTAGAACCCTGCTGGCCTCGATGCCTCTTTAGAATTGCAATGGCCCTGCCTCTGACTCGCGCCGGACGACTTCAGCACCACCTCCAAGCTAGGCTTCTGCGGCTTCGCTGCTCACACCCCTCATCGTTCCTGGCAGCCGCAAAAGTGAGCCATGGTAACGGTCCTTTCCCTACTTAGCCGTCTCTCTCGCTTACTTCACAAGCTATGATCTCTCGGAGCACCGCCACTAGGATGTGACCCAGCGCATGAACCTCCAAGCCTTAGGCGATAAATTCCAGCGGTACCGTAATCAGCTCCAGCGCTCTCTGAGCGAAGTCGCTGAGGCAGTGGCTATTGACGAGGAACGGCTCAAACAAATCGAGATGGGAACGCTAGAGCCCTCCGGGGATGAGGTGCTCATTCTTGCCGACTACTATCGCTGCGATTTCAAATTCTTCATCTCGAACGAGGAACTGGCTCCATTCGAGCAAACGGAAACACTGTACCGGGCCCACGGCCATGAGTTTTCGAGAGAAGATCGTGCGGCGATCCAGGAATTTTTGTATCTCTGTGAGACCGAAGAATTCCTCACGCAGGAGCTTCACGGCAGTGCCCGGTCATTCGCTTTCCATCCGCGAGGAAACTACTACATAGGTCATGCAGAAGAGGCGGCTAAGGCATTTCGTCAGCTCATGGGGCACTCAGATCGGGAGGTGCCCCGAGATGTCTACGCAGAATTTCGCTCGATTGGGGTGCATGTGTTTCGTCGTAGACTGGAAAACTCCAAGATTTCTGGCGTTTTCGTGAAACACCCCATTGCCGGCAAGTGCATTTTGGTCAACTACAACGAGGATGTGTACCGACAGCGCTTCAGTGCGGCTCACGAGATGGCTCACTGCATTTTTGACAGCGAAGATGGGCCAAGCGTGACGATCCCAGGAGACAAGGATATCAGGGAAGTTCGCGCCAATAGGTTTGCATCCTGCTATCTGATGCCACCAGAGACGATCAGCAAGCTCCCTGACCCCAGCGCTTGGACGCAAGAGGATGCCCAATCATGGGCCAATAAATTCCGGGTGAGCTGTGACGCCCTTGGTGTCGCCTTGATAGCAGCGAAGCGAACCGATAAAGAAACCAGTCGACGCATCCGTAGCTATCGTGTTTTGCGGGAAGCGAAAATTGATCCTGAGTTGCCTGAAAGCCTCACACAGCAGCAACGAGTGAGGAAAGCCACCTTGCTCGAACGAGGGCTATCGGATCATTACGTGACGCTATGTCTGGATGCTCATAGCCAAGGCGTCATCAGCCTTGGGCGGCTAGCTGAGGCACTGCTTTGCGGCTATGGGGAGCTGAACGCACTTGCGTCGCTGTACGGGAGGAAAATTCATGGCCATTGATCCATCCAAATTCCACAAAATCAACGTCGCAGACACTTGCTCTGTTTGGAACGTGTTGTCATCACGTAGGCTTTATGCAGGGGCTCAAGAAGCCAAGTGCGAATTTTGCATAACCGGCTTTGTACTCTATGAATGCTTGGTCAAGCCACGGTCATCTCCAACGGATGCCGACCTTGAGCTCAGGGAGCGTCTGGAACGTGAGAGAAAAAAAGGCAAGTTTGCATCCCACTCCTGCAGTATTGACGACCTACAGGCTATCGCTGATCTCGAAAATCGCAGGAAGCTGGGGAAAGGCGAACTGTCCTCAATTGCCTTCGCCAGCAAAATCCGACAAGCCTTCATCACTGATGACCGCAAAGCCCGTGCACTATCCGAAAACGTTGCAAATTCCATAACGCAAACTACACCACACCTGCATTCGTGGCTCATCTTCAACAACATCCTGACAGATGCTGACCACCAGGAAGTGTTGTCGCAACACGTTGAGATGGGGGGCTCGCTTGCCACGCACCTAGACACTGCATACCAGATGGCCTTGCAGTGCAAACTGAACATCGCTGCCTATCCAGTGCCGGCACCCTCTGCTAAGTGATCAAGGAAATTTAACTGGACTAGGAGGCAGAAGAAATGGATTCAATATTTGAGCCCGACACGACCTGTATATATATACAATAAAAATTAGCTAATAGGTTAAATATCCAGCCCCACGCATCTCAGTCCGCCCTAAAGGGTGGCTCTATACCACCAATAATTGTAGATTCCTTCACTGGCGCTGGATCAGGCTTCGCCACCGCGCTATAGGACGCCCAGTGCGACAATCCAAGAGAAGGAACCATGGACAACACAGAAGCCAGCGCAAGCATCGCCGGATTCGGCTATCAGTTCGAGCGTGCGCTTTACAGAATCTTCCATAGCAGTCATCAGGACGCACTCTTCGGAATCGAAACAGCAGATGATGTCGAAGAGGTAATCCCCACTGCGACGGGGACAATTTCCATCCAGGAGCAGGACAAGCTAACTCTCGCTGCCAAAAACCCATTGCAAGACAGTAGCCGGAATTTGTGGAACACCTTCAAGAACTGGCTGGACAAGCTTGAGCAGTCACAGTGGAGCCATCAAGAACTCTTGTTCCTCCTTGTCACTAATGGCTCGGTTAGCGAAGGAAGCCTAGCTCATAGACTTTCAGCCGCCTCGAGCCCAGAGAGTGTGGCCGCAGTTATCTCTCACCTTCGTGCCCAGGCACTGACAATGACAGGTGCTGTAGCAGAGATCGCAGCCAAGGTGACGGCTTTCGATGACGAGTCCTTAGCTTACGTTATCACCCGTTTCGAGTTGATTCACAGACTAGAGTCAGACTCTATTACAGAGGCAATGTATACCGCCCTGCAGTTCCCAGAGGGTCTGGATGATCACAAGAAGATCATTCTGGATAGCCTATCAGGCCACCTGTTCAACGCAGCGTTTGACTCGTGGCGACGTAAACAACCTTTTTGGACAACCTCCCAACCTTACTTCAACCTCAAGCAGATTTTATTCGACAAATTCTTGAGCGAAGCATGGACTCCAAGGAAGCTCGAGGACACTGGCTATCAGGCACTGGTTGAGCTTAACCGCGAGCTTCAATTGCCATTTATCGCTCAGCTCAAATCGCTCGGAATCATGGAGCGATCCATTGAAAAGGAGCTAGGCCATTACTGGGGCGGGTATGCAGAACGCTCGAGATTGTTGCTCAAAGGGAAGGTTCTCCCTGAACACTTTGACGATCTGGAAGAAATGCTGCGTGACCGCTGGGATAACCTGCGGGAAGTCCATTCCAACGAGGCGGAGATCCCATACGAGGACTTCTCCAAGGCGGACCATAAGAAGATCTATCTAGCGACCATTTCGCCAGAGAATTTCAAGATCGAGCTAGGTCGGCTCAAATCGAACCATCGTTACCTGTATCTGGGTACCTACCACCATCAGGTGAACGACGACGGCACCAACCATCCAGTCCACTGGCACCCAACGACAGGTGATAAGCCTTGAACCGGCCCTACTTGGACAGATACATCGTCCACAACAGTTCGCTCTCATGCTTTTTGCTGACGCTGTTTGTACAGCAGTACGAGCTTGAAGCATCAGAGCACCCCCTCGATCTCTTGAAGCTGAAGCTCGTACTTCCGTTTGCCTGGGACGAGGCCTCGCGAGGAGCGCTGTGTAGCCGCAATGCCAGATCGAAACTGGACGCCATTCTCCGTGAGACACCTGAGCTTAAGGTTGACTTGGAGCAGCGTGTCGCCTCTCGCGCAGCAGTCACCATCCAGGGCTTGAACCTGGCCGTTTCCACGAAGCTCCTAGCGGTTACATCTCGTGAAAATGACCTACCCGTCTTTAGCAACCTAATCGCCCGCTGGCCCAAAGGCACCAAGTCAGCCCTTCCCAAGGAGATGGTGTCGACCGTTAACCGCTTAGCCAACTGGTATGCCAGTGTCGACACGCCGACCCTCATCAAGCTTTTCTTCGGGATCCCCAATGAAATTTCACATTGACTCAGTAATTCTCTGGCCCAGAAACCAGTTCAATAAGATCCAAGAGATCACATTCGAAAAGTCAAAGATCAACATCATTCACGGCCTCAGCCGCACCGGCAAATCGTCCATCCTGCACGTGATCGACTACGCCTTAGGCTCCTCCAAATGCCAGATCCCTATTGGCGTTATCAGGGATAAGGTCATGTGGTTCGGCCTGAAGGTAAGCCTACGAGGTGAAACCTGGCTCATCGCTCGAAAAGGGCCGAAAGACGGTACCCCATCCAATGATTATTATTTTGAGCCATTCACCGGGATGCTCCCGGAAGTTGTGCCTACCAAGACGACCAGGTCAATCTTCAAGGACAAGTTCAACAACCTTACCCGGGTGAGTGACCTTCCACATTCAGACGCTGAGAAACCGAGCCCCCTTGATGGCCGCACATCCTTCAGGGACTTGGCAGCGTTCAACTTTCTCCCACAACACATCGTCGCGAACCCCAACACTCTGTTCTTCAAGGCCGATACCTGGACTCACCGTGAAAAGCTAATTCGAGCAATGCCCTATGCTCTGGGCATCGTAGACGCGCAGTACGTCATGAATGAGCGTCGACGTGATGAGGCAGCAAAGGAGCTTGAGAGCCTCAAAAAAGAGCTCAATGTCGTCGAAAAATCCAAAGCTCATTGGAAAAACGAAGTCGACCGCACGCTGGACAAATGTATCGAGATTGGTCTGCTCGAAGCGAACATCCCGGACATCCTTGACTCAAAGATTCTCAAACTCAGGTCAGTGGTGCAGGCCTACAAGGATCGACGCCTGGAGCAGACTCTGGTCGAACCCAAGCGCCTGCATATCAACGAGCGGTTCGACGCTGCAGTAGCAAAGGAAACCGAGCAGCAGCGCGTCGTCGATGATCTCGGCGAAGAAATCAGTGGTTACAGCAGCCTTGCTGAGAACGGTCAACGGTTTGTGAAAGCTGTAAACCAGGAAAAGACCCACGTCGTTGGCTTGAACTGGTTAAAACAGAGCTTCGAACCTGAAGGTCAGTGCGTAGCTTGCGGATCCAGCTCGGGATCCTTGGAATCGGTGATCAGCAATCTGGAGACAAAGGTCAATCAGATCACGCGAGTCGCCGATATCCTCGAGCAGAATCCCTCCTTCGACAACAAGATCTCCACTCTAAAACGAAAACTCGCTGCAGAGGAGAAGAAGCTCCATGATATTCGTTCAGACAAGAACGCAATCCTAGCTGAAGATGAGAAGCTGCGAAATGCCATTGGCGAGATTTATTACCTCGCGGGAACAACCTCTGAAGTCCTGAAAAAAATTGGCCAGACTTCAGCGGATGAAGCCATCACTGAGCGCATGAAGATCGTCACCGGCAAGATCGAAGACCTCGACAGGTTGATGAGCAGAACGAACCGGCAAACTCGGGAGCAGCAGGTCGACCAGAAAGTGGGCGAGCTCATTGAGCACTATGCAGACACATTTGGCAACCTTGAAGGCGCAACTAACTCTGTACTCAAGCTGGATCGCAAGGAACTGACCATTCGTTTCGACAAGGACTTCAAGCAGTTCGACTACCTATGGGAGGTAGGAAGCGGCGCAAACTGGATGGGCTACCACATTGCTGCATTCCTGGGCATCCACGAGTACTTGCTAGAGGAAGAAAATCAACATCTTCCGCCGCTGAGCTTCCTGGTAATTGACCAGCCCAGTCAGGTCTACTTCCCGAGCAGCGATCAAGGTGCCAACGCGTTGGATTCCGACATCGCCACGCTCCGAGAGCATCGGACTGAGGACTTGATCGCAACTCGACGGATTTTTGAGGTTCTTGGCGAAGCCATAAAACGGACAAAGGCCAACCTCCAGATCATCGTCCTTGAGCACGCCGGCAAGGATATCTGGAGCGGAGTCCCCCACACCCACTCCGCTGCATCCTGGAGCAAGAGAGGTGATGGCTTGATTCCGGCGAGCTGGCTGTAGATGTACTCGCTCACGAAGAAGGGATTGCTCCCTTCTTCGCTAGAAAGAAAAAAACAACTGAAAATCAACGTTAAGGACATAACCCCGTGAATCTCAAAGAGCTAGAAACAAAACAAACCAGCGTCAACGCTGACGATAAGAAAGCAGGCCTCTCAATACATCACTGAATCGCCTCTGGTTTCCTAGACACTCTCCAAGCTCAGGAAATAGCGTTTCTCATACTCTACTAGAGACAACTGCATAGCACTGCTGTGTCGGCGTTTAGGGTTATAGAACATCTCGATGTAATCAAACATATCATTCCGGGCTTCCTCACGGGTTGTGTAGATCTTTCGTCGGATTCGCTCCCGCTTCAAAAGCTGGAAAAAGCTCACGGCTACGACATTGTCGTGGCAGTTTCCCCGCTGGCTCATGCTGCTGATTACATTGCTGGCCTTCAAGAAGCTTTGCCAATCTGAGCTACTGAACTGACTGCCTTGGTCTGAGTGAATCATTACTTGCTGCTGTAGCTTGCGTCGCCCAACGGCCATCAACATCACGTCGATAGCCAAGTCGCTGCACATCCTTGGCTTCATTGACCAACCAATTATTTGGCGTGAGAACAGATCCAGCACTATCGCGAGGCAGAGCCACCCCTCATAGGTGCGGATGTAAGTGATATCTGTTACCCAGACCTTGTTCGGCTCACTGACCTTGAACTGCCGCGCGAGGTAGTTGGGCGAGGCCACTGTTGGTTTTCCACCATAAAACCCTAGACGCCGCCGATAGCCCGTTTGCGAACGCAGCCCCTCCGCCTGCATCAAGCGCCCGACTCGATTTCGACCGCATTCCTCTCCCTGCTCACGCAGGTCATCGTGAATTTTGCGGTAGCCGTATACACCTCCGCTTTCCAGCCAAGCGTGTTTGATCAAGCCAAGCAGACGTTGATCTTCTTTTGCTCGGGCAGATTGAGGCTCGGCCAGCCAGGCGTAGTAGCCGCTGGGGTGCACCTTGAGGGTTTGGCAAAGGCGCCGCACCGGGTAATCAGTCGAGTGATTCTTGATTAGGCTTTATCTGCGGCAAGTCCTCGAAATCCCTGGTAAACCGCGCCAGCATCTGGGCGTCGATCTTGTCAGTCTTGGCAATTTTGCCCATGGCACTCGCATAGTCCCGACAGCGCTTGGGGTTGACCCTGACGACGTTCAAACCCTCCAGTCGCAAGGCTTTGAGTACGGCTCGTTCATAGCCACCGGTGGCTTCCAGCAAGACCCGTTCGACCTCAAGCTCGTTCAGGCATGCGATCAGTTGCGCAAAGCCCTCAGGGTCATTCCTGACCTGGAACTGGGGGATACTTTCAGGAAGAAAGCCCACATCCAGAGTCGCATTCGAAACGTCGAGACCAACGAAGTAGGAAATCATCGCCAAGCCCTCTTAGACTCAAGAAGTAAGAGCACTCTGAATTAGCCCTAGCTTGTGACTGCGAGTTCGCCACTCATTCAACTGTTCGGGCTTAGGTCAGAGTGAGAGGTGGATGGCGACTAGGCTCCCATTCGTGCTTTAAGAGCACACCTGGCTTTCAGTCTGCCATCCACTGCTCTCACCCTTTCGAGTTTAAGAGACCTTGAAGACACAAGCGGCTTTAGCCGCGAA
>NZ_JAMBDI010000067.1:0-21896 GCF_036858055.1 Pseudomonas sp. SF2 | reverse complement strand
TCAATGAGTTATGTGCAGTTCAATGAGAGTCCGCCCAGCCCTGCCGGGCTGCGCTATCGCGCAGCAAACAGGATGCGCATGACTTTAGATCTGCGCTGACATCAAGATCTTGAAAAGCATTCGGCGACTGATCCGAGTAGGTCAAGCGCCGAATGCTTTGCTATGGTTCCGAATGCGCGGGAAAGAGGCCGTAGACCGCACTGGTGTGCAGCTTTGCTCCCGAATGAGAGAGTGGCCCAAATGGCATCGGCGTTAGTCCCTGTCGGCACAGCTTGCTGTGACCACGTATAGAAGAGTGAACACTTCGCCGCCATTGACCCCGCGCACCTGTTTTTTCTTTTAGGAAAAACAGTGGGTTACCTTTTGTTTGATAGAAGCTGGCTTGCCGGCGATGGGCCGCAAAGCGGCCCCAAATTGCTTGATTGACAGGCATTACGCCTGAGGGTGGTGTTTAAGCAGCCCTCTCCCTGTCAAGGCCGAGTCAGGGGTGCACATTCATGGTTGTCGAAAGGCGGTTGCTCTCGCGCCCATGGACCATGCAATACAGCGCGCCAGCCAGGATCAACCCCATCGCCCAACTGATGTCCGCCCCCAGCCACTCGGCCACGAAGCCCGTATAGAACGACAGCTTCATGAACGGGATGGTACCGATGATCGACACGGCGTACACCGCCAGGCTTCGACGATTGAAGCAGCCGTAACGCCCCTTGGCGTCATACAGCGCCCCCACGTCATAGTGGCCGCGGCATACCCAGTAGTAATCCACCAGGTTGATCGCGCTCCATGGAATCAGCAGGTACAGCTGGCCGATCAGGATGTCGGCAAAGAACGTATCGAAATTGTACTGGGTGGCGATGGCGATCACCGTTGCCGCTGCGGTCAGGCCAGCCATTACCAGGGCCTTGGCAGTCGCGGTCACGCGCCGGATGGTCTTGAAGGCGCCAAAGATCGTGACCGACGACATGTAGGCACTGTACAGGCACAGGACGTTGTACTGGATCACCCCCAGCGCAATCACTGCCAGCGCCAACGGCGCCCACGGGCCAAACAACGCGGCAATGGCTGTGGCCGGGTCATGCCCCAGTGCCGAGGGCAGCTCCACGGCTACCAGCGCGCCCAATGCCATCATGGCGAAGGAGCCCAGCGCACAACCGCAATAGGTGGCCCAGAACGTGGCGCGCGGGTTGACGTTGGCCGGGAGGTAGCGCGAGTAATCGGCCACATACGGGCCATACCCCAGCGTCCACGAGGCCGACTGGGCAACGATCAGGTTGAACGCGGTGAACGAAAAGCCGGTACTCACCGCCGTTGTGGTTGCCATGTCGCCGGGGTGCAGCAGAATCAGCACCAGGGCACCAGCAAAAACCAAGGTGGACAACAGGCTCATCCACGCCCCGAGGCGGTGGATGAGTTCGTAGCCGACAAAGCCGATGACAAAGGTCAGCAAGCCGACCACCACGATCGCCTGGTCATCGCTCATGGGCACCAGAGCCTGCAGGGCATTGCGCATCAGCACGCCGCTGGCGGCGAGGAACAGGACTGCGGCCGTGACCATCACCAGCAGTGGGAGCGCCGCGCCATGGACACCGAACTGGGCCCGGCTCTGGATCATCTGTGGCACGCCCAGGTGTGGCCCCTGGGCAGAGTGCGCGGCCATGAACACGGTGCCGATCAGGTTGCCGACCAACAGGCCCAGCAAGGTCCAGCCCAGGCTCAGCCCCGAGGCCACCCCCAAGGTGCCGACCATCAGGGCGGTTATCTGGAAGTTGGAGCTGAACCAGATGGTGAACAATCGTTTAGGCGTGCCATAACGCTCAGCGTGTGGGACAAATTCGATACTTCGCGTTTCTAGCTTCACGCCGGTCTCCCGATTTTATTTTCATGATTATCGGGTAGGTACCGGCGGGATTTGGGTTCAGTAACGAACGCGTCATAGCTGACTGCGCCATGGCTTGCTTGATAACGTCAGTGTACCCAGGCGGCTCATCCACACCGACGCCAGGATCACCGCCCCGCCGATGAACAGCCTGCCCAGTGGTTCGTCCTGGTTCCAGATCAGCAAATTGATCAGCAGCCCTACCGGTACATGCAGGTTGTTCATCACCGCCAGCGTCGCGCCCGAAACCAGGCAGGCGCCCTTGTTCCACCAGTACAGCCCCAGCGCCGTCGGGCACAGGCCCAGGAACAGCAACACCAGCCACTGCACGTTGCTGGTCGGCAAATGCTGGGCATTGCCAAACAGCAGGAAGGCCGGCAACACCACGATCAACGCGCCCAGGTAGAAGTAGCCAAAACGCTTGTAGTGCGGCAAGTCGCTGGGGTGGCGTGCTACCAGGTGGCGGTACAGCACCTGGCCGGCGGCGTAGGTGAAGTTGGCCAGTTGCAGCAGCAGGAAGCCGATGAAGAACTCGCCGCTGATGGTGTCGAAGCGGATCACCGCCGCGCCGGCCACCGCCACCAGCGCTGCCACCAGGGCCCACGGGTTGAAGCGCCGGTTCATGGCGTCTTCGATCAGCGTCACGTGCAACGGCGTGAGGATGGTGAACAGCAGCACCTCCGGCACGGTGAGCACGCGAAAGCTCAGGTACAGGCAGACGTAGGTGATGCCGTACTGCAGCGCACCGATCAGCAGCATCGCGCGCATGAAGCGCGGCTCGACCTGGCGCCAGCGAGTCAGCGGCAGGAACACCAGGCCAGCCAGCACCACGCGCGCGAGCACGGCAAAGTAGCTGTCGACGTGCCCGGCCAGGTACTCGCCGATCAGGCTGAAGGAAAACGCCTGGATCAGCGCGACGATTATCAGGTAGCCCATGGTTGCCTCTCGTGGATCAAGGCCGCGACCTTAGCGGGTTGCGATGAATGAGTTCAACCATGAGGAATGTGGGGCTGTGCCGGCCTCTTCGCGGGTAAACCCGCTCCCACAGGGACACCACTGATCTCAGGTGCCGTGATATTCCTGTGGGAGCGGGTTTACCCGCGAAGAGGCCGGCACAGGCCCCCACAAAATTCACAGGCATAAAAAAGCCCGGCCATGCGGGCCGGGCAGGTACACCCAAAGGAGCAACAACAGGTGTCAGGGTTGGGAATTCGCTAAGCTTCAGGCCACCGCCGCCAGCTTGGCCTTGGCCTGGTTGACGCCCTTCTCGTGGAACTCGCCGCTCATGTTCAGGCCTTCGGCATGGATGAAGTCGACATCGTGAATGCCGATGAAGGCCATTACCTGGCGCAGGTACGGTTCCTGGTGGTCGCTGGTGGCACCGGCGTGGATGCCGCCACGGGCCGTCAGGACAATGGCGCGCTTGCCGGTCAGCAAGCCCTGCGGGCCGGTGGGGGTGTACTTGAAGGTGATGCCGGCACGCAGCACGTGGTCCAGCCAGGCCTTGAGGGTGCTGGGGATGGTGAAGTTGTACATCGGCGCAGCCATCACCAGCACATCGGCAGCAAGCAATTCATCAGTCAGTTGGTTGGATCGGGCCAGCGCTTCCAGTTCGGCAGCGCTGCGCTGTTCTTCAGGCTTCATCCAGCCACCCAGCAGGTTGGCGTCCAGGTGCGGCACCGGGTTCACGGCCAGGTCGCGCACGCTGATCTGATCGGCCGGGTGGGCGGCCTGCCACTGCTGGATGAAATCACGGGTCAGCTGACGGGAAACGGAATCCTGCTGGCGGGCGCTGCTTTCGATGATCAGTACGCGGGACATTGGGGGTGCCTCCATCGGCAAAAAGGGTTGCGATTCGATGGAGGTGAGATTACGGCTTGACCTATCGATAAAAAAGCGTAAAAAATGGGTTCAATCTATCGATTTATCAGCTTATTCTGCAGTGCAGTTCAAGGCGATCCGTAGTTTGATGATCTGCCGGTTGAACTTGGCGGTGACATCGACACTTTTCCCGGCCGGTACCATCACCCGGCGCACCCGTGGTGCTTCCGGGCCGTTACGGAAGGTCACCTTGCACGCGGCCGGTACCTGCCCATAGTTGTTGAGGGTGATGGCGCCAATGTCATAGGCCGTGTCATAGGCGGTGTAGTCGAGTTTGACCCCGGTCAGTTCCTTCTCCACGTCGATGGGATAAGCCATGGCCCCGAGGGGCAGGCACATCAGTATTGCCGCACAACATTTCTTCATGGGCCGCTCTCCTTGAAAGAGCGCAGCTTAGGACAACAGGAGCGAAAGATGAAAGCGCCGCGCGTAACCCTTGACCAGTGGCGAACCCTGCAAGCAGTGGTCGATCACGGCGGGTTTGCCCAGGCCGCCGAGGCACTGCACCGCTCGCAGTCATCGGTCAGCTACACCGTGGCCCGCATGCAGGAGCAACTGGGCGTGCCGCTGCTGCGCATCGACGGCCGCAAGGCGGTACTCACCGAGGCCGGCAATGTCCTGCTGCGCCGCTCCCGCCATCTGGTCAAGCAGGCCAGCCAGCTCGAAGACCTCGCCCACCACATGGAACAGGGTTGGGAGGCCGAGGTACGCCTGGTGGTCGATGCCGCCTACCCCAGCGCCCGCCTGGTACGCGCCCTGGCCGCGTTCATGCCGCAGAGCCGCGGCTGCCGCGTGCGCCTGCGTGAAGAAGTGCTGTCTGGCGTCGAGGAAGTGATGCACGAAGGCATCGCCGACCTGGCCATCAGCAGCTACAGCATCGGCGGCTACCTGGGCGCCGAACTGAGCGCGGTGGAGTTCGTCGCCGTTGCCCACCCCGAACACAGCCTGCACCGCCTGGGCCGCGAGCTGACCTTCCAGGACCTGGAAAGCCAGTTGCAGGTGGTAATCCGCGACTCCGGCCGCGCTCAGCCGCGCGATGTCGGCTGGCTGGGTGCCGAGCAGCGCTGGACCGTCGGCAGCCTGGGCACCGCCGCTACCTTCGTCAGCAGCGGCCTGGGCTTTGCCTGGCTGCCCCGGCACATGATCGAGCGCGAGCTGCGCGAAGGCGTGCTCAAGCCGTTGCCGCTGGATCAGGGTGGCAGCCGCCACCCACTGTTCTACCTTTATTCGAGCAAAGAGAAGACCTTGGGCCCGGCCACGCAGATTCTCATCGACCTGCTGCGCAATTTCGACACCGCCCCACTGGACGTGCCCTTCGCAGCCCCCCCACAAGCCTGAGAGGACCGCGCCCATGGCCTATTTCGAACACGAAGGATGCGCACTGCATTACGAGGAATATGGCCAGGGCGAACCCTTGGTATTGCTGCATGGCCTGGGCTCCAGCTGCCAGGACTGGGAGCTGCAGGTGCCGGTGCTCAGCCGCCACTACCGAGTAATCCTCATGGACATCCGTGGCCACGGCCGCTCCGACAAGCCACGCGACGGTTACCAGATCGCCACCTTCAGTGCCGACCTGCTGGCCCTGCTCGAACACCTGCACACCGGCCCCGTGCACTTCGTCGGCCTGTCCATGGGCGGCATGGTCGGCTTCCAGTTTGCCGTCGACCACCCGCAATGGCTGCGCAGCCTGTGCATCGTCAACAGCGCCCCCGAGGTCAAGCGCCGCACCCGCAATGACTGGCTGTGGTGGCTCAAGCGCTGGGGCCTGGCGCGCCTGCTCAGTGTCGAAACCGTCGGCAAGGGCCTGGCCGAGCGGCTGTTTCCCAAACCGCAGCAGGCCGAACTGCGGCAGAAAATGGCCCAGCGCTGGGCACGCAACGACAAGCGCGCCTACCTCAAGAGCTTCGACGCCATCGTCGACTGGGGCGTGCAGGAACGCATCGGGCAGATCCACTGTCCTACCCTGGTGGTTGCCGCCGACCACGATTACACGCCGATACAACTGAAGCAGCGCTACGTCGCCCTGATGCCTCACGCCAGGCTGGTGGTCATCGACGATTCCCGGCACGCTACACCCCTCGACCAACCCGAGGTCTTCAACCAGACCCTGCTGCAATTCCTTGCAGCCGCTTCCACCTCTCAAGGATCTTTGAGCCCATGCTGAAAAAACTCCTGCTCACCGCCTGCTCGGTCGCCTTCGCCACCAGCGTCATGGCCTCCGACAAGACCCCGCACGTATTGCTGGACACCAGCTTCGGCCAGGTCGAAATCGAGCTGAATGCCGAGAAGGCGCCGGTCAGTACCAAGAACTTCCTCGAGTACGTCGACAGCGGCTTCTACAACAACACCATCTTCCACCGTGTAATCCCGGGCTTCATGGTCCAGGGCGGTGGCTTCACCGACCAGATGGTGCAGAAGAACACCCGCGCCCCGATCACCAACGAAGCCGGCAACGGCCTGCAGAACACCCGTGGCACGCTGGCCATGGCCCGTACCCAGGACCCGAACTCGGCCACCAGCCAGTTCTTCATCAACGTGGCCGACAACGACTTCCTCAACCCTGGGCGTGACCGTGGCTATGCCGTGTTCGGCAAGGTGACCAAGGGCATGGAGGTGGTTGACCAGATCGTCAATTCGCCAACCACCATCAAGAAAGGCATGCGCGATGTACCGGCCGACCCGGTCTACATCAAGTCGGCCAAACGCATCGACTGACCGCAGGCTTCACAGGGACGTGAAACCGCCTGAGGGCCGGATGAAACAGGAGTGTCGTCACCCATGCTGTACCGCCGTTTCGAACAACTGATCGACATCTTCCGCGACGCGCCCAGCGAGTCGCCGCCCGGCCAGGTCTGGCCGTTCTACCTGTATTACCTGCGCCAGGTGTGGCCGAGCTTTCTCGCCCTGCTGGTGGTCGGCCTGTTCGCCTCACTGATCGAGGTGGCGATGTTCAGCTACCTGAGCCGCATCATCGACCTGGCCCAGGGCACACCCAATGCCAACTTCTTCAGTGAGCACAGTGGCGAGCTGATCTGGATGCTGGTGGTGATCCTGCTGCTGCGGCCGGTGTTCTTCGGCCTGCACGATCTGCTGGTGCACCAGACCATCAACCCCGGCATGACCAGCCTGATCCGCTGGCAAAACCACACCTATGTGCTCAAGCAGAGCCTGAACTTCTTCCAGAGCGATTTCGCCGGGCGCATCGCCCAGCGCATCATGCAGACCGGCAACTCGCTGCGCGACTCCGCCGTGCAGGCGGTGGATGCGCTGTGGCATGTGCTGATCTACGCCATCACCTCGCTGGTGCTGTTCGCCGAGGCCGACTGGCGCCTGATGCTGCCGCTGCTGCTGTGGATCATCGGCTACATCGCCGCGCTGTACTACTTTGTGCCACGGGTGAAGGAACGTTCGGTTATTTCCTCCGATGCCCGCTCCAAGCTGATGGGGCGAATCGTCGATGGCTACACCAACATCGCCACCCTCAAGCTGTTCGCCCATACCGACTACGAACAGCAGTACGCCCGCGAAGCGATCAGCGAACAGACCGAGAAAACCCAGCTGGCAGCGCGCGTGGTCACCAGCATGGACGTGGTCATCACCACCCTCAACGGCTTGCTGGTGGTCGCCACCACCGGTCTGGCGCTGTGGTTGTGGAGCCAGTCGCTGATCACCGTCGGCGCCATCGCCCTGGCCACCGGTCTGGTGATCCGCATCGTCAACATGTCGGGCTGGATCATGTGGGTGGTCAACGGCATCTTCGAAAACATCGGCATGGTCCAGGACGGCCTGCAGACCATCGCCCAGCCGGTCACCGTCACCGACCGGCCCAACGCGCCAGCGCTCAAGGTCAGCCGCGGCGCGGTGCGTTTCGATGATGTGGACTTCCATTACGGCAAGGCCGCCAATGTGATCGAAGGGCTCGACCTGGACATCCGACCGGGCGAGAAGATCGGCCTGATCGGCCCGTCCGGGGCGGGCAAGTCGACCCTGGTCAACCTGCTGCTACGGCTGTACGACGTGCAGGGCGGGCGCATCCTCATCGACGGCCAGGACATTGCCGAGGTAAGCCAGGCCAGCCTGCGCGCGCAGATCGGCATGATCACCCAGGACACCTCGCTGCTGCACCGCTCGATCCGCGACAACCTGCTGTATGGCCGCCCCGGTGCCAGCGAGGCCGAGCTGCTCGAAGCAGTACGCCGGGCGCGGGCTGACGAGTTCATCCCGCAGCTGTCGGATGCCCTGGGCCGCACCGGCTTCGATGCCCACGTGGGCGAGCGCGGGGTCAAGTTGTCGGGCGGGCAGCGCCAGCGTATCGCCATTGCCCGGGTGCTGTTGAAGAATGCGCCGATACTGATCATGGACGAGGCCACCTCGGCGCTGGACTCGGAGGTGGAGGCAGCGATCCAGGAAAGCCTGGAGACGCTGATGCAGGGCAAGACAGTGATCGCCATTGCCCACCGGCTGTCCACCATTGCGCGGATGGACCGGCTGGTGGTGCTGGACAAGGGGCGGATTGTAGAAAGTGGCAGCCACAGTGAACTGCTGGAGCAGCAAGGGTTGTATGCCCGGTTGTGGCATCACCAGACCGGGGGGTTTGTCGGGGTCGACTGATTCCTGTACTGGCCTCTTCGCGGGTGAACCCGCTCCCACAGGGACCGCACAAATTTCACGGTCTGTGCAGTACCTGTGGGAGCGGGTTCACCCGCGAAAGGGCCGGCACAGGCAATATGAATGGATCAGTCCCGGCGATAGGGCAACATCCCCCGGGCTTCCTCGGCATAGGCCCGCACCCCTTCCCGCTCCTGCACCAGAAAATCCTCCACCGCCCGCCGCAACCCCGGGTGCAGCAGGTAGTGCCACGACCGCGTCAGCACCGGTTCGAACCCGCGAATCAGCTTGTGCTCCCCCTGCGCCCCGGCATCGAAGCGCTGCAAACCCTCGGCAATGGCAAAGTCCATGCCCTGGTAGAAACAGGTTTCGAAATGCAGCCGGTCGAATTCATCCAGGCACCCCCAGTAGCGGCCAAACAGGCTGTCGCCCCCCACCAGGCTCAGGGCCATGGCCACATCACGCCCACCCTGCCGCGCCATCACCACACGCAACGCCTCGGGCATGCGTTCTGCCAGCAGGCTGAAAAACGCGCGTGTCAGATAGGGCGCACGGCGGCGCACCGCATAGGTGTTGGCGTAGCAGCGGTAGACGAAATCCCACTGCGCCTCATCCAGTTCTCCCCCACGGTACCAGCGGAACTCAATGCCGTGCCCGGCCACCTGTTCACGTTCCTTGCGCATCTGCTTGCGCTTGCGCGAACTCAGGCTGTCGAGAAAATCCTGGAAGTCGCGGTAGCCGTGGTTGCGCCAATGGAACTGGCAACCCAGGCGCTCCATCCAGCCCGGCTGGCTGGCCAGTTGTTCGTCCAGCGCCGGCTCGGTGAAATTGATGTGCGCGCCAGACAGCCCACCCTTGCCCAGATACTCCGGCAACGCCTGCAGCACCAGCAAGCCATCGGCTGGGTCGGCGGCGAGCAGGCGCGGGCCGCTGACCGGGCTGAACGGCACGGCACCCAGCAGCTTGGGGTAGTAGGCGATGCCGGCCCGCTCACAGGCATCGGCCCAGCCATGGTCGAACACGTACTCGCCAAACGAGTGCCATTTGCGGTACGCCGGCAGCAGTGCCCGTACCTGCCCGTCCCGCTCCAGCACCAGGTGCTCGGCGGCCCAGCCGGTGCTGCGTGCGACGCTGCCGCTGTCCTCCATGGCACTGAGAAACGCATGGCGCAGGAACGGTTGGCCGGCCGGCACCAGGGCATCCCAGGTGGCCGCCGGAAGATCACGCAAATGGGCAAGGCTATACAGGCTGGTCACGGTTTTGGCTCGCTGTCTCAAGGTACCCAGTATCCCCAAGGAAGGCCCGTCACTCAAATCACCAACGCCGGGCCAGATCCTTTCATTCTCAATTACTTAACCGCAGTGCCACTAATTCGACATTAATCTGTCATTCGCCCCCGCAATACTTGCGCCTGTTTTCCGGAACCCCAGAACCTGTCTATTCAGGCCCTTTCCGAAGACATGCCAACACGGGGCGGACGCTTGAGCCTCCCCCATCTTATTCAACAGGGAGAACCTTATGCGTCTTGTTTCTACACTTACCGGAGTGAGCCTCACCGGCATGATGCTGGCTCTGAGTACTCCGGCCAGTGCAGCTGTCGACGCCAAGCTGCTCGAAATGCTCCGCGCCAATGGCTCGATCAACCAGGCGCAGTACAACGAACTGCAGGCGGACCTGGCTCAAGAAACCAAGGAAAAGGCCGCTCAGAAAGCTCAGTCCGAACGGATGAGCTCCTTTGAACAGAAAGTGGCATGGGCCGCCAAGACTCAGATCAAGGGTGATGTGCGCCTGCGTTACGAAGACGTCAACGTCGACGACCCGATCGCTCGCAGCGGCAACCAGGACCGTGAACGTGTACGTGCCCGTGTCGGCTTCTACAGCGAGATCAACCCGCAGGTCGACGCCGGCGTGCGTGTGGCCACCGGCAGCAGCGCCGATGCCCGCTCGACCAACCAGAGCCTGGACAACTACTTCGAGAAGAAATCGCTGTGGGTTGACCTGGCCTACCTCGACTGGCACCCGACTGCCGTCCCGAACCTGCACCTGATCGGCGGCAAGATGCTGCAGCCATGGGTGAGCATGGGCGACATCATCTGGGACAGCGACATCAACCCGGAAGGCCTGGCCGCGACCTACAAGACCAACCTCGGCCCGGCCGAAGTGTTCGGCAGCATCGGCCACTACAACCTGAAGGACAACGTCGACGGCGACGGCGTGCAGTTCAAGCACGACGCACAACTGTACGCGGCCCAGCTGGGTACCAAGTTCAACGCGGCTGACACCGTCAAGGTCACCGTCGGTGGCAGCATCTACGGCTACGACAACGACAAGGAATCTGCTGCCCTGCGTTCGCTGGGCAACACCACCAACGAGTTCCAGCTGGTGGAAGGTTTCGGCCAGGTCGACTTCACCGGCTTCGCCATCCCGCTGTCGGCCTACGGCCAGTTCGTCAAGAACACCGAAAGCACCGATGGCAAGGACAAGGCCTGGCTGGCTGGCCTGAAGAGCAAGATCGGTGCCTGGAGCCTGGACTACAACTACCGCGACGTGCAGCGTAACGGTGTAGTCAGCCTGTTCACCGACTCCGACTTCGGTAACGGCTTCACCGGTTCCCGTGGCCACAAGTTCAAGGTGGGTTACGAAATCGACAAGAACTTCGCCCTCGGCGCGGCCTACATGATGGCCAAGACCGACTTCTCCAACCTGCCGAACAGCGATGCTGACGTAGACACGCTGCAGGTAGACCTGGAAGCCAAGTTCTAAGCGACACCCTGCACTGCTTCAGCTGAAGCGGGAAATGCCGACCCCATCCGGCATTTCCCGCTTTTTTTGCCTGTGACAAATGCACCGGCCTCTTCGCGGGTAAACCCGCTCCCACAGGGATATCACAGATTCGAATGCTGTGGTGTCCCTGTGGGAGCGGGTTCACCCGCGAAGAGGCCGGTACTGGCTTGCGCTCAATCAGCGCTTGCGCAGGATCACGCTACCAATCGAGTACCCCGCACCAAACGAGCTCAACACCCCCAGCGAACCCTTGGCCAGGTCGTCCTGGTACAGGTGGAAAGCAATCACCGACCCCGCCGAACTGGTATTGGCATAACGGTCGAGAATCACCGGTGCATCTTCCTCGGCCACTTCACGCCCCAGCAGTTTCTTGACGATCAGGTGGTTCATGCTGAGGTTGGCCTGGTGCAGCCAGAAGCGTTTCACATCGCCTGGTTGCAGCCCGTTTTCCTGCAGGTGCTCACCGATCAGCTCGGCCACCTTCGGGCACACCTCGCGGAACACCTTGCGGCCTTCCTGGATGAACAGCTTGTCCGCCGCGCCCTCGCCCTCTTCCGCCGCGCGGTTGAGGAAGCCGAAGTTGTTGCGGATGTTGTTGGAGAACTCGGTCCACAGCTTGCTGCTGACGATATCGAACTGGTGCGCCGAGGTGGCCTTGTCAGCACGTTCGAGCAACACCGCGGTGGCGGCATCACCAAAGATGAAGTGGCTGTCACGGTCTCGGAAGTTCAGGTGGCCGGTGCACACCTCCGGGTTGACCATCAGCACCGCACGCGCCTGCCCCAGGGCCACACTGTTGGCGGCAGTCTGGATGCCGAAAGTGGCCGACGAACAGGCCACGTTCATGTCGAAGGCAAAGCCCTGGATGCCCAGCGCCTGCTGCACTTCGATGGCGATGGCCGGGTACGGGCGCTGCAGGTTGGAGCAGGCGACGATCACCCCGTCGACATCGGCAGCGCTGCGGCCGGCGCGCTCCAGGGCCTGGCGGGCAGCGGCCACGGCCATTTCGCAGAGCACCGACGGTTCGTCGTTGGAGCGCTCGGGCAGGCGCGGTTTCATGCGCTGCGGGTCGAGGATGCCGGCCTTGTCCATGACGAAGCGGCTCTTGATGCCCGAGGCCTTTTCGATGAACGCCGCGTCGGACAGCGGCGCCGCTTCGACTTCACCGCGCTCGATGGCAGCGGCGTTGTCCTGGTTGAACTGCTGCGACCAGGTGTTGAAGGAAGCCACCAGTTCTTCGTTGGAAATGCTCTGGGCCGGGGTGTACAGGCCGGTGCCGCTGATCACGACGTTATGCACGGTCGTTCCTCTGGTCAAAGGCCATCGCCACGGGGCGCTGGCTGGAAACATGACAGGTTAATGGCACTTTAGTGCCAATTTAAAGGCGAGGGCTGCGCCCTCGTTCGCGGGCACGCCCGCTCCCACAGGTACAGCACAGGCAGCGAACCTTGCACATCACCTGTGGGAGCGGGCGTGCCCGCGAAGGTGCCGCAAAGCGGCCACAAATTGCATCAATATTGCCACATCTGCGGAAGTTTAGCCCTCCACCTGGCTCCATTGCTTGCTCAATCGCTTGTCGGAAATCGGCACCTTGGTCCCCAACTGCTGGGCGAACAGCGACACCCGATATTCCTCCAGCCACCAGCGGTACAGGGTCAACTGTTCATCGCGCTTGCCTTCCTGGGCATGCTTGTCGGCACGGGCCTTGTACTGCGCCCACAGGTTGGCCAGCTCGCCGCTCCACACCCGGTCCTTCTGCACCTGCGAACCCAGCTTCTCCAGGCGCAGTTCCACCGCCTTGAGGTAACGCGGTAGCTCCTTGAACCAGGCCCCGGGGGTTTCGCGCACGAAGCCCGGGTACACCAGATTGCCCAGCTGTTGCTTGATGTCGTTCAGCGCCACCGCCTGGCTCAGGTCGATCTTGCCCTTGAAGCGCTTCTGCAGCCCATGCCACAGCTTCAGCACTTCCAACGTCTGCCGTGCCAGGCGCTCGGCATGCTCGGCCCAGCTGCCGCGCTTGCGCTCGGCCAGGCCAGCCAGGGCCGCACCATCGCGTGGCAGCGGCTGTTCGCCTTCAAGGATGCAGCTGTCCAGGCTGGCCAGTAGAATATCCTCGACCAGCGCCTCGACCCGGCCCATTTCCCGGTACAGCAGGCCCAGCTCGGTCAGTCCCGGCAGCTTGCCGCGCAGGTACTTGGCCGGCTCGGCCAACTGCTGCAGCAACAGGCGCTGCAAGGCGCGGCGGTGCTGGAACTCGGCTTCGGCCTGAGTCGAGAAGCGCCCCTCGCGCACGGTGCCGCCCTCCTCCACCAGCGCCGGGTACACGGTCATCGACAGGCCGGCGATCTTCTGCTGCGCGGTCTGCTTCACCTCGCTGAAAGCCTTGGCCTGCACCGGTTGCTCGCTCTTGGCGTCACGCGGCACGGCCAGCGCTGCCTGGCTGGCGGCGGCAAAGCGCGCGGTCAGCTCGGCCAGGTCGCGGCCTTCACCCAGGAACTTGCCCTGGCCGTCGACCACTTCGATGTTCATGCGCAGGTGGCCTTCAACCAGGTTGACCGACTCGTCCCAGGCCTCGTCAGGCACACGGGCGCCGGTCATGCGCAGCAGCTCCTGGCCCAGGGCCTGCGGCAATGCGCCCTGGCCAAAGGTCATGCGCGCCAGCGAGGCCTTGACGAAGTCCGGCACCGGCACGAAGTTCTTGCGCAGGGCCTTGGGCAGGTTGCGCACCAGCGCCACGCACTTGGCTTCCAGCAGGCCCGGCACCAGCCATTCCAGGCGCTCGCCCGGCAGGCTCGGCAGCAGCGGTGCCGGCACCCGTACGGTCACGCCATCGCGGGGGTGGCCGGGCTCGAAGTGGTAACTCAGCGGCAGGCGCAGCTCGCCCACCTGCATGCTGTCGGGGTATTGCGCGGCGGTGACTTCGCTGGCCTCACGGGCCAACACGTCTTCCTCGCGCATGATCAGCAGGTTGGCGTCCTTCTGGCTGCCCATGCGGTACCAGCTGTCGAAGGTCGCGGTCTGGTGGATTTCCGCCGGCAGGCGCGCTTCGTAGAAGGCGTACAGCGTCTCTTCGTCGGCGAGGATGTCACGGCGGCGGGCCTTGGCCTCCAGTTCGTCGAGCTCTTCCAGCAGGCGCTTGTTGGCCGCCAGGCACTTGGCCCGCGACTGGATTTCGCCACGCACCAGGCCTTCGCGGATGAACAGCTCGCGCGAGGTGACCGGGTCGATCGGGCCGAAATGCACCGGTCGACGGCCGACCAGGATCAGGCCGTACAGGGTGATCTGCTCGTAGGCCACCACCTGCCCGCGCTTCTTCTCCCAGTGCGGCTCGAAGTGGTTCTTCTTGACCAGGTGGCCGGCCAGCGGCTCGATCCAGTCCGGCTCGATCCTGGCCACCATGCGTGCGTACAGCTTGGTGGTTTCGACCAGTTCGGCAGCCATCACCCACTGCGGGCGCTTGCGCCCCAGGCCCGACGACGGGTGCACCCAGAAGCGCCGCTGGCGGGCGCCCTGGTAGTCGCCCTCTTCGGTCTTCTGGCCGATCTGGCTGAGCAGGCCGCTGAGAATGGCCTTGTGCATTTTCGGGTAGTCGGACGGGTCCTTGTTCACCGTCAGCTGCAGGTCACGGCAGATCAGCGCCAGCTGGCGATGGGCATCGCGCCATTCGCGCAGGCGCAGGTAATTCAGGAAGTTCTTGCGGCACCAGTTGCGCAGCGGGTTGGCGGTCAGCGCCTGGCGCTGTTCCTCGAAGCCACGCCACAGGTTGACCAGCGCGGCGAAGTCGGAATCCACGTCCTTCCATTGCGCGTGGGCCTGGTCGGCGGCCTGCTGACGCTCCGGCGGGCGTTCGCGCGGGTCTTGCACCGACAGCGCACTGGTGACGATCAGCACTTCCTGCAGGCTGCCCAGGCGCGCGCCTTCGAGCAGCATGCGGCCCAACCGCGGGTCGATCGGCAGGCGCGCCAGCTGGCGGCCGATCGGCGTCAGCTGGTTCTCGCGGTTGACCGCCGACAGCTCCTGCAGCAGGTTGAAACCGTCGCTGATGGCCTTGCCATCCGGCGGCTCGATGAACGGGAAGGCGTCGATCGCGCCCAGGCGCAGGTGCAGCATCTGCAGGATCACCGCCGCCAGGTTGGTGCGCAGGATCTCCGGGTCGGTGAACGCCGGCCGGCTGTTGAAATCCTCTTCGCTGTACAGGCGCACGCAGATGCCCGGCTCGACCCGGCCACAGCGGCCCTTGCGCTGGTTGGCACTGGCCTGCGACACGGCCTCGATGGGCAGGCGCTGGACCTTGGCGCGGTAGCTGTAGCGGCTGATGCGTGCGGTACCGGTGTCGATCACATAGCGGATGCCAGGCACGGTCAGCGAGGTTTCCGCGACGTTGGTGGCCAGCACCACGCGGCGCCCGGTGTGCGGCTGGAAGATGCGCTGCTGCTCGGCCGGCGACAGGCGCGCGTACAACGGCAGGATCTCGGTATGGCGCAGTTGCGCCTTGCGCAAGATCTCGGCGGCATCGCGGATCTCCCGCTCGCCCGGCAGGAAGATCAGTACATCGCCGGGGCCCTTGCCCTCACTCCGCTCGTGGTGCGCCAGCTCATCCAGCGTGGCGAGGATGGCCTGGTCGACGGTGAGGTCGTCCTCGATCTGGTTGCCCTCCTCGTCCTGCTCGCTGGTCAGCGGGCGGTACCAGGTTTCCACCGGGAAGGTACGCCCGGACACCTCGATGATCGGTGCGCCGTCGAAGTGTTTGGAGAAGCGTTCCAGGTCGATGGTCGCCGAGGTGATGATCAGCTTCAGGTCCGGGCGACGGTGCAGCAGGGTCTTCAGGTAGCCGAGCAGGAAGTCGATGTTCAGGCTGCGTTCATGGGCTTCGTCGACGATGATCGTGTCGTAGCGTTCGAGGAAACGGTCGTGCTGGGTTTCGGCCAGCAGGATGCCGTCGGTCATCAGCTTGACCAGGGTGTTGGCGTCGCTCTGGTCCTCGAAGCGCACCTGGTAGCCGACCAGCCCGCCCAGGGGCGTGCCCAGTTCTTCGGCGACCCGCGCAGCAACGCTGCGGGCGGCGATCCGGCGTGGCTGGGTGTGGGCGATCAGGCCATGGCTGCCACGGCCCAGTTCCAGGCAGATCTTCGGCAACTGGGTGGTCTTGCCCGAACCGGTTTCGCCGGCGATCACCAGCACCTGGTGTTCGGCCAAGGCCTTCTTGATTTCGTCACGCTTGGCAGCGATGGGCAGGCTGTCGTCGTAGCGCACGGTCGGCACGCTCTGCTGGCGCGCGGTGACCTGGGCGCAGGACGCCTGGACCTTTTCCACCCACTGCGCCAGCTTTGCCTCGTCTGGGCGCTTGCGCAGTTCGTGCAATTGCCGGCGCAGGCGATGGCGGTCGGCGATCATGGCGTGGTCGAGGTTTTGCAGCAGTTTGTCGATGGCGTGGTCAGTCATGGGGCTTTTTAGTGATGCAGGTGGGCCTGCTTTTTCATGATCGGCATTCGAAGGATGCGCGATTGTCGCAGATTTGCCGGTTCTCTGCTGCCTGTGCCGGCCTCTTCGCGGGTAAACCCGCGAAGAGGCCAGTTGCAACAGCACATATGTTTAGCCAAATGCGATGTAAAGGTTGCCATTCACTGCTTTAATCAACCTTACGCCGCATGTGAGTATCAAAGGCATGACTCCCGTCCAGCCCATCGCCCCACCGCTATCCCGCCCTTCGCTGCCGAAGGCCCGGCGCCGTGCCGGTGAAAATCCGCTGGTCCACATCATCCTTGCCTTCTGGGCCCTGTGGCACTGCCGTCACGCGCGCCCACCGGATTTCTCGCTCACGCCTTGGTGACCCAACCCGGCCGTCGTCTGGCCGTTTGAATCAGCCGGGCCGCCTGCATGCGCGGTGGCCCTGTGCGCCCGTGAGCGAATCCATCATGCACTTTGCACCCGTAGAGCAGGCCAGCCGTTTTCTGGCCGACAACCCCGATATCGAGCTGTTTGAACTGTTCATCCTCGACGCCAACGGCGTACCGCGCGGCAAGCTGCTGCACCGCGAGGAACTGCTGGCCGTGTACCAGACCGGCCGGCCGCTGCCCAGCACCATCCTCGGCCTGACCCTGAACGGCGACGACGTGGAAAACTCCGGCCTGGTGTGGGACGTCGGCGATATCGACTGCCGCGCCTACCCGCTTGAAGGCAGCCTGGTGCGCCTGCCCTGGCGCCGGGTGCCGACCGCCGCAGTGCAGGTGAGCATGCACCCAAGCGAGGGCCTGCCGGCCAGCATCGCCGACCCGCGCCACGTGCTGCTGCGAACCATCGAGGCGTTGAAAGCCGATGGCTACCATCCGGTGATGGCCTGCGAGCTGGAGTTCTACCTGCTCGACCAGCAACCAGATGCCCAGGGCCGCCCGCAACCGGCGCTGGACAACGATGGCGGTCGCCCACGCACCACCCAGGTGTATGGCCTGCGCGAACTGGAGCAGATCGAGCCGTTCCTCGCCGACCTCTATGCCGCCTGCAAAGCCCAGGGCATCCCGGCCCGCACGGCGATTTCGGAATACGCTCCCGGCCAGGTGGAAATCACCCTCGAACACGGCGACGCCCTGCAGGCGATGGACCAGGCCGTACGCTACAAGCGCCTGGTCAAAGGCGTGGCCCATGCCCATGGCATGCAGGCCTGCTTCATGGCCAAGCCGTTCGCGCAACTGGCCGGCACCGGCATGCACATGCACCTGAGCCTGGCCGACAGCGCCGGCAACAACCTGTTCGCCAGTGAGGACAAGGCCGGTACCCCGCTGCTGCGCCAGGCCGTGGCCGGCATGCTGCGCCACCTGCGCGACTCGCTGCTGCTGTTCTGCCCCAACGCCAACTCGTTCCGCCGCTTCCAGGCCAACAGCTATGCACCGCTGGCGCCGACCTGGGGCGTGGACAACCGTACCGTGAGCCTGCGCATACCGGGCGGCCCGGCCAACAGCCGGCATGTGGAGCACCGCATCTGCGGCGCCGACGCCAACCCCTACCTGGCCGCTGCGGCGATCCTTGCCGCCAGCCACCGGGGCATCCGTGAACAACTTGACCCGGGGGCACCGGTAGAAGGCAACGGCTATGCCCAGGCCACCGAACACCTGCCCACTGACTGGCTGACCGCTCTCGATGCCCTGCAGCATTCCAGCTGGGCTCGCGAAGCACTGGGCGAGGACTTCCTTGGCGTGTACCTGAAGGTCAAGCGCGCCGAGTACCGCCAGTTCATGGCCGAAGTCAGCGAGCAGGACTGGCGCTGGTACCTGCACCAGGCCTGAGCCCCCACCTAACAAGGAACACCCATGAACGCAGCATTGAACAAGGGCCCGGCGCAGCGCGCGCCGTCCTACTACAGCGCCACCCTCAACGACCACACCGAGTACCCGCAGCTCAAGGGCACGGTACAGGTGGATGTGGCGATCATCGGTGGCGGCTTTACCGGCGTGGCCACGGCGGTGGAACTGGCCGAGCGTGGCCTGAAAGTGGCCATCGTCGAAACCAACCGCATCGGCTGGGGTGCCAGCGGGCGCAACGGCGGCCAGGTCACCGGCAGCCTGTCGGGCGACGAAGCCATGCGCACGCAGATGCGTAACCGCCTGGGTGCCGAGGTCGATGACTTCATCTGGCACTTGCGCTGGCGCGGGCACCAGGTGATCGAGCAGCGCGTGGCGCGCTACGGCATCGACTGCGACCTCAAGCGCGGCCACCTGCATGCGGCGATGAAGCCCTCGCACATGGACGAGCTGCGCGCATTCGAAGCCGAGGCCCGGCGGCGCGGCATGGGCGAGCAGGTGCAACTGCTGGACCGCAACGGCATGGCCGAGCACCTGCAAAGCCCGCTGTACCTGGGCGCGCTGAAGAACCTGCGCAACCTGCACCTGCACCCGCTCAACCTGTGCCTGGGCGAGGCCCGTGCAGCCCATGGCCTGGGGGCGCTGATTTTCGAGAACTCCGAAGTGCTGGACATCGTCCACGGCCCGCGCCCGGCGGTGGTCACTGCTCACGGGCGGGTCGAGGCGCGCCAGGTGATGCTGGCTGGCGATGTGTACCACAAGCTGGAAAAGCGCCAGCTCAAGGGCAAGATCTTCCCGGCCATGGGCGGCATTGTCACCACCGCACCGCTGGGGGAACTGGCCGAGCAGATCAACCCGCAGGACCTGGCGGTGTACGACTGCCGCTTCGTGCTCGACTACTACCGCCTGACCGCCGACAAGCGCCTGCTGTTTGGCGGTGGCGCCAACTATTCCGGCCGTGATTCACGGGATATCGAAGGCGAACTGCGCCCGTGCATCGAGCGCACCTTCCCGGCATTGAAAGGCGTGCCGATCGAGTTCCAGTGGAGCTGCGCCATGGGCATCGTGGTCAACCGCATCCCCCAGTTGGGCAAGCTGTCGGACAACGTGTGGTATTGCCAGGGCTATTCGGGGCACGGGATTGCCACCAGCCACATCATGGGCGAGATCATGGCCGAGGCGCTGACCGGGACGCTGGAGAAGTTCGACACCTTTGCCCAGTGCAAGCATGTGCGGGTGCCGATGGGGGATTTGCTGGGCAACCCGCTGCTGGCGGCGGGGATGTGGTACTACCAGATGCTGGAGAAACTGCGCTGAAGCATTCGCGGGCACGCCCGCTCCCACAGGTACAGCGCAGCCCTCTGGCTTGGCGCAATACCTGTGGGAGCGGGCGTGCCCGCGAAGAGGCCGGTGAGGTCGATCAGGCGGTCTTCTTCAAGCCCTGCTTCTTCAGCTCTTCATCGCGCAGTTCGCGGCGCAGGATCTTGCCCACGTTGGTGGTCGGCAGCGCATCGCGGAACTCGATCTGGCGCGGAACCTTGTAGCCGGTGACGTTGGCGCGCATGTGCTCCATCACCTGTTCCTTGGTCACGGTCATGCCCGGCTTGACCACGATGAACACCTTGATCACTTCACCGGACTTCTCGTCCGGCACGCCGATGGCCGCGCACTGCAGCACGCCCGGCAGGGCCGCCAGCACATCTTCCAGCTCGTTGGGATACACGTTGAAGCCCGAGACCAGGATCATGTCCTTCTTGCGGTCGACAATGCGCATGTAGCCGTCCGGCTGGATCACGGCGATGTCACCGGTCTTCAGCCAGCCATTGCTGTCGAGGATCTCGGCGGTAGCCTCCTCGCGCTGCCAGTAGCCCTTCATCACCTGCGGGCCCTTGACGCACAACTCGCCCACCTCGCCCAGCGGCAGCTCGTTGCCGTTATCGTCGATGACCTTGCACAGGGTGGACGGCACCGGAATGCCGATGGTGCCGACCTGGTTGGCCTCTGAGGGGTTCACCGCGGCCACCGGGCTGGTCTCGGTCATGCCATAGCCTTCGCAGATGGCGCAGCCGGTCACGGCCTTCCAGCGCTCGGCCACGCTCAGCTGCAGGGCCATGCCACCAGACAGGGTGATCTTCAGCGCCGAGAAGTCCAGGGCGCGGAAGGCCTCGTTGTTGCACAGGGCAACGAACAGGGTGTTGAGGCCGACGAAGCCGCTGAACTTCCACTTGCCCAATTCCTTGACCATGGCCGGCAGGTCACGCGGATTGCTGATCAGCACGTTGTGGTTGCCGATCAGCATCATGGCCATGCAATGGAAGGTAAAGGCGTAGATGTGGTACAGCGGCAGTGGGGTGATGAGGATTTCACAGCCCTCGTGCAGGTTGGCGCCCATCAGTGCCCGGCACTGCAGCATGTTGGCCACCAGGTTGCGGTGGGTCAGCATCGCGCCCTTGGCCACGCCGGTGGTGCCGCCGGTGTACTGCAGCACCGCCACGTCGTTGGCCTGCGGATTGGCCTCGGTCACCGGCTGGCCCTTGCCCAGCGCCAGTGCGTCGTTGAAGCGTACGGCACGCGGCAGGTTGTAGGCCGGTACCATCTTCTTCACATACTTGATCACGCTGTTGATCAGCAGGCGCTTGAGCGGCGGCAGCAGGTCGGCCACTTCGGTGACGATGACGTGCCTGACCTGGGTCTTGGGCACCACCTTCTCGGCCAGGTGGGCCATGTTGGCCAGGCACACCAGGGCCTTGGCGCCGGAGTCGTTGAACTGGTGTTCCATTTCCCGTGCGGTGTACAGCGGGTTGGTGTTGACCACGATCAGCCCGGCACGCATGGCACCGAATACCGCCACCGGGTATTGCAGTACGTTAGGCAGCTGCACGGCAATGCGGTCACCCGGCTTGAGGTCGGTATGCTGCTGCAACCAGGCGGCAAACGCCCCCGACAGCGCATACAGCTCGCCATAAGTGATAGTCTTGCCCAGGTTGCTAAAGGCCGGTTTGTCGGCAAAGCGTTGGCAGGATTGCTTGAGTACCGCCTGGATATTGGGGAATTCGTCAGGATTGATTTCCGCCGTAATCCCGGCTGGGTACTTATCCTTCCAAAAATGTTCGATCATGGAAGCCCACTCCTTCAGCAACAGCGAAGTTCGATTCACGCGTCGATGCGCTTATTATTGATATGAGATGACGGCTCGTTGCAAACCGGATCATCTGAAAGCGGGCCGAGAGTAACAGCTTTGCCTGGGGTCGCCTAGAGGCCAAAACAGGCCTCACGGTCACAAAAATGACTCAATGAACAATACAGGTCATTTTTAGAGTAATTATCCAAAATGTTGCAGATCGGGCTGTAAAAAGCCTGCTAGAGCTGTTTGAAAGCATTCGCGGGTGAACCCGCTCCCACACAGGTACTGCACAGGCCTTGAGAACTGCAAGCCCCTGTGGGAGCGGGTT
>NZ_JAMBDI010000066.1:0-3900 GCF_036858055.1 Pseudomonas sp. SF2 | reverse complement strand
CAGCCACTCCGGGCAAAACACCACCAGCGCGCTGATTACCGTGCCGTTGATGAACGCTTCGGGGAACATCATCAGCCACAGGTAGCCGACAAAATCGCTGAGCCACTCCGGCATGGCGAAGCGCCCGTCCAGCCACAGCAGCCCCAGCCCGACCGAAAGGCAGGCCAGCACCGTCAGTGCCGCCGGGAAGAACCCTGAACAGAAGATATACACAAACAGGTTCTGCGGCTGGGCGCGCTCGACCGCTATCGCGCACGCCTCGGCTATCAGCACCGGCAGGCCAACCAGCAACAAGCCATTCACCCCCAGCGCCGCCAGGTCCTGGCGCCCCAGCACCAGCAAGCCGAGCTGGGCCATGAACCCACCCAGCACCGCCAGTGGCCAGTCCAGCAGCAGCGTGACCGCCGTCATGCCGATGAAGTGGTACGACACCCCGGTATCGAAATCGCGCCGCACCAGCCACAGTGCAAACAGGCAGAACACCGTGCCAAACAGCAGATGCTGGCGGCGCCGGTCAGTGAACAGCTCAACCCAGCCAACCCGGCTGACCGCCCAGACCAGCAACGGCACATAACCCAGCCAGCCAAGCGTAAGGGTGGTGCCGGACAACACCTGCGCGCTGATCACCTGACGAATACCCCTTGCAGCCATGTGGATAACGCGAGTCTACACCCATTCTCCGTTTCATTCGGTTGCGCTAGGCTAGCGCCTTCATACGATGCAGGAAGCATTGCTCATGCCGGAAGGAATCAACCTCGCCCTGCTGCTGGCAGCAGCCCTCAACGCCATCATCGGCGTACTTCACTTGGCCATCATCGCCGTCGGGCCGCGCTGGTACCGGTTGTTCGGCGCCGGTGAGCGCATGGCCGTGGCCGCCGAAAAAGGCCGCTGGTACCCGGGGCTGATCACTGCAGCCATCGCCTGCGTGCTGCTGGCCTGGTCGGCCTATGCGCTGTCAGCTGCCGGGGCCATCGGACGGCTGCCCTTGCTGCTGCCGGCCATCTGCCTGATCACCCTGGTGTACCTGGTGCGTGGCCTGTTGGGGCCCCTGTTGCTGGCGGGCACCGGGCGTTCGCGGCGTTTCATCGTGGTCAGTTCGCTGATCTGCCTGGGGTTTGGCCTGGTGCATCTGCTTGGGGTGGTGCAGCAATGGCCGGTGCTGAGCTGATTTCTGCGCACAAACAGCATCTTATCGTCATCGATTAGCGGCTAAGCTTGTCTGCATGGATGACTCAGACTACCTGCGCCTGCTTACCATCCAGGCGGAGCAAGCCAATGCCTTTCTCTCCAACGCCCGCAAGTGGGAGCGGGAGCGTTGGGTGTGCCAACGCCTGTTGCAGGGGCTGAACATCCCCTACCGCAGCGAGGACTTCACCCCGGCCGGGCAGGAACCACCAGACGTGCTGTTCCGCGACGCGGCTTTCGAGGTGTTTTTCGTGCTCGACGAGGGCCGCCGGCTCAACGATGAATGGCGCGAAGAACTGCAGCGCCGGCGCAGTGCGTTTTCCCTGGCGCAGCTGGTACGCCGCGAAGCGCGCCCGCGGCGCATCAGTGCCACCGAGCTGCTGGGGCGCCTGGCGCCGACCTTGCGCAAGAAGGCGCACAACTACCGGGAACGCGGGCTGGAGCTGAACGAGCTGGACATCATCGCCTTCGCCAGCCTCAAGCGCGAAGTACTCGACCTCAACACCCACTTCCCGCCGCCCACCGAATACCTGCGCCAGGGCTGGCGCTCGCTGTCGCTGGTGGGGCCGACCTTTGCCCGGGTGCTGTTCGCCCACCCCGACGCGCCGGACTTCCTGCGTGGCAACCTGGGCCGCAGCATTGTTTTCGATGTGGGCATCAGTCTTTGATCCACTGCAGCGAGTGTTTGCGATGGCGTACACTCGGCGCCAGAGATAGAAAGCCTTATCATTTGTTTCAAGCGCTTGCGTGAACGCTGTAGCGTTTACGCAGTCACAAACGTCTACCTGACGAGGCCCCACCATGACCAGCCGCCTGAATCCGGAAGATCAGCGTCGTGTCGATGAGTATCTGCGAGCCCCCCAGCACCAAGTCGAGCGCAGGCCCTTCCGGCCGTGGCTGCTCCTTGTGCTGGTGGTGGCCGTGACCATCGGGTTGGGTCTCATCAGCCGCCTGCTCAGTGGACTGGTGCTATGAGCTGCTTCGCGCTCGCCCTCCCCTCGTGCAGTTTGCGGCCGGCCCCCGGGGCCACGAATTCCGTAAACCTTATGAGATATCCCCATGACTCATCGCATCGTGATTGTCGGCGGCGGCGCCGGCGGCCTGGAACTGGCGACCCGCCTGGGTAAAAGCCTGGGCAAGCGCAAGCAGGCCGAAATCACCCTGGTCGACGCCAACCTCACGCACATCTGGAAACCGCTGCTGCACGAAGTGGCCGCCGGCTCGCTGAACTCCTCGGAAGACGAACTGAACTACGTGGCCCAGGCCAAGTGGAACCACTTCAACTTCCAGCTGGGGCGCATGAGCGGCCTGGACCGTGAAGGCAAACAGATTCAACTGGCCGCCACCCTCGATGAAGAGGGCCGCGAGCTGCTGCCTGCGCGCACCCTGGGCTACGACACCCTGGTCATTGCCGTGGGTTCCAACACCAACGACTTCGGCACCCTGGGCGCGGCGCAGCACTGCTTGTTCCTCGACACCCGCAAGCAGGCCGAGCGTTTCCACCAGCAGTTGCTCAACCACTACCTGCGTGCCCATGCCGGTGATGTGGCCAGCGAGAAAATCAGCGTGGCCATCGTCGGTGCCGGTGCCACCGGTGTGGAGCTGGCAGCCGAGCTGCACCACGCGGCGCACGAACTGGCGGCCTATGGCCTGGACCGCATCCAGCCCAAGGACATGCACATCACCATTATCGAGGCGGGCCCGCGCGTTTTGCCGGCTCTGCCAGAGCGCATCAGCGTGCCGGTGCACAAGACCCTGGAAAAACTCGGGGTGAAGGTGATGACCAACGCCGCCGTCAGTGAAGTGACCGAGGATGGCCTGAAAACCAAGGACGGTGAAGTGATCCAGGCCAGCCTGAAGGTGTGGGCGGCAGGTATCCGTGCACCGGGTTTCCTCAAGGACATCGATGGCCTGGAAACCAACCGCATCAACCAGCTGGTGGTACGCCCTACCCTGCAGACCACCCGCGACGACAACATCTTTGCCTTCGGTGACTGTGCCGCCTGCCCGCAACCGGGTAGCGACCGCAACGTGCCGCCACGCGCCCAGGCGGCGCACCAGCAGGCTTCGATGCTGGCGCAGAGTTTGAAGGCGCGGCTGGAGAACAAGCCGCTGCCGACCTATGAGTACAAAGACTACGGTTCGCTGGTGTCGCTGTCGCGCTTCTCGGCGGTGGGCAACCTGATGGGTAACCTGATGGGCAGCGTGAAGCTGGAGGGCTGGCTGGCGCGGATGTTCTATGTGTCGCTGTACCGGATGCACCAGATGGCGTTGTACGGGTTCTTCCGCACGGCGTTGATGATGCTGGGAAGCAAGATTGGCCGGGGTACCGAGCCTAGGTTGAAGTTGCACTGACACTGAAGATTGCCGGGGGCGCTTTGCGCCCCTTTCGCGACACAAGGCCGCTCCCACAAACGACCGCGCGCAATGCTGGCTCACAATTCTGCCAGGCAAAAAAAAGGGCATCTCATTCGAGATGCCCTTTTTTTCATGGTGGGTCGTGTAGGATTCGAACCTACGACCAATTGGTTAAAAGCCAACTGCTCTACCAACTGAGCTAACGACCCGGAAATGGTCGGGGTGAGGGGATTCGAACTCCTGACATCCTGCTCCCAAAGCAGGCGCGCTACCGGACTGCGCTACACCCCGTGATACTTAAAGAAAAAGGGCATCTCGCTTGAGATGCCCTTTTTACATGGTGGGTCGTGTAGGATT
>NZ_JAMBDI010000065.1:752-1495 GCF_036858055.1 Pseudomonas sp. SF2 | reverse complement strand
GACGCAGGCCATGACTGGCATCCCAGCGGGTCTGCCCACGCAGGCGCTTGAGCACCACGGTGGTGACCGACTGGGCGGTAAGGTCGGTGATGTCGGCCATGGCCGGAAAGCGACCGGCCAACCCTTCGATCACGTTGTCGCTGGCGCCGAACAGGCTGCCGATCGAATCCGCCTTGTCCTTGAACGGGTTGAATGGCGCCAGGGCGGTGTACAGCGGGCTGTCGTGCTGGTCCAGCCACTGTTCGAGACGTTTGAGTCGCGGGTCCAGTTCTTCAGTGCCGGGCGCTGGCTGGCCCATCGACTGAATCAGCAGCGCCAAGGATATTTCCAGGCCGCGGGCGGAAGTGATTTCGTCGCGGTCGTAGCAGGCCAGGGCCGCAGCCAGGCTGTAGGGGTTATCGACATGCTCGGGTTCGGCGGTCCCGAGCCAGGCGTCATGGTCGTGGCTGGCCTGCAAGGCCTGGTTGCGCAACGCGATGATCCGGCGTTCCAGTTCATCGCGCTCGGTGAGGAAGTGCCGGTACTTGGCGAGGTCGAGACGCTGTGCCAGGCGGGCGCCGTTGGGTGAGTAGTCTTCGTGGGTGAGGGCCTGAAAACGTGACTCGGACGGCGACAGGGCGGGGCCGCGGCGCTCGGTGCCAAGCCGGAACTCGGCCAGTTCCGGTGAAGGGGCATCCGCCGGGTACAGGCTTTCCAGCGTCTTGTTCAGCAGCATGGCCACCAGGTTGCGGTGGTGGAAATCG
>NZ_JAMBDI010000065.1:0-728 GCF_036858055.1 Pseudomonas sp. SF2 | reverse complement strand
TCCTGCTCGGGCCCTTGTGCCGGCTTCATGTGCTCCAGCTGTTCGGCGGGCATCAGGTCGCGCAGTTGATGCTGGTAGGCCGACACCGTCAGGCTCAGGTCCAGGGCCATGCCTTCGGCATCGGTGAGCGCCACCACTACCGGTACTTTCGGCTGGGTGTAGGGGTAGTGCCGGCCGATGGCAACGAGGTTGCCGATCGGCAGGGTTTCGGTGATCGGGTCGCTGCTCCAGGTCAGGGGCATGCGCCGCTCGGTGGGCTTGAAGTCTTCGACCCAGGTTTGCAGGGCACTGACCGGCAAGACATGGCGTTGGGTTGAGGGTACCTGGTTGCCGGCTATCAGTTCGGCCATGTCCAGCTGGCGCATGTGCCGTTGGCGCAAGGCGGCTGAACTGGTGATGCGGGCGGTCATGGCGTTGGTCCACAGGTGCGGGCTGTAGCCGATCCACACTTCCCTGGCGGTATCGGGGCAGGTATCGGCCCACACCCAGCCCAGGGTGCGGCTGGACAGGTAGCGATCACGCCGGTGGTAGTCGTCCAGCCCGCGGTAGCGCAGTTCCTTGTAAAGGCCCGCGCCGACGTACTCGTGAATGACCAGTTTCTGGCCCAGGGCGCCTTGCATGAACACGTAGACATAGCCCGGGCGCAGCGCGCGCAGGGTGTAGGCAGAGTGTTGTAGTGGCCCGAAGCCTTGTTCGAGGTTGAAGCCTGCATCGGCATAGCGGCAGGC
>NZ_JAMBDI010000064.1:0-24388 GCF_036858055.1 Pseudomonas sp. SF2 | reverse complement strand
CCCCTCTCAAGACACAAGCGGCTTTAGCCGCGAAAGGGCCAGCACAAGCAGTAGAGACAATGGCTCACTGTATCTGCTGCGGCGTTTCCTCACCCATGCAGCGCACCGCGCGCTTGCGGTTGTCCACCAGCACGCCGGTCAGGCCTTTTTGCTGGGTGTCGAACAGCACCAGCACGCCATCGACGCACTGGGCCACCTGTGGCGCCGGGTCCAGCGAGACCTTGTAGTCCTCGCCAGGGAGGGTCTTGAGCATGGTGAAGTCCTGCAGCAACAGGGCATCCTCGGGCTTGGCGAAATGCAGGTAACCGTAGTACCACAAGGCCCCCACCGTCACGATGATGCTGCCGACACCGGTCAGGATCAGCGGGATGGCGTTGCGTTCTTCACTCATTGCTTGTTCTTCTCGTCAGGGTAATCGGGCACTTCGGCCAGCCGCCGCAGGCCGTTGAAATGGCTGGGGTCGTCGAGGAAACGCAGCATCACCTGACGCCAGGTCGGGTCGGCGAAGGTCTGTACGTGGCCACCACGGGTCAGTTGCAGTACCCGCGGCGCTGGCGCGTGCTGGTACAGGCGGATGCCGTTGTCCATCGGCACCAGGGTATCGTCGATGCTGTGGAAGAACAGCTTGGGCGGGCTGCTCAGCTGCTCGATCGAGCGGATCGCGCTGTCGCCGTCCGGCACCAGCCACGACAGTGGCACCTGCAGCGGCCAGGTCATCCACGAGGTGCTGAGGGCAAAGCGCCCGACCGCACGGTAGCTGGCCGGCACGCCGTCGAACACCAGGGCGCTGAAACGCTGGCGCTGCTCGGGGTGGGCCGCCAGGTAGTGAATGGCCATGGCGCCGCCCAGGCTCTGCCCCAGCAGCACCAGCGGCTTGCCTTTGACCTCGGGCGCCTGGTCCAGCCACGCCATCGCCGCGGCGATATCCTCATACACCTCGGGCAGGCTCGGCTCACCCTGGGACAGGCCATAGCCGCGGTAATCGATCATCAGCACCTGGTAGCCCTGTTCCGGCAGCCAGTAGCTGCCGCCCAGGTGCCCAGGCAGGTTGCCGCCATTGCCGTGCAGGTGCAGCACCGTGCCCTTGACCTCGACCCCGGCCTTGGCAGGCAACCACCAGCCATGCAGGCGGATGCCATCAGCCGTGGTCAGGGTGACATCGCGGTACTCGAGCCTGGCTCGCTCGGGCGTGAACGGCTGGCCACGCTCGGGGTAGAACAGCAGGCTGCTGCAACCACCCAGGCCCAGCAGGATCAAGCCCAGGGTCAGCAGGCGGCAGCACTCAGAGAATGTTCGCGTAGTCGGCTTCAATGCGGTCCAGGCTCAGATGGTTGAGGAAGTTGGAGAAGCACATCCAGGCCGACAGCGCGTTGAGGTCGCGGAACTGCTCGGGCAGGTACTTGGGCGGCTCGACCAGACCTTCCTCGACCAGCTGACGCAGGGTGCGCATGTCTTCCAGAGTGGTCTTGCCACAGAACAGCAACGGGATCTGTTCGAGCTTGCCCTTCTTCACGGCCAACTGAATGTAGTTGTAAACCATGATGAAGCCTTTGAGGTAGGACAAGTCCTTGGTAAATGGCAGGCCATTGGGCACCGACCCACGGAACACCCTGCTGGCGTTGCTGTAGCTCTGCGCCATCTCGAAGCCCTGCTCGCGGAAGAAGTTGTAGATCTGCATGAAATCGGCACCCTCCTCGACCATGTGGATGGCGCGGGTGCGGTTGGTGAGCTTGCGCAGGCGGCTGGGGTAGGAGGCGAAGGCGATCACCTCCATGAGGATGGCCAGGCCTTCCTGGGTCACCGTCGACGAGGGCGGGCCCTTGGCCAGGAAGGTACAGATCGGCTGGTTCAGGCCGTTGAGCGTGGTGCCAACATGCACCAGCCCTTCATGCACCTCCAGGGCGCGCACGTCACGGGCGTTGAACATGGCGTCGGCACGCACCTTGATGTAGTCGGCCCCGGCCGCGGCATCGGCGACGATACCGTCGGACTCGAACACTCGGATTGTCTCCTCGGCCTCGCCGAACACCTTGTTCAGCCGGTGCTGGAGGATTTCCACGGCCTCCTTGGCGGTGAGGTTCTTCGGTTCGTCCTTGAGGTCGCCACGGCCATCGATGTTGTTCAGGTAGTCCGACAGCATCAGACCGAGGTCGGCCAAGGTCGGGTCACCGGCGTGGAAGGCATCCGAGGCAGCGCCGTACAGCTCCTGGGAAATCAGGCCGAAATCCTCGGTGCCGCGCGCTTCGAGCATGCGCACGACCATGCGGTATTCGCGGCACATGCGCTTCATGATCTGCCCGACCGGGTTGAACTGGCCGAGCTGGCGAATGATGTCGCGCTCGATGCCCTGGAACTCGGCCTTGACCGCGCTGGAATCGAACGCCAGCGGGCGCGACTGGTAGTAGGCACGGTCGACGGCCGGCGGCTCCTTGCCCTTGGCCTTGAGGAAGCCCTGGCGGATGTTGTCGTCCCACTTCACCGCGTCCAGCACCCGGATCGGGGTCTGGGCCGCGACGATGCGGTCGGACAGGGCACGGATGGTTTGCTGGTATTCGTCCACCGGGGGACTCCTTATTGGAACAAAGTGCCAAGCCTTGCATTGCCTGAACCGCCCTCTTCGCGGCTAAAGCCGCTCCTACAGGTACTGCAATCCCTGTGGGAGCGGCTTCAGCCGCGAAGAAGCCAGCGCGGTCATTTGCCGGAACGCTGGAACCGCGCCACTTCAACGAACAGGTCGGAGTTGGCCGGGTCGTCCAGGTAAGCCAGCACCCGCGCCGACGGGCTGTCGATCAGCACGCCGTCGCCGTTGTCTTCAGGCACCTCGGTGCTGCGCCCGGTCAGCTCCTTCTTGTCCACCGCCTGCTGCACCTGCTCGACATCCAGGTTGTAGACCACCAGTTCCTTGCCATCGACGATATCGAAACCGCCGATCAGGAAGTTGCCACCCAGGCGCTTGGGCACGCCGGCCGACAGGTACCAGCGGTTGCCGTGGCGCGACACGGTGAACACGTATTCCTCAGGGGCCTTGCCCTTGGCCGTGGCCACCGCCTTGTAGGCATCGGCGCCGCTACGGCTGATCACCAGCTTCAGCGGCTCGCCCCAGGCGTCCTTGCTGCTCCACTTGCCGAGCAAGGCCTTGGGCGCTGCCTGGTTGCTCGGCAAGGGCTCGTGGAAGGTCACCAGACAACCGCCCAGCAGCAGGAATGACAGAGTCAACAACACCACACGCCAGGCTTTCATCAGGTTCTCCTTGAAAAATCGGTCTCGGCTCAGGCCGACGCCAGCACCAGCTGCAGGTATCGGCTAAGCATAGCGAGCATCTGCCCATCGGCTTGCGCGTTGGCATCCTTGAGCAGGCCCTGATATTCCATCTGCTCGATAATCGCCGTCAACATCTGGGCGTCCTGCTCCGGTTGCCGCGAGCCCACCACCTGCAGCAATTGCCGGGTGCCATGCAGCAGGATCTGCTCGTGGGCGCACACCAGTTCGGCCAGGCGCGGGCACAGCAGCGCCTCCTGGCGGAAGGCCTGCTCGGCCATCAGGAAGTCACGGCGGGTCAGCAGTTGCCGCTGTACGTAGTCGGCAGTCATGCGCGCTACCTCATCAGCCAGGCGTGCCCGCGCCTGCGGGCTGCCGTCGCCCTGGGCCAGCAACTGACGCAACACCACCTCGGTATTGGCCCACAGCTTGGCCATGTAGGCGGCGCTGCGCTCGACATACTGGGCGAAGGTATCGGTGAGCAGGTCCTCGATGTCCTTGAAGTAGTAGGTGGTGGCCGACAGTGGCACACCGGCCTCGGCGGCGACGGCGCGATGGCGTACGCCGCGTACGCCATCGCGCACGACAATGCGCATGGCGGCGTCGAGGATCAGCTGGCGACGCTGCTCGCTGCCTTGGCGGGCAGTCTTGCGGCCTTGGTATTGCACGCTTTCGGCGACGGCGGTGGCGATGCCGGCGGCGCCCTGGTGAGGCATTGCGGGTGTCACGGGGGGTACCTCATGGACAGTGTTTCGTCAGTGCCGGCCTCTTCGCGGCTAAAGCCGCTCCCACAGGGACTGCACCAGCCTGAGGGCAGTGGGATCCCTGTGGGAGCGGCTTTAGCCGCGAAAGGGCCGGCACAGGCAATTCAAGTGTACAGGCAAGAAAAAGCCGCCTCGAAAGGCGGCTCGTTCAATTCACTCAGGCCTGCGGACGCATGTGCGGGAACAGGATCACGTCGCGGATCGACGGCGAGTTGGTCAGCAGCATCACCAGGCGGTCGATGCCGATGCCTTCACCCGCAGTCGGCGGCATGCCGTATTCCAGGGCGCGAACGAAGTCGGCGTCGTAGTGCATGGCTTCGTCGTCACCGGCGTCCTTCTCGGCCACCTGGGCCAGGAAGCGCTCGGCCTGGTCTTCGGCATCGTTGAGCTCGGAGTAGGCGTTGGCGATCTCGCGGCCACCGATGAACAGCTCGAAACGGTCGGTAACAGCCGGGTTGTCGTCGTTGCGACGGGCCAGCGGCGACACTTCGAACGGGTACTCGGTGATGAAGTGCGGCTGCTCCAGCTTGTGCTCGACCAGCTCTTCGAAAATCATCACCTGCAGCTTGCCCAGGCCTTCGTGGCCCAGCACCTTGGCGCCGGCCTTTTTGGCGATGTCGCGGGCGCGGTCGACGTCCTGCAGGTCGGCAGCGGTCAGCTCCGGGTTGTACTTGAGGATCGAGTCGAATACCGACAGGCGGGCGAACGGCTCACCGAAGTGGAATACCTTGTCGCCGTACGGCACGTCGGTAGTGCCCAGTACCAGCTGCGCCAGCTCGCGGAACAGTTCCTCGGTGAGGTCCATGTTGTCGCGGTAGTCGGCGTAGGCCTGGTAGAACTCGAGCATGGTGAATTCAGGGTTGTGACGAGTCGAAACGCCTTCGTTACGGAAGTTGCGGTTGATCTCGAACACCTTCTCGAAGCCCCCCACCACCAGGCGCTTGAGGTACAGCTCCGGCGCAATTCGCAGGAACATGGCCATGTCCAGGGCGTTGTGGTGGGTTTCGAACGGCTTGGCCGCGGCACCGCCCGGGATGGTCTGCAGCATCGGTGTCTCGACTTCGAGGAAGTCGCGCTCGATGAGGAACTTGCGGATGTGCGAGATCACCTGCGAACGTACACGGAAGGTGTGGCGGGTTTCTTCATTGACCATCAGGTCGACGTAACGCTGGCGGTAGCGCTGCTCGGTGTCGGTCAGGCCGTGGTGCTTGTCGGGCAGCGGGCGCAGCGACTTGGTCAGCAGGCGCACGTGGGTCATTTCGACGTACAGGTCGCCCTTGCCGGAACGGGCCAGGGTGCCTTCGGCGCTGATGATGTCGCCCAAGTCCCAGGTCTTGACCGCGGCCAGGGTTTCTTCCGACAAGGTCTTGCGGTTGACGTAGACCTGAATGCGGCCGGTCATGTCCTGAATGACCATGAACGAGCCACGGTTGAGCATGATGCGACCGGCAACCTTGACCGGAATCGCTGCAGCTTCCAGTTCTTCCTTGGTCTTGTCCGCGTACTGTTTCTGCAGGTCGTTGCAGTAGCTGTCGCGACGGAAGTCATTGGGGAAGGCATTGCCCTTGGCGCGCTCGGCGGCAAGCTTTTCCTTGCGCAGGGCGATCAGGGCGTTTTCTTCCTGTTGCAGGTCTTGCACTTCGGTCTTGAGGTCGCTCATTTCGTCATTCTTTCCATCAGGTGTGCGGTGCCCCTTTCGGGCAGGGCACGCGATACCGGCCCCAGGCCAGGTACCGCGGCAGTTGTGTACGGTTTACAGCCCCTGCTTGAGGCTCGCTTCCAGGTACTGGTCGAGGTCACCGTCCAGGACCTTCTGGCAGTCGCTGCGCTCGACACCGGTACGCAGGTCCTTGATACGCGAGTCATCCAGCACGTAGGAGCGGATCTGGTGGCCCCAGCCGATGTCCGACTTGCTGTCTTCCAGCGCCTGCGAGGCGGCGTTGCGTTTCTGCATTTCCAGCTCGTACAACTTGGCCCGCAGCATTTTCATGGCGGTGTCCTTGTTGGCGTGCTGGGAGCGTTCGTTCTGGCAGGCCACCACGGTGTTGGTCGGCACGTGGGTGATACGCACCGCCGAGTCGGTGGTGTTCACGTGCTGACCACCAGCACCGGAGGAACGGTAGGTGTCGATACGCAGGTCGGCCGGGTTGATCTCGATCTCGACCTTGTCGTCGATCTCGGGCGATACGAACACCGCGGAGAACGAGGTGTGGCGACGGGCACCGGAGTCGAACGGGCTCTTGCGCACCAGGCGGTGCACGCCGATCTCGGTGCGCAGCCAGCCGAAGGCGTACTCGCCCTTGATATGCACGGTGGCGCCCTTGATACCGGCGACTTCACCTTCGGAAAGCTCGATGATGGTAGCGTCGAAACCACGCTTGTCGGCCCAGCGCAGGTACATGCGCAGCAGGATGTTGGCCCAGTCCTGCGCCTCGGTACCGCCGGAGCCGGCCTGGATGTCCAGGTAGGCGTTGTTCATGTCCATCTCGCCGCTGAACATGCGACGGAACTCAAGCAGGGCCAGGGACTCTTCCAGGGCTTGCAGCTCGGTCTCGACGTCGCTTACGGCGCCTTCATCCTCTTCCTCGACGGCCATGTCGAGCAGGTCCTTGCAGTCGGACAGGCCGTTGGACAGTTTGTCCAGAGTCTCGACGACCTGCGCCAGCATGGCACGCTCGCGGCCCAGGGCCTGGGCGTACTCGGGCTTGTTCCAGACGTTGGGGTCTTCCAGCTCGCGGTTGACTTCGATCAGGCGGTCATGCTTGTGATCGTAGTCAAAGATACCCCCGAATGGACTGGGAACGCTCGGTGAGGTCCTTGATGGTGTTCAGGATCGGTTGGATTTCCATGGGCTGGCTACTCGCACGAATTCGGTGAAAAGCCTGCGAGTATAACCGAGTCCGCCGCAGGGCGGCAGACCCGCCGGGCGGTAGCCTATATATAGAGCATTCGGAAATTGCGCAGCCCCTGTGGGAGCGGGCGTGCCCGCGAACACCGGCGAAGCCGGTGCCATACACCGCGTCGTCTGCTTCGCGGCGGTTCGACGCCTCGACACGCCCGCTCCCACAAGGGAAGGTGACACGCTTTCGAACATTGTTCCCTGTGCGACAGCGCAGCCCAAAGGGCTGGGCAATCTCCCACAGGGGCCGCGCCAGCTTCAGCTTTTCAGGCGATGCCAACCTGGTTGCGCCCGCCATTCTTGGCCTGGTACAGGCCTTTGTCCGCAGCCGAGATCAGCTGCCGGCTATGGCTACCGATAGACGGAGTCTGGGTGGCCAGGCCGATGCTCACGGTCAGGTACGAGTTGGTCACCGGGGCGGTGTGCGGGATGCCCAGGCCGAGTACGGTCTGACGCAGCTTCTCGGCCACCAGGCGTGCCCCACCCGGCGAGGTGTTGGGCAACACCAGGACGAACTCCTCGCCGCCATAGCGCGCCGGCAGGTCGGTCGGCCGCGAACACGAGCCGCGTATCGCCTCGGCCACCTGGCGCAGGGCCTCGTCACCGGCCAGGTGGCCGAAGCTGTCGTTGTAGGCCTTGAAGAAGTCCACGTCGATCATCAGCAGCGACAATTGCTGCTGTTCACGCATGGCCCGGCGCCACTCCAGCTCAAGGTACTCGTCGAAGTGGCGGCGGTTGGACAACCCGGTCAGGCCGTCGGAGTTCATCAGCCGCTGCAGCATCAGGTTGGTATCGAGCAGTTGCTGCTGGCTGACGCGCAGGGCGCGGTAGGCCTCGTCGCGCTGCAGCAGGGTCAGGTAGGAACGCGAGTGGTAGCGAATGCGCGCCACCAGCTCGATGGTGTCCGGCAGCTTGACCAGGTAATCGTTCGCCCCGGCAGCAAAGGCTGCACTCTTGACCAACGGGTCTTCCTTGGTCGACAGGACGATGATCGGTATGTCCTGGGTTGCCGGGTTGTTGCGGTATTCACGCACCAGGGTCAACCCGTCCAGGCCAGGCATGATCAGGTCCTGGAGGATCACCGTGGGCTTGATGCGCACTGCCTGGGCCACCGCCTGGTGCGGGTCGGCGCAGAAGTGGAAGTCGATGTTCTCTTCATTGGCCAGGCCACGCCGCACCGCCTCGCCGATCATGGCCTGGTCATCGACCAGCAGCACCATCGCCGAGTTCTCGTTGGGGGTCGTGAAACCTTCGATCGGTAAATCATTCATACCTGTTCACCCGATCACTACCGGCCTGGCGGCGTGATTCAATACACTTCGTCATTTTGCGAAAAATTCCATCAAGCGCCCGGCTATGCGTTCCAGCGGGCGGATTTCCACTGCAGCATCGATGGCCGCAGCAGCCTTGGGCATTCCGTATACCGCGCTGCTGGCCTGGTCCTGGGCGATGGTCAGGAAACCCTGCTGGCGCATCAGCTTCAGCCCCTGGGCACCATCGCGGCCCATGCCGGTAAGCAATACGCCCACCGCATCGCCGGTCCAATAGCGCGCCACACTTTCGAAGAACACATCGATCGAGGGCCGGTAGATTTCATTGACTGGTTCGGCAGTGTAGGCCAGCTGGCCGTTCTGTAGCAGGCGGATGTGGTGATTGGTGCCGGCCAGCAACACCTGCCCCGGCTGCGGTGGCTCGCCTTCACGGGCCAGGCGCACCGGCAGGCCGGCAGCGCTGCTGAGCCATTCGGCCATACCCGCGGCAAACACCTGGTCCACATGCTGGACCAGCACGATGGCCGCCGGAAACGCCGCCGGCAGGCATTTGAGCAGCACCTCAAGGGCCGCCGGGCCGCCAGCAGACGAGCCGATCGCCACCAAGCCACGGTGCTGGGACGCTGCCCGCACAGGCGCGGCGACCGGGCGGGTAGCCGGTGCGCGCTGCTGGCCAATCAGCCAGCTTATGTTGAGGATCTTGCGCAGCAGAGGCGCTGCCGCTTCGCGCGGATCACCCGCCCCCAGCGCCGGCGTGTCGACCACATCAAGGGCGCCGTGGCCCATGGCCTCGAACACCCGGTGCATGTTCTGCTTGCGGTCGACCGTGACGATGACGATGGCGCACGGGGTCTCGGCCATGATCCGCCGGGTGGCCTCGACGCCGTCCATCACCGGCATGATCAGGTCCATGAGAATCAGGTCTGGCTGCTGCTCGGTGCAGCGCTGCACCGCCTCGGCGCCATTGCCGGCCACCCATATGACCTGGTGCGCGGGCTCGAAAGCGACTACCCGGCGCAGCGCCTCGACGGCCATGGGCATGTCGTTGACGATGGCGATCTTCATCCCTGAGCACCTCCGATCAGCTCAACCACAGCATCCAGCAATGCATCGTCGTGGAAACTGGCCTTTGCCAAATAGTAGTCGGCGCCGGCATCCAGGCCACGCCGTCGATCTTCCTCACGGTCCTTGTAGGACACCACCATCACCGGCAGCGATTGCAGGCGCTGGTCGCGGCGCACCAGGGTGACCAGCTCGATGCCGTCCATGCGTGGCATGTCGATGTCGGTGATCAGCAGGTCGAAGTCCTCGCCACGCAGGGCGTTCCAGCCGTCCATGCCATCCACTGCCACCGCTACGTCGTAGCCACGGTTGCCGAGCAGCTTGCGCTGCAGTTCACGCACGGTCAGCGAGTCGTCAACCACCAGGATGCGCTGGCGCGCCACGCCACGGGCACCGCTGCCGCCGCGTTCGATGCGCTCCAGGCTGCCGGTGCTGAGCAGTTTTTCCACCGAGCGCAGCAGGTCCTCGACATCGACGATCAGCACCACCGAGCCATCGTCGAGCAAGGCGCCGGAGGAAATGTCCTTCACCTTGCCCAGCCGTGGGTCGAGCGGCATCACCACCAGCACCCGCTCGCCTACCAACCGCTCCACGGCCACGCCATACAGTTGCTCGCGCTCGCGGATCACCACCACCCGCAAGCTGCTCTCCTGCGTTTGCCCTGCCGGGCGGTTGAGCAGCTGGCTGGCCGCGACCAGGCCGATGTGCCGGCCTTCATGCCAGAAATGCTGGCGCCCTTCGATCTGCACGATCTCTTCGGCGCTCACGTTCAGCGTGCGCTCGATATGGGCGAGCGGGAAGGCATAGGCCTCGCCCCCCACCTCGACCACCAGGCTGCGCACCACCGACAGAGTCAGCGGCACCTGCAGGTGGAAACGGCAGCCCTGCCCGGCCAGCTGGGTCAGCTCGATCGAACCGCGCAGCTCACGGATCATGTGCTGCACCGCATCCAGGCCCACGCCGCGGCCGGACACCTCGGTGACCTTGTCGCGCAGGCTGAAACCGGGCAGGAACAGGAACGTCAGTAACTCTGCCTCGCTCATCCGCGCCACCGTGTCGGCGGGCGACAGGGCACGCTCGACGATGCTGCTGCGCAGGCGCTCGAGGTCGATGCCGGCACCGTCGTCGATCAGTTCCAGGCTGAGCATACCGGCCTGGTGCGAGGCCCGCAGACGAATCACGCCCTCCTCCGCCTTGCCCGCCAGCAGACGACGCTCGGGCAGTTCGATGCCGTGATCGACCGCGTTGCGCAACAGGTGGGTCAGCGGCGCTTCGAGCTTTTCCAGCACATCGCGGTCGACCTGGGTCTTCTCCCCTTCCACCAGCAGCCGCACCGGCTTGCCCAGCGAGCGGCCAAGGTCCCGCACCATGCGGCTCTGGCCGGTCAACACATCGGCAAACGGCCGCATCCGGCAGGCCAGTGCGGTGTCGTAAAGCAGTTGCGCGCGCTGGCTGGCCTGCCAGCCGAACTCGTCCAGGTCGCTAGCCTGCTGCTGCAGGATCTGCTGGGTTTCCGCCAGCAGGCGCTGGGTCTGTGCCAGGGCTTCGAGCACCTCGCTGCTCTGGCCACTGTCCTCCAGCTGCATGCGCAGGCCGTCGAGCGCCTGCATGCCCTGGCCGTGCATGCGCTTGAGGCGCTGCAGCGTGGCCAGGTAAGGCTTGAGCCGCTGGGTTTCCACCAACGACTTGCTGGACAGGTCGAGCAGGCTGTTGAGGCGGTCGGCGGTTACCCGCAATACCCGTTCCGTACCTTCGCCCGCGCGCTTGCCGGCCTTGCGATGCAGGGCCGGATCAGGTTCGGGCTCCAAGGGCTCGACAGGCAACGGAAAAGCTTCGGCTTGCACCGGCGTTTCCGACACTGCTGGCAAGGCTGGTGGCATGGGGGGCATGACTGCCGCTCCCGGGTCGAGCAGGTTGGCCATTTGCGCGAGGAACACCGGCAGGGTCGCCTGCGCCCCGGTGTCGCCCGGCGTAGCGATGCGCATCAGCAGGTCAGTGCCCTGCAACAGGGCGTCGATGTGCTCGGCGCTAAGACGCAGGCGGCCCTCCTGCGCAGCTACCAGGCAGTCTTCCATGACGTGGGCGACGCTGACACCCTCGTCCACCCCGACGATCCGCGCCGCCCCCTTCAGCGAGTGGGCGGCACGCATGCAAGCCTCGAGCTGGTCGGCCTGCGTAGGGTTACGTTCCAGCGCCATCAGGCCGACGCTGAGCACCTGGGTCTGCGCCTCGGCCTCCAGGCTGAACAGTTCGAGCAACGATGCGTCGCGCATTTGCTCTGGGGTCATGACAGGCTCCGCTGCACGGCAGACAGTAAGTGTTGATCGTCCAGCACTCGCACGCTACGGCCGCGCCATTGCAGGACCGCAGCGGTGAAGTGGGTGGCGTCCTGGCCACTGCCCAGCAGCAGCGGGTCGAGCCGGTGAATGCCGTCGATCTCCTCGACCGCCATCACTACCGGCCCACCCTTGGCGGCCAGGATCAGCATGCGCGGCATCGATCGGCCGCTGCGTGGTTCGCCAGCGCTGGCCTGCACACCCAGCAGGTCGGCCAGTGACAGGCATGGCACCAGCGCACCGCGCACGTTGGCCACCCCAAGCAACACCCGCGAGCGCTGGTGCGGCAGCGAATGCACCGCTTGCAACGGGGCAATTTCGGCCAGGCAGGCAGTGGCCAGCGCCAGCCACTCTTCACCCAGGCGGAACAGCAGCATGGAGCGGCCACTGCTTTCCTCGACGGGCGGCGCCACGGCAGCCTGGTGGTCCTGCATCAACGCATAGCGGTCGAGCAGGCGAGTGGCAGCAGCGGCATAGACCTCGCAGTTGCGGCAGTGAACGTGACGCTCCAGCAGCGGGCACTGTTTGTCGCCGTGCACGCCTATGCGGTTCCAGCAGTCGTCGATGTGCGCGTCATCCTCGGCGAGCAACTGCATCGCGGCTTCCTTCATCGTTCAGACTCCCGGCCAACCCTCGCGGCGCGCTCCTGCAGGCGCCGGGCACCGGCCAGGTCGCCCTGGGCCGCCAGCAAGGCCGCCAGATGCACCAGCGCCTCGGGGTGCTGTGGTTCCAGGTACAGGGCTTTGCGATAATGGGTCAATGCCTGCTGTGCATCGCCCTCGGTATCGCTGAGCAGCCCAAGCCAGTAGTACACCTGCGCCGAAGGCGCGAACTGGTCCAGGTAGCGCTGACATTCGGCACGGGCCGGTTCGCTGGCGCCGGCATTGGCAAGCCGGGCAATGCTGGCCAGCAACTCGCTTGCCTCCTCACGCCTGTGCTCGCGAGCCGGCGCTGGCTTGGCGGCCACGGGCAGCACGCGCAGTGGGCGCGGCAACGCTGCGCTCGGTTGTAAAGAGCCCGGCTTGGCCAGTGTTGGCACTGCGCCCCGCGAGGGCTGCACCGGTGGCGTAACCAGCGCAGCGCCACCGCCTTCCTCGCGCACGTAGGCGAACGACTGGGCAATCCCCAGCGGGCGCATGCCCAACCGCGCCAACAAGCTACCTTCGGCCGGGCCGATGAACAGCACGCCCTGTGGATGCAACAGACGCTTGAGCACCTCGAATACCCGTTGCTGGGTCGGCACGTCGAAATAGATCAGCAGGTTACGGCAGAACACGAAGTCGTACAGGCCATCGCGGCTGGCCAGCGCCGGGTCGAGCACGTTACCTACTTGCAGGCTGACTTGCTCGCGCACCCGCTCATGCAGTTGGTGACCTTCGTCAAGGGCATGGAAGTAACGCGCACGAAAGCCCAGGTCTCTGCCACGGAAGGCATTGCGCCCGTACACGGCCTGCCCGGCCTTGGCCACGGAACTGGGGCTGATGTCCATGCCGTCGATCATGAACGCCCCCGGCGCGATACCGGCGTCGAGCAAGGCCATCGCCAGCGAATAGGGCTCCTCGCCGGTCGAGCAAGGCAAACTGAGCAAGCGCAGCGGGCGCGCCCCGGCCAGCTCGGCCAGGCGTTTGTGCGCCAGGCGGGCCAGGGCGGTGAAGGATTCGGGGTAACGGAAAAACCAGGTTTCCGGGACGATGACGGCTTCGATCAGCGCCTGTTGCTCATCCATCGACTGCTGCAGGTGCAGCCAGTAATCATCCAGGTCCGCGGCGTTCACGGCTACGCAACGCTGGCGCAGCGCACGCTCGACCATGGGCGCGCCCACCGACTCCACGTCCAGGCCGATGCGTTCGCGCAAGAAACGGAAAAAACGCTGTTCGATCATGTCGGCATCCCTGTCGGATCATTCACGTACAGCAACTCGTGCACGGCATCTGGCAACAGTTCGTTGACTTCGATGCGCTGCAACAAGCCCTGCTCATCCTGACGCACCGGGCCAAGGTACGGGGCTTCGCCGCTGTCCATGCCATACGGCTGAAACTCGTCGGGGTGGCAACGCAGGGTTTCGGTGGCCTGCTCCAGGATCAGGCCAAGCTGCAAGCCGCCTCGGTAGTGCACCAGCACCAGGCGGGTACTGGTGCGCTGCGCTGCCGGCTGGCCGAAGCTCAATGCCGCCAGGTCGACCACCGGCACCAGCAGGCCTCGGTGTGCAAGGATGCCTGCGACCCAGGCAGGCGCCTTGGCGATCGGCTTGAGTGGCTGCTGTGGCAGCACCTCGATCACCTCGTACACGCTCAGGGCAAAGCGTTGCTCGCGGATGCGAAACTGTAGATACAACGCCCCCTTCGCGTTGCCCGCCCGCGCGGCGCGCGTTTGCAAGTCGTTCATCGCAGTCAGACTTTGAAGCGCGACACGCCGCCACGCAGGCCCGCGGCCACCTGGCTCAGCTCATCGATGGCGAAACTGGCCTGGCGCAGCGACTCGACGGTTTGGGTGCTGGCATCGCTGAGCTGGGCCAGCGCCTGGTTGATCTGCTCGGCACCCGTGGCCTGGGCCTGCATGCCCTCATTGACCATCAGCACGCGCGGCGCCAGGGCCTGCACCTGGTGGATGATCTGGCTGAGCTGCTCGCCCACCTGCTGCACCTCGAACATGCCGCGGCGTACTTCTTCGGAAAACTTGTCCATGCCCATGACCCCTGCCGACACCGCCGACTGGATCTCGCGCACCATCTGCTCGATGTCGTAGGTGGCCACGGCAGTCTGGTCGGCCAGGCGGCGCACTTCAGTGGCCACCACGGCAAAGCCGCGGCCGTACTCGCCGGCCTTTTCCGCTTCGATGGCAGCGTTGAGCGACAGCAGGTTGGTCTGGTCGGCGACCTTGACGATGGTCACCACCATCTGGGTGATGTTGCTGGCCTTTTCGTTGAGGATGCCCAGTTTGGCATTGACCAGGTCGGCGGCGCCCATCACCTGGTGCATGGTTTCTTCCATGCGCGCCAGCCCCTGCTGGCCGGAGCCAGCCAGGCTGGAGGCCTGATCGGCGGCCGAGGTGACTTCGCTCATGGTGCGCACCAGGTCACGCGAGGTGGCGGCAATCTCACGCGAGGTGGCACCGATTTCGGTGGTGGTGGCGGCGGTTTCGGTGGCAGTGGCCTGCTGTTGCTTGGAGGTGGCGGCGATTTCGGTCACCGAGGTGGTCACCTGCACCGACGAACGCTGGGCCTGGGACACCAGGTTGGCCAAGGCCTCGGCCATTTCGTTGAAGCCGCTTTCGATGGCGCCAAACTCGTCCTTGCGGTCCAGGCTCAGACGCATGCTCAGGTCACCCGAGCGCAGTTTGTCCAGGGCATGGACAATGCGCTGCACGGGGGCAGTGATGGCGCGCAGCAGCAGCAGGCCGCAAATGCCCGCGGCGATGATCGCCAGCAACAGCGAAACCACCATGCTGCCCTTGGCCGTGCTCACGGCGTTGACAATTTCGTTGGTGGCGGTTTCAGCAGAGGTCCGATTGTCTTCGATAACCTGGTTCAGATGCTTGCGCCCATTGACCCAGGCCGGGGTGAGCACCTCGTTGATCAACCGCTGGGCTTCGTCATAGTCGTGCTGACGGTAGGCTTCCAGTACCTGGCCGACGATCTTCATGTAGTTTTCTTCGAGTTTCACGAAGGTGTTGAAGTGGCTCTGGTCGGCTTGACTCAGGATCGTAGCCTGGTAACTCGCCATGTACTGCTTCAGGCGGTCCTCGAAACCTTTGAACAGCTCCATGTCGGCCGAGGTGATTTCACGACGGTTGGACAGGCCCACCAGTTGCTGGCTGGTGACATAGCTGTCGACCCAGGCGCTACGGATCATCGAGCTGTAGTACACCCCGGGAATGCTGTCGCTGCCCACTGCCTGCTCGGCGGATGCGATGGTCGCCAACCGCGAGTAGGCGGCCACGATCATCAGCAGCATGATGGCGATGATCACGGCGAAACTTGCCAGGATCCGTTGGCGCAAGGTCCAGTTCTTCACATTCAGCCCTCAGGAATTCACAACGAGCGGGAAAATCGCCGAAGTATAGCCCAGGCGCCCAGCGGTCATGCGGCTGAAATGTGGAGTGACCAGGTAACCTGCCTGATGGACAGGTCATTTGCTCTCCCTGAAAAGGCGCATTTCTTGTGGGAGCGGCCCATTCGCGGCACAAGGCCGCTCCCACAAAGGCCGCGCCTATTGGCCGGCGGCAAGCCTTGCCTGGCTTTCCAGTTCCTGGCGCAGGGCAGGGTCCAGGCGCAGCTGGCGGGCCAGTTCGTCCAGGTAGGCGCGCTCCATGAAGTTTTCCTGGTCGACCATCATCACGCTGGCCAGGTACATCTCGGCGGCCATCTCCGGCGTTTGCGCGGCACGGGCCACTTCGGCCGGGTCCAGTGGTTTGTTCAGCTCGGCATGCAGCCAGTGCTGCAATTCGCGGTCAGTGTCCAGGCGGGTGAATTCGCCCTCGATCAACGCTCGCTCGCGTTCGTCGATGTGGCCATCGGACTTGGCCGCCGCCACCAGCGCCCGCAGCACCGCCTGGCTGTGCTGTTCGGCCTGGGCCGGCGGCAAGCGGTCGACGGTCTGTGGCTCGGCGGCGGCTACCTGCTGGCGCGCCTGCCAGTTGCCGTAGGCCTTGTAGGCCAGCACACCGAGTGCCGCCAGGCCACCATAGGTGAGGGCCTTGCCGCCATATTTGCGGGCTTTCCTGCTGCCCAGCAGCAAGCCCATGGCGCCCGCCGCCAAGGCACCGCCACCGGCACCGGAAAGCAGGCTGCCAAGGCCGCCGGCACTGGTACCAGGCTTGCCAGAGCTGCCCTTGCCGGCCTGGCTGGCGAGCAAGTCCTGGCCGGACTTGAGCAACTGGTCGAGCAATCCCCGGGTATTCATCAAACGGTCTCCACGTTGGCCAAGGGAGCCGTCAGGTTAAGCCCTGCCTGCCCGATCGCCATGGGGGGATTTGCTTCCGGATGTTGCATTGGCTGGCAAAAAGCCAACTAGACTCGATATCGCCAACACCGCACGCAATCGCACTACGCTTACAACGATCGCTTCAGGCTTGCTTGATGACTGCCCCGACCAAAATCTCCAAGAAGAGGGAACACCATGTCAGTGCACAAGACCGCATTGCTCGGCCTCACCGCCTGCGCCGTGCTGGCCAGCGCCAGCCTGCAGGCTGGCGAACCGCCCAAGGCCCTGGGGCCCGGCGAGGGCCGCCTGGACATCGTCGCCTGGCCCGGCTACATCGAGCGCGGTGAAAGCGACAAGGCCTACGACTGGGTGAGCGGCTTCGAGAAGGAAACCGGCTGCAAGGTCAGCGTCAAGACCGCTGCCACCTCGGACGAGATGGTCAGCCTGATGACCAAGGGCGGCTATGACCTGGTCACCGCCTCGGGCGATGCCTCGCTGCGGCTGATCGCGGGCAAGCGGGTACAGCCGATCAACACCGCCTTGATCCCCAACTGGAAGAACATCGACCCACGGTTGCAGAACGGTAGCTGGTACGTAGTCGACAAGCAGGTCTACGGTACCCCGTACCAGTGGGGGCCGAACGTGCTGCTGTACAACACCGACGTGTTCAAGCAGGCGCCCACCAGCTGGGGTGTGCTGTTCGAGCCGCAGAACCTGCCCGATGGCAAGCCGAACAAAGGCCGCGTGCAGGCCTACGATGGGCCGATCTACATCGCCGACGCGGCGTTGTACCTGAAGACGGCCAAGCCGGAGCTGGGCATCCAGGACCCGTACGAGCTGAGCGAAGCGCAGTACAAGGCCGTGCTGGAACTGCTGCGCCAGCAGCAACCGCTGATCCATCGCTACTGGCATGACGCCACGGTGCAGATGAGCGACGTGAAGAACGAAGGCGTGGTCGCCTCCAGCTCCTGGGGTTACATGGTCAATGGCCTGAAGGCCGAGAAACAGCCCGTGGCCTCGACCATTCCCAAGGAAGGCGCGACCGGCTGGGCCGACACCACCATGCTGCACAGCGAGGCCAAGCACCCCAACTGTGCCTACAAGTGGATGGACTGGTCGCTGCAGCCGAAGGTACAGGGTGATGTGGCGGCCTGGTTCGGTTCGTTGCCGGCGGTACCGGCGGCCTGCACCGGCAGCGAGCTGCTGGGGGCCGAGGGTTGCAAGACCAATGGCTTCGACAACTTCGACAAGATCGCCTTCTGGAAAACCCCGCAGGCCCAGGGTGGCAAGTTCGTGCCGTATAGCCGCTGGACCCAGGATTACATCGCGATCATGGGTGGGCGCTGAGGTTGCCTGAATGCCTGTGCCGGCCTCTTCGCGGGTGAACCCGCTCCCACAGGTAAAGCACCACCCTTACAGGCGGTGATGAACCTGTAGGAGCGGGTTCACCCGCGAAGAGGCCAGCACAGGATTAAGTCAGTTGTCCGGAGCCCATGCATGCCCCTAGCCGTCCAGTTCACCCAGGTTTCCCGCACTTTCGGCGAGGTCAAGGCCGTCGACCAGGTCAGCATCGACATCATCGATGGCGAATTCTTCTCCATGCTCGGTCCCTCTGGCTCGGGCAAGACCACCTGCCTGCGCCTGATCGCCGGCTTCGAGCAACCCACCAGCGGTTCGATCCGCATCCACGGCGTCGAAGCCGCCGGCGTGCCGCCCTACCAGCGCGACGTCAACACCGTATTCCAGGACTATGCACTGTTCCCGCACATGAACGTACTGGACAACATCGCCTACGGCCTGAAGGTAAAAGGCGTGGCCAAGGCCGAACGCCACAGCCGCGCCGAAGAAGCCCTGGCCATGGTGGCCCTGGCCGGCTACGGCGCGCGCAAGCCGGCGCAGCTGTCCGGCGGCCAACGCCAACGCGTGGCCCTGGCCCGCGCGCTGGTCAACCGGCCACGGGTCCTGCTGCTGGACGAGCCGCTGGGCGCGCTGGACCTGAAGTTGCGCGAACAGATGCAGGGCGAGCTGAAAAAGCTGCAGCGCCAGCTGGGTATCACCTTCATTTTCGTCACCCATGACCAGACGGAGGCGCTGTCGATGTCCGACCGGGTGGCGGTGTTCAACCGTGGCCGCATCGAGCAGGTCGACACCCCGCGCAATCTGTACATGCAACCGGCCACCCCCTTCGTTGCCGAATTCGTCGGCACCTCCAACGTTGTGCGCGGCGAGCTGGCCACGCTGCTCAATGGCAGCCCGGCGCCCTTCTCCATCCGCCCCGAACACATCCGTCTCGGCGACCCGGCCACAGCCGGTCAGCATGTCCAGGTCAGCGGCCTGCTGCACGATATCCAGTACCAGGGCAGTGCCACCCGCTACGAGCTGCAACTGGACAGCGGCCAACTACTGGCGGTGAGCCAGGCCAACGACCGCTGGCAGGCGCAGGCACAGGCCTGGCAACCCGGGCAACGGGTACAGGCACACTGGCCCCGTGAAGCCATGACGGTGCTGCGGGAAACCGAGGGCCGCTGACATGAGCACACTGCGCAGCCTGTCCAACCTGCTGTACCGGCGCCCCAACCTGTACCTGGCGCTGCTGCTGATACCGCCGCTGACCTGGTTCGGCGCGATCTACCTGGGCTCGCTGCTGAACCTGCTGTGGCAGGGTTTCTATACCTTTGACGACTTCACCATGGCGGTAACCCCGGACCTGACCCTGGGCAATTTCGCCGCGCTGTTCAACCCGTCGAACTTCGACATCATCCTGCGCACCCTGGGCATGGCACTGGCGGTGTCGCTGGCCAGTGCGGTACTGGCCTTCCCCATCGCCTACTACATGGCGCGCTACACCAGCGGCAAGACCAAGGCGTTTTTCTACATCGCGGTGATGATGCCGATGTGGGCCAGCTACATCGTCAAGACCTACGCCTGGACCCTGCTGCTGGCCAAGGGCGGCGTGGCCCAGTGGTTCGTCCAGCAGCTGCACCTGGATGCCCTGCTGCAAACGGTGCTGGCGCTGCCGGGCGTTGGCGGCAGCACGCTGTCGACTTCACACCTGGGGCGCTTCATGGTGTTCGTGTACATCTGGCTGCCGTTCATGATCCTGCCGATCCAGGCCTCGCTGGAACGCTTGCCGCCGTCGCTGTTGCAGGCCTCGGCAGACCTCGGCGCGCGGCCCGGGCAAACCTTCGTGCAAGTAATCCTGCCGCTGTCGATCCCGGGCATTGCCGCCGGCTCGATCTTTACCTTCTCGCTGACCCTGGGCGACTTCATCGTGCCACAGCTGGTCGGCCCGCCCGGTTACTTCATCGGGAGCATGGTCTATGCCCAGCAAGGGGCGATCGGCAACATGCCGATGGCCGCCGCGTTCACCCTGGTGCCGATCGTGCTGATCGCGGTGTACCTTTCCATCGTCAAGCGCCTGGGGGCCTTCGATGCACTCTGAAAAAGCCTCGACCGGGCTGCGCCTGGCGGCCTGGGGCGGGTTGCTGTTCCTGCACTTCCCGATCCTGATCATCTTCCTGTATGCCTTCAACACCGAAGACGCAGCGTTCAGCTTCCCGCCCAAGGGCTTTACCCTGAAGTGGTTCGCCGTGGCCTTCGCCCGGCCCGATGTGCTGGAGGCGATCAAGCTGTCGCTGCAGGTGGCCTGCCTGGCCACGCTGATCGCCCTGGTGCTCGGCACGCTGGCCTCGGCGGCGCTGTACCGGCGCAGCTTTTTCGGCAAGGAGAGCATTTCGCTGATGCTGATCCTGCCCATCGCCCTGCCCGGCATCATCACCGGCATCGCCCTGCTCTCGGCGTTCAAGACCTTAGGGATAGAGCCCGGCCTGTTCACCATCGTGGTCGGCCACGCCACGTTCTGCGTGGTGATCGTCTACAACAACGTGATCGCCCGCCTGCGGCGTACTTCGCAGAGCCTGATCGAAGCCTCGATGGACCTGGGCGCCGACGGCTGGCAGACCTTCCGCTACATCATCCTGCCCAACCTCGGCTCGGCGCTGCTGGCCGGCGGCATGCTGGCCTTTGCCCTGTCGTTCGACGAAATCATCGTCACCACCTTCACCGCCGGCCACGAACGCACCCTGCCGATCTGGCTGCTCAACCAGCTCAGCCGCCCGCGCGACGTGCCGGTGACCAACGTGGTCGCCATGCTGGTGATGCTGGTGACCATGCTGCCAATCCTTGGCGCCTATTACCTGACCCGTGGCGGCGAAAGCGTCGCGGGCAGTGGCAAATGACCCTGGAGGAGTCCCCGATGCAAACACAGATGCTGATCAATGGCCAGCTGGTCGCTGGCCAAGGCCCGGCCTGGACCGTGCTCAACCCGGCGCTGGGCACTGCCCTGGCGCAAATCAACGAAGCCAGCGATGCCCAGGTGGACAGCGCCGTGCGCGCTGCCGACCAGGCCTTCGACAGCTGGTCGCAAACCAGCCCCAAGGACCGCTCGCAAGCCTTGCTGGCGCTAGCCGACACAATCGAAGCCCATGGCGATGAACTGGCCCGGCTGGAATCGCAGAACTGCGGCAAGCCGCTGAGCGCCGCGCTGAATGACGAGATCCCGGCAATTGCCGACGTGTTCCGCTACTTTGCCGGTGCAGCACGCTGCCTGGGCGGCTCGGCAGCCGGCGAGTACCTGCCGGGCCACACATCGATGATCCGCCGTGACCCGCTGGGCGTGGTGGCCTCGATCGCGCCGTGGAACTACCCGTTGATGATGCTGGCGTGGAAGATCGCCCCGGCCCTGGCTGCCGGCAACACGGTGGTGATCAAGCCCTCCGAACTGACCCCGCTGACCGCCCTGCGCCTCGGTGAACTGGCCCAGGACCTGCTGCCACCGGGGGTGCTGAACATCCTCTTCGGCCGTGGCCAGACGGTCGGCAACCCGCTGGTCAACCACCCCAAGGTGCGCATGGTGTCGCTGACCGGCTCGATCCCCACCGGCGCGCACATCATCAGCGCCACCGCCGACAGCGTAAAACGCATGCACATGGAACTGGGCGGCAAGGCCCCGGTGCTGGTGTTCGACGATGCCGACATCGACGCGGCCATCGACGGCATCCGTACCTTCGGCTTTTACAACGCCGGCCAGGACTGCACCGCGGCCTGTCGGCTGTATGTGCAGGATGGCATCTACGAGCGTTTCGTCGAACGCCTGGGGGCCGCAGTGGCCAGCCTCAAGCCGGGCCTGCAGGAAGCCGAGGACACCGAACTGGGGCCACTGATCAGCGCCCAGCACCGCGACAAGGTCGCGGGCCTTGTGCAACGCGCGGTTGCCCAGCCGCACATTCGCCTGGTGACGGGTGGCAAGGCAATTGATGGCGACGGTTTCTTCTTCGAGCCGACGGTGCTGGCCGATGCGCTGCAGGATGACGAAATCGTGCGCAATGAAGTGTTCGGCCCGGTGGTGTCGGTGACCCGCTTCAGCGACGAAGCGCAGGCGCTGGAATGGGCCAACGACTCCAACTACGGCCTGGCCTCATCGGTCTGGACCCGCGACACCGGCCGCGCCCACCGCCTGGCGGCGCGCCTGCAGTATGGCTGCACATGGGTGAACACCCACTTCATGCTGGTCAGCGAAATGCCCCATGGCGGGCAGAAGCATTCGGGGTATGGCAAGGACATGTCGATGTATGGGCTGGAGGACTACACCTGTGTGCGGCATGTGATGATCAAGCATTGACCGAACCGTTAGCCGAGGGGCTTTGCCCCCTCGTTTAACATCTCAGACATTTCCTTCAAGCTTGATCTACTCCCTCCTACTGCTCATCCATTGAGCCATGCTTGCTGGTATCATAATCTGATACCATGAATAATCATCAACAAGCCACACTTGAAGCAGTACTGAAAAGGCCGGTTCCCAGGACGCTGGAGTGGGCGCGAGTGGAATCACTGTTGGTATCCCTGGGTGCCCGAGTGATTGAAGGACGAGGGTCACGGGTTCGCTTTGAACTCAATGGAGCAGTGGCAACCTTCCACCGCCCTCATCCGGACAGGCACGCAAAGCCCTACCAACTACGAGACGCCCGCCAGTTCCTTGAGCAGGCAGGAGTAATACCATGAATGTCATGACTTACCGCGGCTATGCCGCTCGTATCGAATACAGCGACGAAGACCAGTTGCTGATCGGCCACGTTGCGGGTATTCGCGATGTGATCGGTTTTCACGGCGAATCCATCAGTGAGTTGCGCCAGGCATTCGAAGAAGCCGTGGACGATTATCTTGAGACGTGCGAACGCCTGGGCCGCGAGCCGCAGAAGACCTACTCTGGCAAGCTTAGCCTGCGACTCGAACCTACCCTTCATGCCAGCGTGGCCGCCAAGGCCGAGTTGGCAGAGAAGAGTATCAACCAGTGGGTAAGCGATATCCTCAGCAAAGCCGCCTATAGCTGAGTTGAGAAGCCAACGCGGTCGTTGTAGGAGCAGGGTCATCGAGGCGTCGAACCGCCGCGAACACCGAGCCGCCTTCTTCGCGGGCTTGCCCGCTCCCACAGGTACATCACAGCCCTTGAGGTTAGTGATGTACCTGTGGGAGCGGGTTCACCCACGAAGAGGCCAGTACAGGTAGACCCTAGTCGCGCAAATCCGACTCGTGAATCGGGTTGGCCCGGCTGGTGGCGCGCTGGTATTGCGCTGGCCAGGTGGCCTTGTTGCCGCCCAGGTCGTCGTCGGCGTGCAGCGGCCAGTACGGGTCGCGCAGCAGTTCGCGGGCGAGGAAGATGATGTCGGCCTGGCCGGTGCGCAGAATGTGCTCGGCCTGGGCCGGTTCGGTGATCATGCCCACGGTGCCGGTGGCAATTTCCGATTCCTTGCGCACACGCTCGGCGAAGCGGGTCTGGTAGCCGGGCCCTGTGGGGATTTCGGCATTGACCGAGGTGCCGCCGGAGGACACGTCGATCAGGTCGACGCCCAAGCCACGCAGGCGGCGGGCCAGTTCGACGGTTTCATCCGGGTTCCAGCCGTCCTCGACCCAGTCGGTCGCCGATACCCGCACGAACAGCGGTAACTCGGCAGGCCAGACCTTGCGCACAGCCTCGACCACCTGCAGGGTCAGGCGGATACGGTTTTCGAAACTGCTGCCGTACTCGTCGCGACGCTGGTTGCTCAACGGTGACAGGAACTGGTGCAACAGGTAGCCATGGGCGGCGTGGATCTCGACCACCTTGAAACCGGCCTTCAGGGCACGCTCGGTCGAAGCGACGAAGGCGGCGATCACATCCTGGATTTCGTCATGGGTGAGCTCGCGTGGCGGTGTGTGTTGCGGATCGAAGGCGATCTTCGACGGCCCTACCGGCTGCCAGCCGCCCTCCTCGAGCTTGACGCTGCCTTGCTTGCCCAGCCACGGGCGATAGGTGCTGGCCTTGCGCCCGGCGTGAGCCAGCTGGATACCGGGCACGCCCCCCTGGGCGGTGATGAAACGGGTGATGCGTTGCAGCGGGGCGATCTGGGCGTCATTCCACAGGCCGAGGTCTTCAGCGGTGATGCGGCCATCGGCGGTCACCGCCACGGCTTCAGTGATTACCAGGCCCGCGCCACCCACGGCGCGGCTGCCCAGATGAACAAGGTGCCAGTCGTTGGCCAGGCCATCGACGGCGGAATACTGGCACATCGGCGAAACGGCGATGCGGTTGGGCAGGGTCAGCTGACGCAGGGTGTAAGGCTCGAGCAGCAGGCTCATGAGGGCACCTCCCAAGGACTCCAATGGTGATCCGGCCCGGACACTCAATTGCACGTCCCTGGCCCAGGTCCGGTCATAACTTCAGACTAGACCAGAATGGTTGGGGGGGAGGTTCAATGGGATTTCGGGTGGGGGGCGGGGTGTTTGGATCGAGAGTGATGTCGCCTATGAGATCGAGCGCCGCCCGCGCGGCGCTTCGCGG